>NZ_CP034753.1:2737663-3075327 GCF_004006235.1 Agromyces sp. LHK192
CCGCCCCTGCATGAAGCCGCCGAGCGCCTTGATCGCACACGCGGTCGTGATGCCCTCCGGGCTGCCGCCGATCCCGACGCACATGTCGATGCGCGACTCGTAGCGTGCGGCGTTGATGCCGCCGGCGACGTCGCCGTCGCTCATGAGGCGGGTGCCGGCGCCGGCCTCGCGGATGTCGGCGATGAGTTGCTCGTGGCGGTCGCGGTTCAGGACCGCGATGCGGAGCTCGCCGACCTGCTTGCCCTTGGCGGCGGCGAGCGCTCGCAGGTTCTCGCCGATGGGCTTGCGGATGTCGATGACGCCGTGGCCCGTGGCATCCGTCACGATCTTGTCCATGTAGAAGACGCTGGATGCGTCGAGCATCGTGCCGCGGTCGGCGACCGCGATGACCGAGAGCGCGTTGTGGCGTCCGGCGGCGGTGAGCGAGGTGCCGTCGATGGGGTCGACCGCGATGTCGCAGGCGGGCCCGCGACCAGTGCCGACGCGCTCGCCGTTGAAGAGCATGGGCGCAGCGTCCTTCTCGCCCTCGCCGATGACGACGGTGCCGTCGAAGTTCACGGTGCCGAGGAAGGCCCGCATCGCGTCGACCGCCGCGCCGTCTGCGCCGAGCTTGTCGCCGCGCCCGATCCAGGGGTAGGAGCGGATGGCGGCCGCCTCGGTCGCTCGCACCAGTTCGATGGCGATGTTGCGGTCGGGGTGCAGGTAGAGGCTGTCTTCGTCGGTGCTCAACATCGATCCTTCCGAGGGTGGTGCGGGGTCTCCGCGTCTTCGAGCCTATTCGGGGCCTGTCGGATCCGGCAGTTCCAACGGCGAGGTCGCGGAGTAAGAAATCGCGTTCTTAACAAGCGGGCAAACGCGTCCGCGCGGTCGCGCGAGCCGGGCTCGCACGACTGCGCAGGGGGCGGTCAGGCCCCGACCGCGGCCACGATGCCCCACGCCACGGCGACCAGGGCGAACCCGGCGAGTCCGAGGATGGTCGTCAGGAGCGTCCAACTGCGCAGGCCGTCCTTGACCGAGAGGCCGAGGTACCTCGTGACCACCCAGAAGCCCGAGTCGTTGACGTGCGAGAGGCCGAGCGCGCCGAACGCGATGGCGAGCGCGAGCAGGGCGACCTGCACCGCGGAGAATCCGCCGTCGGCGATCGTCGCCGCGAGCAGCCCGGACGTGGTGAGGATGGCGACCGTCGCGGAGCCCTGGGCCGCGCGCAGCGCGAGCGAGACCAGGAACGCGAGCAGCAGCAGGGGCAGGCCCGTCGCGAGCAACGACTCCGAGAGCGCGGCGCCGATGCCCGACTCCGTCAGGATCCTCGCGAATGCGCCACCGGCGCCGGTGACGAGGATCACGACCGCGGCCGGGCCGAGCGCGGACTCCGAGACCTCGGCGAGGTGGGCCGCGCTCCAGCCGCGACGCGTGCCGAGGAGGAATCCGGCGAGCAGCACGGTGACGAGCAGGGCGAACATCGGCGCGCCGATGAAGCCGAGCACGTCGCGCGCGGGGTCGCCGGCCGGCAGGAGGGTCGCGCCGAGCGTGCCGAGACCGATCATCACCAGCGGGATGAGGATGAGGGTGACGATCATGCCCGCGCTCGGCGGCGCTTCCGTGCGCAGCATGGTGGCGGTGGTTCCGGAACCGGATGCCCCGCCCCCGGTGCCGCCGCCGAGGCCCGTGCGGTCGCCGCTGCCGAAGGCCTCGAACGACGCCGCGGTCGCGGGGAGCATCGGGTAGTCGATGCGGTTGAACCACTTGGACGCGAAGTGCGCGAGCACGCCGAGCGGGATCGTGATGGCCAGTCCGATCAGCGTGATCCAGCCGAGGTCGGCTCCGAGGAGCGCGGCGCCGCCGACGATGCCCGGGTGCGGCGGGATGGAGACGTGGACCGCGAGCATGATCCCGGCGATCGGGAGGCCGTACTTCACCGGGTCGACCCCGGCGAGCTTCGCGAAGCCGTAGATGATGGGCACGAGCACGATGAAGCCCACGTCGAAGAAGACCGGGATGGCGAGCACGAGCGCGGCGGCCGTGAGCGCGGCGGCGATCCGCTTCGGTCCGAGGATCTTCGTGAACCGGCCCGCGAGGCTCTCGGCGCCGCCGGAGATCTCGATGATCTTGCCGAGCATCGCGCCGAGCGCGACGAGGAGGGCGACCGACCCGAGCGTGCCGCCCATGCCCGCGATGATCGCCGGGATGATGCCGAGCTTCTCGGGTGCGTCGTCGGTCGCGGGGATCGTGGCGAGCGGCAGCCCGGCTGCGAGGCCGACCAGGATGCTCACGATCAGCAGCGCGAGGAACGCGTGGACCTTGAACCTGATGATGAGCAGCAGGAGCAGCGCGATGCCGCCCGCCGCGATGGCCAACAGGGCGATGGTGGACATGTTCGGTCTCCTTTGACGTCAGAGCGTATTCGGCGGTCGTGCTGACCGCGCGGGTCGTGGGCGTGCGGTTCGGAGGGGTGGGATTCAGCCGTCGCGGCGCGACGGGGCGACGGCGCGGATCACGGCGGAGTCGTCGGCCGCGCCGAGTCCCTGGGACTGACCGATCAGGTAGAGCTGCTCGGCCGCCGCGGCCACGGGCGTCGCCAGCCCGGCGCCGCGCGCCGCCTTGCCGACGATGCCCATGTCCTTCACGAAGATGTCGAGCCGGCTCAGGACCTCGGCACCGGTCTCGTCGTACGCCTGCAGGATCCGCGGGCCGCGATTGCTCAGCATGAACGAGCCGGCGGCGCCGGCTTCGAGTGCGGCCAGGGTCTTCTCGCGGTCGAGTCCGAGCGCGTCGGCGAGGGCGAGCGCCTCCGCGGCGGCCGCGATGTGGACCCCGCACAGCAGCTGGTTGACGGTCTTGAGCGCCTGGCCGTCACCGGGTCGGTCGCCGACGAGGGTGAGCGTGGAGGCGAGGAGTTCGAGCACCGGTGCGGCCTTGGCGTATGCGTCAGGCGTGGCTCCGACGACGATGAGCAGGTCGCCGGCACCGGCGCGGACCGGTCCGCCGGAGAGGGGGGCATCCACCAGCTCCACGCCGAGCGCGGACAGCCGGGTCACGACGTCGGCGAGGCCGTCGGTGCCGACCGTGCTGGTGAGGATCACGACGGATCCGGGTGCGAGCGCGGCGGCGATGCCCGTCTCCCCGGCGAAGAGCACGTCGTCGAGCTGCGCCGCGTCGCGCACGGCGAGGAGCACGGCGTCCGCGTCGGCCACCGCCGCGCGGGCCGAGTCGAAGACCCGGACGCCTGACTCGCGTGCGAGGTCGAGTCGCGGCTGCGCGATGTCGAATCCGTGGACGGCGAGCCCGGCGGTGAGCCGGGTCGCCATCGGCAGTCCCATCGCACCGAGGCCGAGGACGGCGACGGTCGAGGCGGCCCGGACGGGGGCATCCGGGGTTCCGGTGGCGGGCTGGTGGTCGGCGGTGGTGTGCATGCGAGTTCCTTCTCGTCGTGGCCGGGATCGGCTCAGGCGCCCGCGGGCACCGGGGATGCGGTGAGCGTGTCGACGACACGCGCGAGGGAGTCGTCGGTGCCGACGTTGCCGGCGAAGACGATGTACGGGATGCCGGTCGCAGGGCCGTCGGCGGGCTCCCAGAGCGAGACGATGCCCGGAAGCATCGGACCGCGCACGATCGCGCGCCGGATCTCGAGGCCGTGCGAGGCGACATCGCTGGACGTGATCCCGCCCTTCGCGACGACGAATCGCGGCGCGCGCCGCTCGAGCGTGCGGCGCACGACGTCGACGACGGCGGCCGACACCCGCCGCGAGATCTCGAGGCTCTCATCGGGATCGTCGGTGCGCACGAGCGTCCGGCTCGTGTGCACGACCACGTCTCCGTCGGCGAGGGCGGCGGTGATGCGGTCCGCGATCTCGTCGAGGTGGGTGTGCGCGGACTCCGCTCCGAGCATGATGCGATCCACGTCGAGCTCGAACGTGACGACGCCGGGTCGCTGCGCCCGGAGCACGGCGAGTTGGCGCGAGGTCAGGCCGACGTGGGAACCGACGACGATCAGCCCGCCCCCGGCCGTGCCGGCTTCCGAGCCGTACGCCTCCGTCGCGGTCAGGGGCGCTCGCCGTCGCTGGCCGATGCGTGCACGGACGAAGGGCGGCCCCACGCGATACAGCAGTCGCTTGCCGGCGCGTTCCGCGCGGTCGAGTCCGAGCGCGAGTGCGCGGAGGTCGTCCTCGTCGACGGCGTCGGCGACGACGGGTCGACGATCGGATGCCTCGGCGAGCGCAGCGGCGATCGCGTCGGCTCCGGCGCGGATGATCCCGAGGTCGAGCACGATGACGTCCTCGGCGCGATCCCGGCCGCCGGCCTTCTCCTCGACCCAGCGCGCGAGCTCGGATTCGCGGTATCCGAAGGTGGAGTCTCCGGCGAACTCGGTGTCCGCGATCGGGGTGAGCGCGTCGCCGTCGCGCATGTAGTGGACCCCGCCGATCGTCACACGACCGGCGTCGGGGAACGCGGGGACGATCACGACGCCGTCGATCTCGCCGGCGCCCGCCGCGGCGAGTTCCTCGGCGATCACGTCGGTCTCGAGCGGGAAGTGCCCGCGCAGGGTCGAGTCGCCGCGGCTGACGAAGTCGAGGCGGCGGCCGTCGGCGGCCGCGAGGGCGTTCCGCACGACCTCGCGGTTGCGGTCTGCGGCGGCCACGGGGTCGAGGCTGCGGGTGTTGGTCAGCACGTACACCGCCGGCGCGTCGCGCTCGAAGGCCCAGGCGAAGTCCTCGACCTCCCACCGCGTGAGCACCGGAAGGTCGGCGACCGACTGGGTGCCGGTGGGATCGTCGTCGAGCACGATCAGGGTGCGATCCGCTGCGCTGAACGCCTCGGACACGCGTTGCGCGTCGATCTCGATCGCCGCGGGGAACCGGGCCGTGAGGTCGTGTTCGTTCATGGTGGCTACTGCTCCGTATCCACAGGCGTCGACTTCGCTATCTGCTGCCTGCTGTCATACAGGTTACCTCAGCTGCAGAGGAAGTCAACCCGAAGCCGCCCGATCAGCCGCCGAGGACGTAGGTGCGCAGGTCGGCCAGCGTCTGGTCCATGTGCCGATCCATCGCGGCACGAGAAGCCTCGACCTCCCCGGTCCGGAGCGCGTCGAGCACGGCTGCGTGCTCCGCGATGGCATGCACTTGGATCTCCGGCACGCGCGACGTCTGCGCCCGCCGCTGCGCGAGGACCCGCGTCAGCGGCTCGAACATGACCCTCAGGAACACGTTGCCGCTCGCGCGCAGGATCACGTCGTGGAAGGCGAGGTCCGCCTCGACGAAGGCGTCGACGTCGGCGCGCTCGCTCGCCGTCCGCATCCGCGAGACCAGCTCACCCAGCTCGGACAGGTCCGCGTCGGTGCACCTGGTCGCCGCGAGTGCGGCCGCCCCGGTCTCGAGCATCCGCCGCACCTCGATCAACTGCACGGCGACCTCGGCGTCGCGGCCGCCGGCGGAGACCACGCGCAGCACCGCGTCGAGCGAGACCCAACGATCGATCGGATTCACGAAGCTGCCGCGGCCGTTCTCCACCCGCAGCACGCCCTGCGCCTGCAGCGTCTTCACCGCCTCGCGGATCGTGATCCGGCTCACGTCGTGGATGACCCCGAGCTCGGCCTCGCTCGGCAGGGCGTCCCCGGGCGCGAGCTCGCCCGCGACGATCTGGTCGAGCACGGCGTCCGCCACGGTGCTCACGAGCGACTTGCGCGGCATCCGATCGTCCCCTCTGCCAGCTGCTCCCCGACAGCTCAGGGTAGCGCGTCCGGGTGCCGGCGATCCGGATCCGTCAGCCCGACGGCGGGACGTCGAGGACCGCCGCCCCGCGGGTGCCGTCCCAGACGTTCACCCTGCGCACGCCCGACGCCACGACCGACACGCCCGGCAGCGCGGGCGGCAGTTCGCAGTCCGTGACCGCCGCGACGAACACCGCGACCGCATCGCTCGCCGCGCCGCAGAGCGCGTCGTGGTCGAGCGCACGTTCGGGGTCGAAGCCCGAACGTCCGACCCGCTCGGCTTCGCCCGCGGACTGCGGCGCCGGGCGGGCGCGGAGATCCCCTCCGATCGAACGCAGCGCCGCCGCCATGAGCACGCCCTCAGGCGCCCCGCCGATGCCCGCCACGATGTCGACGCCCTGCCCGGCCCGTGCCGCGCGGAACGTGCGTTCGACGTCGCCGTGCTCGAACAGCTCGATCGTCGCGCCGGCCGCACGTGCCGCGTCGGCGTAGGGCGCGTTGCGCGGCCGGTCCTGCACGGCGACGACGACCTCGGAGGGGCGCACGCCGCGCTCCTCGGCGATGCGGCCCACGAGCCACGGCAGTCGCTCGAGGATCGGGGCCGGCCCAGGGCCCGAGGCATCCGACTGCTGCTCGGCCGGGAGCCAGGTGGCGAGCTTCTCGAGGTAGTGCGCATCGCCCAGTTCGGCGAGCGCTCCGCGGGGAGCGACCGCGACGACCACCAGCGAGCCGGGCAGGCCTGCGGCCGCGAGCCGCGTGCCGTCGACCGGGTCGATCGCGAGGTCGAACGCCGGGGCATCCGGTGCGCGCGCGCCGAGCCGCTCCCCCGGGGCGAGCATCGGCGCATCGTCCTTCTCGCCCTCGCCGACCACCACCGTCGCTTCCATCGGCAATCGGTCGAGGGCTGCGCGCAGCGCGGTCACCGCGGCGCCGTCGACGGCATGACCGTCGGCCCGACCGATGTACGGGTGCGCGGCGGCCGCCGCCTCGGCGCAGGCCCGCAGGAATCCGTCGGTCAATCGTCGATCCACGCGTCCATCCTGCCCCGCGCTCCGACGGCCCCGCGCGGGCCGCTCGACCCGACTGGCTAGAATCGACCGCGAACCCACCTCGTCTTCGAAGGAGCGTCCATGCCCATCGCCACCCCCGAGCAGTACGCCGAGATGCTCGACACCGCGAAGTCGAAGGGCTTCGCGTTCCCGGCATTCAACGTGTCCTCGTCGCAGACGCTGAACGCGGTGCTGCAGGGCCTCACCGAATCCGGGTCCGACGGCATCATCCAGGTCACCACGGGCGGTGCCGACTACTTCGCCGGTCACACGGTCAAGGCGCGGGCCACGGGCGCGCTCGCGTTCGCGCGCTTCGCACACGAGGTCGCGAAGTCGTACCCCGTCACCGTCGCGCTGCACACCGACCACTGCCCGAAGCCGGCGCTCGCCGACTTCGTGTTCCCGCTGCTCGAGGCGTCCGAGGAGGCCGTCAAGGCCGGCGGCAACCCGATCTTCCAGTCGCACATGTGGGACGGCTCGGCCGTGCCGCTCGACGAGAACCTCGAGATCGCGAAGGAGATCCTGCCGCGCATGAAGGCGATCAACGCGATCCTCGAGGTCGAGATCGGCGTCGTCGGCGGCGAGGAGGACGGCGTCAAGCACGAGGGTTCGAACGACGCGCTCTACACGACCCTCGACGACGCGATCTCCACGGTCGAGGCACTCGGCCTCGGCGACCAGGGCCGGTACATGGCCGCGCTCACCTTCGGCAACGTGCACGGCGTGTACGCGCCCGGCAACGTGAAGCTGCGCCCGGCGCTGCTCAAGGAGATCCAGGACGGCCTGGCCGCGAAGTACGGAACCGGCCCGAAGCCGCTCGACCTCGTCTTCCACGGCGGCTCCGGCTCGACCGACGCCGAGATCGCCGAGGCCGTCGCCAACGGCGTCGTCAAGATGAACATCGACACCGACACCCAGTACGCGTTCACCCGTTCGGTCGCCGGCTACATGCTGTCGAACTACGAGGGCGTGCTGAAGGTCGACGGCTCGGTCGGCAACAAGAAGCAGTACGACCCGCGCGCCTGGGGCAAGGTCGCCGAGTCGGGCATGGCCGTGCGCGTGGGCGAGTCGACCCGCCAGCTCGGTTCCGCCGGCCAGTCGATCACGGCATAGGGCACCGGATGACGCAGGACGAGGCCGCTCGGAACGACGGACCGCAGCGAGACGGCGGCGCGACGCCCGGGGCATCCGCATCGGACGCCCCGGCCAAGCCTGACCAGCCCCAGCTGCCCGCCGACGAGCGGCCTCGTCCGCGCTACGGCGAATACGCGCCGGAGGGATGGACCTGGCAGCCGCCGGCCCCCCGCGACGCGCCGCAACCGGCGCAGTCACCCGCGGCTCCCCCGCCCGCGGCGGACCGATTCACCTTCGGCGGGGGCGCCGACCGTGCCGACGGCGCCGCGCGTCCCCCGGTCGTGCACCCGATCGACCGCATGTGGACCATCGCGCTGCTCGTCTTCGGCGCGCTCGGCGCGGTCTACAACGTCTTCTCGCTGATCGCGCTGCCGCAGAGCGTGCTGCAGTCGGCGCAGATGTCTGCCCAGATCCTCGGCACCGATCCGCCGACGTCGTTCACCGCCGGCCCCGCGGTCCCCGTGATCATCGGGTTCGGCGCGATCCTCCAGCTCGCACTGTGGATCGGCGCGCTCCTGTGGTCACGCGCCCGCATGCGTGCGGGCCGCCTCGCCTGGTGGATCCCGCTCGTCGCCGGCGTCGCCGCCTTCATCGTCGTGCTCGTCGTCAGCATGCTCGTGTTCGCGAGCGACCCGGAGTTCTTCCGGACGCTCAGCACCGTGCCTGGCGCCGGCAGCTGACGTCGTTCCACGCGACGCGCACCGGCCACTCACCGGCGACGCGACGCACGTCGGCCACGCACCGGCGACGCGACGCGCGTCGGCCTCGCCTCGCGAGACTGCGAGCGTCAGGCCGTGCGACCCCGCCCGCCGAGTGCGCGCTCGTCGCGGTTGCCCTGCAGGTCCTTGCGCAGTTCCTTCGGCAGCGAGAACATCAGGTCCTCCTCGGCCGTCTTGACCTCGGCGACGTCCCCGAATCCCGCGTCGGCGAGTTCGAGCAGCACCTCCTGCACGAGCCCCTCGGGCACGGACGCCCCGCTCGTGACCCCGACCGTCGACACGCCGTCGAGCCACTCCTGGCGGATCTCGCTCGAGTAGTCGACGCGGTAGGCGGCCTTCGCGCCGTACTCCAGCGCGACCTCGACGAGGCGCACGCTGTTCGACGAGTTCGCCGAGCCGACGACGATGACGAGGTCGGCGTCCTGCGCGACCTTCTTGATCGCGACCTGGCGGTTCTGCGTCGCGTAGCAGATGTCGTCCGACGGCGGGTCCTGCAGGTTCGGGAACCGTTCGCGCAGACGTCGCACGGTCTCCATGGTCTCGTCGACCGAGAGGGTGGTCTGCGAGAGCCACACGACCTTGTCGGGGTCGCGGACCTCGATGTTGGGCACGTCGTCGGGGCTGTTCACGAGCGTCACGTGGTCCGGTGCCTCGCCCGCGGTGCCCTCGACCTCTTCGTGGCCCTCGTGGCCGATGAGCAGGATCTCGAAGTCGTCGCGCGCGAACCGCACGGCCTCGCGGTGCACCTTCGTGACCAGGGGGCAGGTCGCGTCGATCGCGTGCAGGCCGCGGTCTGATGCCGCGTGCACGACCGCCGGCGAGACGCCGTGCGCGCTGAACACGACGTGCGCGCCCTCGGGCACCTCGTCGACCTCCTCGACGAAGATCGCACCCTGCTTCTCGAGCTCGGTGACGACGTGGATGTTGTGCACGATCTGCTTGCGCACGTACACGGGAGCGCCGTAGTGCTCGAGGGCCTTCTCGACCGCGACGACCGCACGGTCGACGCCGGCGCAGTAGCCGCGCGGCGCGGCGAGCAGCACGCGCTTGGCGGAGGGGGCGGGGGTATCCTTGAGCCGGCCTCGCACGCTCGGGATCCTCGGCATGCCGAGGTCGATCCGGGGGGCGTCGGTCGTGATCGTCACGATCCCATCCTACGCGGGGCCGCCCGACCGACTGCTGGGAGCACCATGGCCGAAGGCCCCACCACGCGCGAGACCCCGTGGAGCGTCTCGATGCTCTCGGGCAAGCTCAAGGAGTACCTCGACCGGCTCGGCACGGTGTGGATCGAGGGCGAGGTCACCCAGTGGGGCGTGTCTGCGGGCAACGTCTACGGCAAGCTGAAAGACCTCGACGCCGACGCGACGGTGTCCTTCACGATCTGGTCGTCCGTGCGAGCGCGGCTCACCGAGCAGTTCAAGCAGGGCGACCACGTCGTCGCCGCGGTCAAGCCGAACTGGTGGGTCAAGGGCGGCTCGCTCACGATGCAGGTCTTCGACGTGCGGCACGTCGGCCTCGGCGACCTGCTCGAGCGGCTCGAACGGCTCCGAGCGCAACTGCGTTCGGAGGGCCTGTTCGACGCCGATCGCAAGCGCCGACTGCCGTTCCTCCCCGCCGTGGTCGGGCTGGTCACCGGGCGCGACTCGGACGCCGAGCAGGACGTGCTGCGCAACGCGCGGCTGCGGTGGCCCGCCGTGGAGTTCCGCATGGCCTACGCCTCGGTTCAGGGCGATCGCGCGGTGCCCGAGGTGGTCCGGGCCATCGAGCGGCTCGACGCCGATCCCGAGGTCGAGGTCATCATCGTCGCGCGCGGCGGCGGCGACTTCCAGAACCTGCTCCCGTTCAGCGACGAGCGCGTGGTTCGCGCCGCCGCGGCCTCGACGACGCCGATCGTCTCGGCGATCGGCCACGAGGCCGACCGGCCGCTCCTCGACGACGTCGCCGACCTCCGCGCGTCCACCCCGACGGATGCCGCGAAGCGCGTCGTGCCCGACGTCGCCGAGGAGCTGTCCCGCGTCGAGCACGCCCGCACGAGGCTCGGCATGCGCCTGACCGAGGTCCTCGCCCGCGAGGCCGACCGCATCGGGCACCTCCGTTCGCGCCCCGCGCTCGCGACGCCGACCTGGATCGTCGACCGCCGTGCCGAGGAGATCACCCGCTGGGTCGCGCGGGGCGCCGACCTCACCGAGCGGATGCTCGAGCGCCAGCATTCCAACGTGGCGTCGCTGCGCGGCCACCTGCGCGCGCTGTCGCCGCAGGCGACCCTCGACCGCGGTTACGCGATCGTGCAGGATGCCTCGGGCCACGTCGTCACCGAGGCGGATGCCGCGCCCGACGGCGAGCTGCTGCACCTCACGCTCGCGAACGGCTCGCTCGCCGCGCAGTCGCGCGGCGAGGCATCCGACCCGCGACGTCCCTGACCGCGCGGGCGCCGCGGACGCGCAGTCCCGAAGGCTGGGAACGCGCGGCGAACCGGCTGATCGACGCCGAATAGAATGGATCCATGCCCACCCCCACGGATGTCTCCGAGCTGAGCTACGAGCAGGCGCGCGACGAACTCGTCAAGGTCGTCGCCGAGCTCGAGCAGGGGTCGGCCACCCTCGAGCAGTCGCTCGCGCTGTGGGAGCGCGGCGAGGCCCTCGCGGCCCGCTGCGAGGAATGGCTCATCGGAGCGAAGGCCCGACTCGAGGCCGCCCGTGCCGGCGGGCGCGGCGCCGGCGAGCACGCCGCCGCGGCATCCGACGACGAGACGGTCCGCGGCTGATGGCCGACCGACCCCCGCGCGTCGTCGCCGAACTCGGCCGCCCCGAGACGGCCGAGGAGACCGCGGCCCGCAAGGCCGAGAACAGCCGGCTCTACCGGCAGCGCAAGACGCTCATGAACCTCGTCTACGCGCTCGTCGCGACGCTCGGCGTGGTGCTCGTTATGGTGCTCGTGGTCCCGCGCAGCGACACCCCGATCGAGCGGGACGTCGATGTCGCGGGCACCGCCGAGCAGGCGCAGGCCGGCATGGCCGGCGACCTCGCGGCACCCGAACTGCCCGACGGCTGGCGTGCGAACGCCGCGGAGATCCGGCGGAGCGAGGCCGACGGCGTCACCGCCTGGTACGTCGGCTACCTGACGCCCGGCGACGAGTACATCGGGATGTACCAGGCCGAGGCGGCGAACCAGACCTGGGTCGCCGGACTCCTGGCCCGCACGCTCGCGACCGGCACCGTCGCGATCGACGGTGTCGAGTGGACCGTGTACGACAACCGCGACAGCGACGAGGACGTCGGCAACGCGCGGTACGCGCTGACCACCGAGTCGGGCGGCACGACGTTCGTGCTGCTCGGTTCGGCGACGCCGGAGGAGTTCGCGACGCTCGCGACCGCGATCACCCCGACGATCCAGGCGCAGTAGGCCCGCGCGGCACGACTCGCAGCGCCGGCACCGCAGCTCCACCAGCATCCGCACCCCGCACCGCCAGCCGAGAGGAACCGCCGTGAGCCAAGCCACGCCCCCCGCCGTCACCCCCGCCGAGGCCTGGCGGGAGCTCCGGCGCGGCAACGAACGGTTCGTCGCCGGCACCCCGTCGCACCCGCATCAGGACGTCGAGCGCCGCGCCAGCCTCGCCGCAGGGCAGGCGCCGAAGGTCGCGATCTTCGGCTGCGCCGACTCGCGCCTGTCCGCCGAGATCATCTTCGACCTCGGACTCGGCGACGCCTTCGTCGTCCGCAACGCTGGCCAGGTCGCCACCGAGTCGGTGCTGGGCTCGCTCGAGTACGCGGTGGCCGTCCTCGGCGTGCCGCTGGTGCTCGTGCTCGGCCACGACGCGTGCGGGGCCGTGCAGGCGTCGATCGACTCGCAGGCCGCAGACGCGGCCCCGCTGCCGCCGCACATCCGCTCGCTGACCGACCGGATCGTGCCGGCGGTCCGCCGGGTCGCGGGGATCGGAGCGGATGCCCCGGTCGCGCCGTCCGACGTCGACGCCGGCTACGTCGGGCGCGAGCACCTCCGCGACACCGTGAGCGAGCTCGTCGCGGGCTCCGAGATCATCTCGGCCGCGATCGCCGAGGGTAGGCTTGCCGTCGTCGGAGCGAACTACCGGCTCCGCGAGGGCCGCGCCGAGACCGACGTCGTCGTCGGCACGGTCTGACCGACCACCGGGCTTCCGCCGGGGCATCCGGCATCCGGCGCGGCTCGCGCCGTCAGCGAATCGAAGGGAAACACATCGTGGTGGACAACGCCGCCGAGTACCGCATCGAGCACGACACGATGGGCGAGGTGCGGGTCCCCGCCGCAGCGCTCTACCGTGCGCAGACCCAGCGTGCCGTCGAGAACTTCCCCATCTCGGGCAAGGGGCTCGAGCCCGCGCAGGTCGCCGCGCTCGCCCGCATCAAGAAGGCCGCGGCGCAGGCGAACGCGCGCCTCGGCGTGCTCGACCAGGCGATCGCCGACGCGATCGTCGAGGCCGCCGACGAGGTCATCGCGGGTCGCCACGGCTTCACCGAGCACTTCCCGGTCGACACCTACCAGACCGGTTCGGGCACGAGCTCGAACATGAACATGAACGAGGTCCTCGCGACCGTCGCGACGCAGAAGCTCGGCGCCGACGTGCACCCGAACGACCACGTCAACGCCTCGCAGTCGTCGAACGACGTGTTCCCGACCTCGGTGCACATCGCGGTGACCGCGGCGCTCATCGACGACCTGATCCCCTCGCTCGACCACCTCGCGGTCGCGCTCGAGGCCAAGGCGGAGGCGTGGGCCGACGTCGTCAAGTCGGGTCGCACGCACCTCATGGACGCGACGCCCGTCACGCTCGGCCAGGAGTTCGGCGGCTACGCCCGCCAGATCCGCCTCGGCATCGAGCGGGTGCGCACCGCGCTCCCCCGCGTCGCCGAGGTCCCGCTCGGCGGCACCGCCGTCGGCACCGGCATCAACACGCCGGCCGGGTTCCCGCAGCTGGTCATCGAGCTGCTCCAGCAGGACACCGAGCTGCCGATCACGGAGGCGGCCGACCACTTCGAGGCGCAGGCCAACCGCGACGGCCTCGTCGACGCCTCGGGGGCGCTGCGCACCATCGCCGTCAGCCTCACGAAGATCTGCAACGACCTGCGCTGGATGGGCTCCGGCCCGAACACCGGCCTCGGCGAGATCTTCATCCCCGACCTGCAGCCCGGCTCGTCGATCATGCCCGGCAAGGTCAACCCCGTCATCCCCGAAGCCGTGCTCATGGTCGCGGCCCGGGTCGTCGGCAACGATGCGACGGTCGCGTGGGCCGGGGCATCCGGCTCGTTCGAACTGAACGTGCAGATCCCGGTGATGGGCACCGCGCTGCTCGAGTCGATCCGCCTGCTCTCGAACGCGTCGCGCGTGCTCGCCGACAAGACCGTCGACGGCCTCGAGGCGAACCTCGACCGCCTCACGGCGCTCGCGGGCATGTCGCCGTCGATCGTGACGCCGCTGAACAAGCTCATCGGCTACGAGGCCGCGGCCAAGATCGCGAAGCACTCGGTCAAGCAGGGCGTCACCGTGCGCGAGGCCGTGATCGACCTGGGCTACGTCGAGCGCGGGGAACTCACCGAGGAGCAGCTCGACACCGCGCTCGACCTGCTGTCGATGACGCGTCCGCCGCAGGCGAGGTAGGCGCCGCGGGCGTAGCGCCGCAGGAGCGCCGCGCGACGGGAGGCGAACAGCACGACGGGAGGAGCGAATGCGCTTCGGGAGGCCTCCCCCGGCGCAATCCCCCTCCCGTCGCGCGAGACGCGGGGCCCGAGCCTACGCCAGTTCGTTCCCGTCGAGCATCTCGCTGACGAGCGCCGCGATCGCCGAGCGCTCGCTGCGGGTGAGCGTGACGTGGGCGAACAGCGGATGCCCCTTCAACGTCTCGATGACGGATGCCACGCCGTCGTGCCGTCCGACACGGAGGTTGTCGCGCTGCGCGACGTCGTGCGTGAGCACCACGCGCGAGTTCTGCCCGATCCGGCTGAGCACGGTGAGCAGCACGTTGCGCTCGAGCGACTGCGCCTCGTCGACGATCACGAACGCGTCGTGCAGCGAACGTCCGCGGATGTGGGTGAGCGGCAGCACCTCGAGGATGCCCCGTTCGACGACCTCGTCGAGCACGTTGTCGGAGACGACCGAGCCGAGCGTGTCGAAGACCGCCTGCCCCCACGGGTTCATCTTCTCGCCCTGGTCGCCGGGCAGGTAGCCGAGCTCCTGGCCGCCGACCGCGTACAGCGGGCGGAACACCATGATCTTCTTGTGCTGCTGGCGTTCGAGCACGGCCTCGAGGCCTGCGCACAGCGCGAGCGCCGACTTGCCGGTCCCCGCCCGCCCGCCGAGCGACAGGATGCCGATCTCCGAGTCGAGGAGCAGGTCGATCGCGAGGCGCTGCTCGGCCGAACGACCGTGCAGGCCGAAGACCTCGCGGTCGCCTCGGACGAGCTTCAGCGAGCCGTCGTCGGCGGTGACGCGGGCCAGCGCCGACCCGCGGTCGGAGTGCAGCACGAGGCCGGTGTTCACGGGCAGGCCGACGGCCGCCGGCGCGACGATCGCATCGCGCTCGTACAGCTTCGCCATCTCGTTCGAGCCGACGGTGAGCTCGGCCATGCCGTTCCAGCCCGAATCGACCGCGAGTTCGGCGCGGTACTCCTGCGCGTCGATGCCGATCGCCGCGGCCTTGACGCGCAGGGGCAGGTCCTTCGACACGACGGTCACGGCGACGCCGTCGTTGGCGAGGTTCGCCGCGCACGCGAGGATGCGCGAGTCGTTGTCGCCGAGTTGCAGTCCGCTCGGCAGCACCGACGGGTTCGAGTGGTTGAGCTCGACCCGCAGCGAGCCGCCTTCGCCGACCGGGATCGGGAAGTCGAGCCGTTCGTGCTCGATCCGCAGCTCGTCGAGGATGCGCAGCGACTGCCGCGCGAAGTACCCGATCTCGGGGTCGTTGCGCTTCGCCTCGAGTTCCGTGATGACGACCACGGGAAGCACGACCGCGTGCTCGGCGAACCGGAACAGCGCCCGGGGATCGCTCAGCAGCACCGAGGTGTCGAGTACGTACGTCCGCTCGGCCTGGGCCGCCGCAGACGCGGCTCCCGTCGCAGGCTGCCGCTGCGCGCCCGCCTGCTGCCGACCGGACTGGGAAGTTGCACCTGTTGCCACGACCACTCCCGCCCCGAGCGCATTCGCTCGGTTCCTCGGGCCGGCCGGCGATCCTCCAACGAGCGGTTCACGAGCCGACTCGAACGGGCACCTTGCCCGATGACCCGACCGTACGTCCGCCGCGACCGATCCGTGGCTTCGACACGCGAAATGTCACACGCCGTTCACACAGCTCGGCGCGAGCCGCGAGCCTCCGTGGACTCGTCGCGTCAGTAGGTGGCTGCCGTCGAGTACGACACGAACGCGGCCCGCAGCATGTCGAGCGTCTCGTCGCTCGTCGCCGCATGCACGCTGAGCCGCACCCGGCCCTGCCGGGTCGTCGCCGTGATGCCGTGGTTGTGCATCGAAGCGGTCAGCAGCGCCACCTGCTCCGACGGCGGCTCGATCACGACGATGCCGGCCCGTTCCTGCTCGTCACGCGAGCTGACGACGGGCATCGCGAACTCGTCGGCCACCTCGATGACGCGGCTCACGCGCTCGGCGACGGCCGAGCTGACCGCGGACGCCCCGACGGACGCGAGCTCCTCGAGGGCGGTCGCGAACCGGGCCTGCGCGATCGGGTCGGGGTTGGACACCCGGTAGGCCGACGCGCCAGGCGCGGGCGGCGGCACATGACCCCAGGGTTCCGCCTCCTCGGTGCCGCTGAAGCCCGAGAACACCGGGGTGAGCTGGTCGAGTGCGCGCTCCGAGAACGCGAGCAGGCCGGTTCCCCAGCCGGCGCGGCACCACTTCTGTCCGCCGGTCGCGACGACGTCGGCGACCTCCCACGGCACGTCGACGACGCCGAAGCCCTGGATGGCGTCGACGATGAGCAGGCGGTCGCCGATGACCTGGCGGATGCCCTCGATGTCGCACAGGTACCCGGTGCGCGCGTCGACGAGGCTCACGGCGACGGCGGCGACGTTCTGCTCGAGCTGGTCGCGGATGCCGGCGGGCGTGACCTTGCCCTGGTCGGTCTCGAGCCAGACGGGCTGCACCACGTGCAGCGCCTCCTGGGCCCGCACCGCGGCGATCGGCAGGCTCGGGAACTCGTCGGGCGACAGCAGCACCGGGCCGGTGATGCCGAACAGGGCGTGCATGAGGCCCATCGTCGTGTTCGGCTGGAACACGATGCGCTCGGCGGGGTATCCGATGACCGCGCTCGCGGCGGCGCGCACGCGCGCGTCCTGTTCGCCGAACACGTCGAGTCCGCCGTGACGTGCTCGCTCCAGCGACAGGCTGAGCGCCGCCGACTCCTCGACCACGGTCCGCGACAACGGACCGACGCGCCCGTAGTCGAGGTAGCCCGGCTCCTCCTGGAACCCGTCGAGATACGCTTCCATGCTCACGTATGCGCCCCCTTCTCCGAGGCATATCTTGGCAGACGAGACACCTCCGGTGTCAGCCGCCGAATCGCCGATGACGCTTCGCGTAGTCGCGGATGGCGCGCAGGAAGTCGACCCGGCGCAGGTCGGGCCCGAGCGCCTCGACGAAGTAGAACTCGCTGTGGGCCGCCTGCCAGAGCATGAAGTCGCTCAACCGCTGCTCGCCCGAGGTCCGGATGACCAGGTCGGGATCGGGCTGGCCGCCGGTGTACAGGTGCTCGCCGATGAGCTCGGGCGTGAGCCGTTCGGCGAGGTCGTCGAGGCTCCGCCCCTCGGCGTGGTGGGCCGCGACGATCGCGCGCATGGCGTCGGTGATCTCGGTGCGCCCGCCGTAGCCGACCGCGAGGTTCACGTGCAGGCCGCGCTTGTCGGCCGTGCGGTGCTCGGCCGCGTCGAGCGCGGCGACGAGCGGCGCCGGCAGGCCGGCGTCGCTGCCGACGTGCTGCACCCGCCAGTCGCGGTAGTGACTGAGCTCCTCGGCGAGTTCGGCGATGATCTCGATCAGGTCGGTGAGTTCGTCGGTGGCGCGGCTGACGAGGTTGTCGCTCGAGAGGAGGTAGAGCGTGACCACCTGGATGCCCAGGTCGTCGCACCACTCGAGGAACTCGCGCACCTTCGCAGCACCGGCACGGTGGCCGTGCGCGGCTGTCTCGTAGCCGAGCTGCTTCGCCCACCGTCGGTTGCCGTCGATGATCATCGCGACGTGGCGCGGGATGGGCGCGTCGTCGAGTCCGCTGCGAAGCCGACGCTCGTAGACGCGGTAGAGGAGGCCGCGACCGCGGGGTCGATCGCTGTTCTGCACGTGCCTACGCTACCCCTCCTCACAGCAACCCGTGATCGGGCGGGCCTACGCTTGCGCCATGACCCCCAGCGATCACCGCGAGCACGAAGACGTCGCGGAGCACCTGGCCCACCCGGTGGCCGAACTCGATCCCGCCGACGCCGCCGTCGCCGCCGACGAGCGACGGGGTCACGACATCCCGAACATCCCGCTGCTCGACGCATCCGTCGCCGATCCGACGGAGCTGAAGCCGACGTGGCGGGGCTGGATCCATGCGGCGACGTTCCCGATCACGATCGCCGCGGGCATCGTGCTGATCGTGCTCGCCGAGGGTGCGCCGGCGAAGTGGGCGTCGGCCGTGTTCATGCTGACGTCGATGCTGCTCTTCGGCAACTCCGCGCTCTACCACCGGTTCGACTGGAAGCCGAAGACGAAGGTGATCCTGAAGCGGATCGACCACGCGAACATCTTCCTGCTCATCGCCGGCACCTACACGCCGCTCGCGATCCTCGCCCTGCCTCCGGACAAGGGTTGGCTGCTCCTCGCGATCGTGTGGGGCGGCGCGCTGCTGGGCATCGGTTTCCGGGTCTTCTGGATCTCCGCGCCCAGATGGCTGTACGTGCCGATCTACCTGCTCCTCGGCTGGGCGGCGATCATGTACATCGGCGACCTGGTGAACGCCAACGTGGCGATGATGGTGCTCGTGATCGTCGGCGGCGTGCTCTACACGATCGGCGCGGTCGTCTACGGGCTCAAGCGGCCGAACCCGTGGCCGGGGCACTTCGGCTTCCACGAGATCTTCCACGTGTGCACGGTGCTCGCGTTCATGTGCCACTGGACGGCGACGCTGCTGATCGCCATGCAGCCCGCGTACCACGCGGGCTGATCGCTCAGCGCGTCGGCTCGCCGGGGCCGGAACCCTCGGTGCCGGATGCATCGGACCCTGAGGCCGGGCCGGATGCCCCGCCCCGGGCGGACCCGCCGTCCACGGCCTCGCCGTCGACGTCGCCGGCTTCGGCCGCCGCGGCCGCCTGCTGCTCGGCCTCGATCTGCGCGCGCACCTCGGCGCGGTAGTTCACGCGCCGCACGCGCCGGACCATGTCGATGCCGATGAAGACCACGGCCACCATCACGAGGATCGTGAGCACGAATCCGGCGACGCCCGGCGTGACGTCGTTCGGGTCGAACTCGTCCTGCCCCGCGGCGAGGACGATCAGGGGCGCGGCGAACTGGTGCACGGGTGGTGGTTCCTTCGTCTGGGAGTCGGCCTCCGCGGAGCGGGTTAGGCTGGGAGGAAGCCTAGTCGATGCGATTCGGAGGGAGCCGGGAGTGCAGTCAGTACCCGATGCCTCCCTCGACGCACGCTACGGGCGCACCTCGCGCAATCGTCGCCGCGATCGGCGCCTCCTGATCGCCGGTGCGATCGCGTTCGCGGTCGTCCTCGTGTCGTGGGTCGTCTGGGCCGGGCTCGACGGACAGCGTCCGTCGATCGAGGTCGCCGGCACCGGGCACACGCTGCTGAACGACGAGCGCGCGGTCGAGGTGACCTGGCGCCTCTCGGTGCCCGCGGGCAACGACACCGCGTGCGTCGTGCAGGCGTTCAACGACGACTTCACCGTCGTCGGATGGAAGGTCGTCGAGATCCCCGCATCCGACCGGTACACCCGGACGTTCACCGAGACGGTGCGCGTCGCCCAGGAGGCGAACACGGGTTTGGTCGAGCACTGCTGGCTGACCTAGACTGTGGGCTTCGCCCCGCCGTTGCGGGGCGACACGTCTATCCGGACACGTCTGAATCACTGGAGTGTGCACCATGGCACAGGAAGCCACCGTCACCTGGCTGACCCAGGAGGCCTTCGATCGGCTCGCCGGCGAGCTCGAGGAGCTGTCGACCACCGGCCGCGAGGAGATCGCCAAGCGCATCGAGGCCGCCCGCGAGGAGGGCGACCTCAAGGAGAACGGCGGGTACCACGCCGCGAAGGACGAGCAGGGCAAGCAGGAGGCCCGCATCCGCCAGCTCAAGGAGCTGCTGCGCACCGCCCAGGTCGGCGAGGCCCCGGCCTCGAAGGGCATCGTCGAGTCGGGCACCGTCATCACCGCGGTGATCGCCGGCGACGAGGAGACGTTCCTCATCGGCAGCCGCGAGATCGCCGGCGACTCGGAGCTCGACGTGTTCAGCGAGCAGTCGCCGCTGGGCGCCGCGATCCTCGGGCTCAAGGAGGGCGAATCCGCCTCCTACACCGCACCGAACGGGCGCGAGATCTCGGTCGAGGTCCGCAAGGTCGAGACCTGGGGCGGCCAGTAGCCCGCCACGTCACCGCACGTCGCAGAACGGCGGATGCCCCGGGCCGGGGCATCCGCCGTTCTCGTGTCCGCCTGTGCGACGCCCGCCCGCGCGACGCAGGACCGCCGCGCTCAGTCGTCGAGGACGACCGGCTCGTAGCCGGCGCGACGCAGCACCTCGACCACCTCGGCCCGGTGCTCGGGCCCGCGGGTCTCGACCGAGATGTCGATCTCGACCTCGGAGATCTGCAGGCCGCGCCCGTGGCGGGTGTGCATGACCTCGACGACGTTCGCGTGCGTGCCCGCGAGGAGTTCGGCGACCCGCACGAGCTGGCCGGGGCGGTCGGGCAGGCCGAGCCGCACCGTGAGGTACCGGCCCGACGCGGCGAGGCCGTGCGCGATGACGCGCTGCATGAGCAGCGGATCGATGTTGCCGCCCGACAGCACCGCGACCACGGGCCCGTCGGTCTGCACGGCACCCGACATGAGGGCGGCGACGGAGACGGCGCCGGCGGGCTCGACCACGAGCTTGGCGCGTTCGAGCAGCACGAGCAGGGCTCGTGCGATGTCGTCCTCGGTCACGGTGACGACCTCGTCGATCGCCTCGCGGATGACCTCGAAGGTCATGGCTCCGGGCCGGTACACGGCGATGCCGTCGGCGATCGTCGGCACGACCGGCACCTCCTGGAGCGCGCCGGCCGCGAGCGAGGGCACGAACGGTGCCGCGTTCGCGGCCTGCACGCCGACGACCCGGACGTCACGGCCGAGCTGCGCGGCGCGCTGCTTCACGGCGCTCGCGACACCTGCCGCGAGGCCGCCGCCGCCGATGGGAACGACGATCGTCGAGGCATCCGGCGCCTGCTCGAGGATCTCGAGGCCGAGGGTCCCCTGGCCGGCGATCACGTCGTGGTGGTCGAACGGCGGGATGAAGACCGCGCCGGTCTGCTCGGCGTGCGCGACGCTGGCCGCGGCCGTCTCGCCGAAGGTCGCGCCCGCGAGCACGACCTCGGCGCCGTAGGCGCGCGTGGCCTCGAGCTTCGGGAGCGCGACGCCGACGGGCATGAAGATCGTGGCGCGGATGCCGAGTTCGCGCGCCGCATACGCGACGCCCTGCGCGTGGTTGCCCGCCGAGGCCGCGACGACGCCGCGCTCGCGCTCGGCGGGCGTCAGGGCGCTCAGGCGGTTGAACGCACCGCGGAGCTTGTACGACCCGGTGCGCTGCAGGTTCTCGCACTTGAGGTAGACCGGGGCGCCGAGCTCGCGCTCGAGGAACCGGGAGGACTCCATCGGGGTGCGTCGCGCCACTCGGGCGACGACCTCTCGCGCCCCCTCGAATTCGGCCAGCGTCGGCCCCGGGTACACCTGTGTCACGACCATCATGCTCCTCGCCGGAATCCGGGTTTGCTCGGGACGGTGCGCCACACGGGCGACCGCGTCTCCACAGCCGAAGGCGGCGCGTTCGACTTCCAGGAGCCGCCGGCGATGTACGCGATCATGACGTTCGCGACGGCGGTGACGGGAACCGCGAAGAGCGCCCCGGGGATTCCCGCCAGGAGCGATCCGGTCGCGACGGCGACGACGACGCCGAGCGGATGCACCTTCACGGCGGTCCCCATGATGAGCGGTTGGAGGATGTGCCCCTCCACCTGCTGCACGAGCAGCACGACGCCGAGCATCACGAGGGCGATGACCCAGCCGTTGTAGACCAGCGCGACGAACACGGCGAGGGCGCCTGTCGCGACCGCGCCGACGATCGGGATGAACGAACCGAGGAACACGAGGATGGCGATCGGCGCGGCCAGCGGGACTCCGAGCAGGGCAGCACCGGCGCCGATGCCGATCGCGTCGATCGTGGCGACCAGGATCTGCACCTTCGCGAAGTTCTGGAGCG
Source organism: Agromyces sp. LHK192 (assembly GCF_004006235.1). Taxonomy (NCBI): domain Bacteria; kingdom Bacillati; phylum Actinomycetota; class Actinomycetes; order Micrococcales; family Microbacteriaceae; genus Agromyces; species Agromyces sp. LHK192. The sequence goes on from NZ_CP034753.1 coordinate 2,759,735, forward strand.
TGCTCCACCCGGAGAGCCCGGCCCCGTCGACGGCCGCGCGCGCCCGCTTGGGGAAGATGCCGACGATCCACTTCCAGATGCCGCGGCCGTCGATCAGGATGAAGATGGTCGCGAAGAGGGCGAGCAGCATGCCCACGAGGAAGTGTCCGACCGTGGATCCGACCGACAGCGCACCGCTCCAGATCACGCTCGACTCGCTCTGGATGGTCTGGAGCGCCTGTGCGAGCCAGTCGTCGATCTGCGTCTCGGTGAGGTGCAGGGGGCCGTCGACGAGCCAGGTCCGCAGGTCGTTCCACGCGACGACCGACTGGTCGGCCAATTCGTCGGACCCGCGCACGATCTGCGAGATGCCGAGCGTCAGCAGCCCCCCGACCACCACGAGCGCGGTCAGCATCGAGACGGTGACGGCGAGCCACTTCGGCCACCGGATGCGCTGCAGGAGCTGCGAGAGCGGCACGAGCAGGGCGCTCAGGAGCACGGCGACGAGCAGCGGGATGACGATGTAGCGCAGCTGGATGATCAGGAAGATGACGACGGCAGCGACACCGCCGACGAGCAGCAGCCGCCACGACCATGCGGCCGCGAGGCGCATGCCGTAGGGCACGGACTCCGCCGCGTCGGTGCGGGTGCGCTCGGGCTCGGCGAGGCCGGGGAACGAGGCGTCGTCGGCCGGCGCGTCGCCGGGTGCCTGCCCGTGAGGCGGCGCCTGCTCTCGACGCGCGGCCAGGCCGCGTCGTCGGCCGAGCCAGCGTCGACCTCGCCCCCTCGAGTCCGTCATCGCTCCAGTCTAGGCGGGGTGGATTCCGCGGCCGGTATGCGCTGTCGGTGGTCACCGATAGCGTCGTGTCGATGGATGCCTCTCCCCGGATCGACACCGTGAGCCCCGCGCTCGCGCGGCGGATCGCGCTGGCCGCGCAGGGCTTCGGCCGCGCATCGAACACGGTCGGCGGTGCCGTCACCCCGGGCACCCGGCAGGTCGCAGGCGTCGTCGATCGCCTCGGCCTCCTGCAGATCGACTCCGTCAACGTGTTCGAGCGCAGCCACTACTTGCCCCTGCTCAGCCGCCTCGGCCCGTACGACCGCACGCTGCTCGACCGGCTCGCGAACGGCCGCCGGGGCCGGCTCATGGAGTCGTGGGCGCACCAGGCCGCATACGTGCCGCGCGAGACGTGGCCGCTGCTCGCGTTCCGGCGGGCGGAGTACGCGCGGAAGGGCAGCGACTGGGGCGGCTGGGTCGGCGAGAACCAGACGCTGTCGGCATGGCTCGTCGACGAGCTCACGGCGAAGGGCCCGATGCGCGCGAGCGAGATCGAGCACGACGCGAACGAGCGCCGCGGACCGTGGTGGGGCTGGTCCGACGTGAAGCGCACGCTCGAGTGGATGTTCCGCACGGGCGAGGTGGTGTGCGTCGAGCGGCGACGCTTCGAGCGCGTGTACGCCCTGCCCGAGCAGGCGCTCCCTGCGGAGCTGCTGGGCCGTGAGGTGTCCGACACCGACGCCGTCCGCGAGCTCGTCGGCCGCGCGGGCGCGGCGCTCGGCATCGCGACCGAGGCCGACCTCGCCGACTACTGGCGCATGACCCGGTCGCAGGTGAAACCCGCCATCGCGGACCTCGTCGACGACGGGACCCTGCAGCCCGTCGTCGTGCCCGGCTGGCAGACCGGTGCACGCGCCACGCCGGCCTGGCTGCACCGCGACGCCCGGCGACCCCGGCGCATGGATGCGGCGGCCCTGCTGTCGCCGTTCGATCCGGTGGTGTGGTTCCGGCCGCGCACCGAGCGGCTCTTCGGCTTCCACTACCGGATCGAGATCTACACGCCCGAGCCGCAGCGCATCTTCGGGTACTACTCGCTGCCACTGCTCATCGGCGACGACGTCGTCGGCCGGGTCGACCTCAAGAGCGACCGCAAGGCCGGTGTGCTCCGAGTGCAGTCGGCGTGGATCGAACCGGGGGCGCCGGAAGAGACCGCGGCGAGACTCGTGCCGCTGCTCCGCGACGCCGCCGCGTGGCAGGGCCTCGACGACATCGTGCTCGCCGGCCGGGGCGACCTCTCCCCCGCGCTCGACGCCGAACTCCGGGCGGCGTAGCCGCGCCGGCCGCCCTCAGACCCCGAGACGAGCACGCACGCGGTCTCCGAATCCCGAGACGTCGAGCGTCCACGACGGTCGCACGAACTCACCGACCTCGAGTCGCACGAGCTGTTCGGTCTCGACGCGGTCGCGCGACATGACCCGTTTGATGCCGTTGTCGCGGTACCCGAGGCGCTTCGACACGGCGAGCGAGGCCGCATTCCAGTCGAGCGCGCCGGATTCGGCGACGACCGCACCGACGTGGTCGAACGCGAACGAGAGCACGGCGGCCCGCATCTCGGTTCCGAGTCCGTCGCCCTGACGCGATGCCGTCAGCCACGACCCCGACGACACCGTGCGCAGGGCCGCGAACCCCTCGGCGCGGAGGTCCTGCACCCCGATCGGCACCCCGTCCTCCAGGACCGCGAAGAGAAGCGTCCAGCCCTCGGGCCGTATGCCTGCGCGCTCCCGCCACACGTGACGTGCCAACTCCCGCGCGAGCACCTCCGGCTCCGCGTCGGTCCACGGGAACGCGAAGGGCATCCGCGCAGGGTCGTGGATGCCGCGCAGGGCGGCCTCGACCAGACCCGCGATGTCGTCGTCGCGCACGGGTCGCAGCTCGAGCCGGGGCGTGCGGAGGCTGAGGTCGGCGAACGGCCAGACATCCACGAGTTCCATGGGAATCGAGCGTATGGGATGCCGGACCGACGGCGACGCTAGAAGCTCCCGCCCATCTCGTGGAGCCGCTTCACCCGATCCGGGATGGGCGGGTGGGTCGCGAACAGCCGATCCATGACGCCGGGCTTGAGCGGGTCGGCGATCCACAGATGCGCCATCGACGAGTTCTGCCGCTTCATCGGGCGCCCGTACTGCTCGAGCTTCAGCAGCGCGCTCGCGAGCGCGTCGGGGTGGCGGGTCGTCATCGCGGCGGTGGCATCCGCGAGGTACTCGCGCTGCCGCGACACGGCCAGCTGCACCATGCTCGCCACGAGGGGCGCGACGAGCATCGCGACGAGGCCGAAGACCAGCACGATCGGGTTGCCGTTGTTGCGGTTGCCGCCGAAGAACGCCATACGGGCGAGCAGGTCGGCGATGAAGCCGATCGCGACGACGAGGCCGAACACGATCATCGAGAGGCGGATGTCGTAGTTGCGGACGTGGCCGAGCTCATGCGCCATCACGCCCTCGAGCTCGGCGTCGTCCATGATCTCGAGCAGGCCCGTGGTCGCCGCGACGATCGCGTGCTCGGGATCGCGACCCGTGGCGAACGCGTTCGGCGCGGCATCCGAGATCACGTAGACCTTCGGCATCGGCGTGCCGGTCGCGATCGAGAGGTTCTCGACCGTGCGCCACAGCCGGGGATGCTCGGCCTTCGAGGTGATCTCTACGGCGCCCGACATCGCGATGGCCTGCTTATCGGCGGTGAAGTACTGGATCAGGGCGTACCCGATCGCGATCGCGAGCGTGACGACGACGATCGTGAGGTCGCCGTAGATCGCAGCGGCGAGCCAGGCGAGGCCGCCGATGATCAGGATGAAGAGCAGGATCGTGAAGACGGTGTTGCGCTTGTTCCGGGCGATCGCGCGGTACATCGGGTGGAGTCAGTGCTCCCGTGCCGTCAGAACTGGACGCGCGGCGGCTCGGCGATCGCCGCCGCCTCGGTGACCTCGAAGAAGTCGCGCTCGGTGAAGCCGAGCCCGCGGACGAACAGGGTGTTCGGGAACACCTTGATCTTCGTGTTCAGTTCGCGGACGCCGCCGTTGTAGAACCGACGAGACGCCTGGATCTTGTCTTCGGTGTCGACGATCTCGGCCTGCAGCTGCAGGAAGTTCTGACTCGCCTGGAGCTGCGGGTACGCCTCCGCCACCGCGAAGATCGACTTCAGCGCCTGCTGCATGTGGTCCTCGGCGGCGGATGCCTGGGCCGGGCCCTGCGCCTGCAGCGTCTCCGCGCGCGCCCGGGTCACGTTCTCGAAGACCGCCTTCTCGTGCGCCGCATAGCCCTTCACCGTCTCGATGAGGTTCGGGATCAGGTCTGCGCGTCGCTTGAGCTGCACCGTGATGTCGCTCCACGCCTCGTCGACGCGGACGTTCAGCGTCACGAGCGAGTTGTACGTCGCCCAGAGGTAGATGCCGACGATCACGACGAGCGCGACGACGATCAGGACCGGAATGAGCCATTCCATGGCGAGGGCTCCTTGCTGGCGCGAGGGGTGAATCGGACGGTCTGCTCATCCTAACCAGCCGCCCTGACCGCGCCCGGTGTTTCCCATCGGACTGGCAGGAAGCCCACGGGAGCAGTGCGGCGACGACTCAGGTTCAGTCGCCCAGCACGCGCTGCAGGTACGGATTCGCGAACCGTCGATCGGGGTCGAGCTCGTCCCGCACGACGAGGAAGTCGTCGAAGCGCGGGTAGCGTGCGCGCAGCTCGTCGGCGCCGAGCGTGTGCATCTTGCCCCAGTGGGGCCGGCCGCCGTGGTCGAGCATGATCGACTCGACCGCTTCGAAGTACTCGGTCGGGTCCTCGCGGAAGTACCGGTGCACGGCGATGTACCCCGACTCGCGTCCGTACGCGGTCGACAGCCAGTTCGCGTCGCGCGCGGCGGCACGCACCTCGACCGGGAAGCTGATTCGCCAGCCGCGGCGTTCGATGAGCCGCTCGAGTTCGCGGAACGCGGCGGGCACCGCGTCGAGCGGAACCGCGTACTCCATCTCGCGGAACCGCACCGTTCGGCTGGTCGTGAACACCGCGGGCGAGAAGTCGGTGAAGTCGCGGTCGCCGGTGAACCGGTCGACCTGGCGGGCGAACGGCGGGATGATGCCGGGGGCGAGCCGGCCGACGGCGCAGATCATCCGGTACACGCCGTTCGCGAGCAGTTCGTCGTCGATCCACCGCGAGACGGGCCCGAGCGGGTCGCGTGGCGCGTCGCCGGGCAGTCGGGTGTTCGTCTTGGTGAGCGCCGTGTCGGTGTGCGGGAACCAGTAGAACTCGAAGTGGTCGGCGCCGCGCGCGCGGGCCTCCCAGTCGTCGAGGACCGCCTCCAACGGCTCGGGCTGCTCGACCGCGTGCAACACGAACCGCGGGACGAGCTGCAGCGTGACGTCGACGAGCACGCCGAGCGCGCCGAGGCCGACCCGGACCGCCGACAGCAGGTCGGGCCGGTGCTGTTCGCTCACCTCGATGAACTCGCCGCCGCCCGTGACCAGTCGCGCCGCGACGACCTGGGTGGCGAGGCCGCCGAACCCGAGCCCCGTCCCGTGCGTCCCGGTCGAGATCGCGCCTGATACGGTCTGCCGGTCGATGTCGCCCATGTTCGGCATCGCGAGCCCGTACGGCGCGAGCAACCGCGGAAGCTGGTGGAGCCTGGTGCCGGCCGCGAGACGCACCCGGCCCGAGTCGGCATCGGCCTCGAGCACGCCGGACAGGTCGGTGAGGTCCAGCTGCACGTCGGGTGCCGCGGCGATGCCCGTGAAGCTGTGCCCCGATCCGACCGGCTTGATGCGCAGGCCGGCCTCGGCGGCCGCGATCACCGCCCGGCGCACCGCCTCCGCGGAACCCGGACGCTCGATGCGGGCGGGACGGACCGACTCGGTGCGCGCCCAGTTGCGCCACGTCGCACCGGTCGCGGTCACAGGAACACCCGTCCCTCGCCACGGTACGTCGGAATCTCGTCGACGACCTGCCCCTCGTCCACGACGCGGAAGGCGTCGAGGTGCTCGGCGAGTTCGCCCGACTTCGTGTGCCGGAACCAGACCCGGTCGCCGACCCTGAGCCCCCGCGCGCCCGGCCCGCCGAACGGCGACTGCACCTCGCCGGCCGCCTCGCGACCCAGGTACTCGAGGCCGGTGGGCCACACGGGTGCCGGCAGGCGGTCGGCGCCGGGCGGACCGGAGGCGATCCATCCGCCGCCCAGCACGGTGGCGTGGTCGCCGCTCGGACGCCGCACGACGTCGAGGCCGAACGCCGCCGCGGGGGCCGGCGAGAAGTGCGCGTAGCCGTCGAACAGGTGCCCGGCGAGGATGCCCGACCCGGCGCCGATCTCGGTCACCGAGGCATCCGCGGCCGTCGACTCCAGCGATCCGGTGCCGCCGCCGTTGACGAACTCGAGGTCGACGCGCTCCCGGATGGCGGCGACGGCGCGCGCGCGTCGCTCGGACAGCTCCGGTGCCGAACGCGACTGCATCCAGCGGTTGACCGCCCCGGAGACGGGCCGGCCCGGCGGGCGGTTGCCGACCCCCGCGATCTGCGCCTCGTACGCCATGACCCCGACGACGCGGAACCCGGGCCGCGCCGCGACGTAGGCGGCGAATCCGGCGGCCTGCTCCGGCGCGTGCACCGGCGAGCGGCGCACCCCGATGTGGCCGAGCACCGGCGCCTTCCACGACGCGTCGAGCTCGATGCACACGCGGATCTCCTCGCGCCGTCCGGGCGGCAGGACCCGGTCGATGAGGTCGAGCTGCGCGGGCGAGTCGACCATGAGGGTGATCCGCGCGGCGAGCGCGGCATCCGTCGCGAGCCGGCGGATGGCACCGCGTTCGGCCGTCGGATACCCCACGACGATGTCGTCGATGCCGCTGGCGTCACCGGTGTCGCCGCCCGCGAGCCAGATCGCCTCCGGCAGCGAGTACGCGAGGACGCCGCGATACGCGGGCAGCGCGAGCAGCGCCTCGATCACGCCGCGCACCCGGATCGACTTCGATGCGACGCGGATCGGCGTGCCGTTCGCGCGACGCGCCATGTCGGCCGCGTTGTGCCGGAGCGCCCCGAGGTGGAGCACGCCGACGGGCGCGTCGAGGTCACGGGTCGCGGCGTCGATCGCGCCCCAGTAGCTCGCCGCGTCGCGCCACGGCTCGGGCGCGGGCATCCCGTCGAGCGGGGCCAGGGCGAGGTCGAGGGTCATCGCACGCTCCGCACCCGCGAGACGGCCACCGCTCCGGCGACCGCGCACACCGCGCTCAGCACGAACACGAGGGTGAACGAGCCGGTCGCGACGACCGCGAGCGCCCCGAGCAGCGGGCCGAGCGCCTGGGGCACGGCCGTGGCGATGTTCATGATGCCGAGGTCCTTTCCGCGGGCCGCCGGATCGGGCAGCACCTGCGTCGCGAGCGCCTGATCGACCGAGAGGAAGCAGCCGTAGCCGAGCCCGAGGATGCCGGCCGCGACCATCGCGACGGTGAGGTCGGGCACGAGCGCGAGCAGCAGTGCGGCGACCGCCTGGAGCACGGATGCGACGAACACGAAGGCCTTCCGCCGAGCGAGCCGGTCCGAGAGGCGCCCGCCCGCGAGCGACGCGACGATGACGAACACCATGTAGATGAGCGAGAGCACGAGGAGGTCGTCCTCGGCGTTCGGGTCGCGCAGGCCGAACATGAGGAAGTAGAGCAGCAGGCTCGTGCCGAGCGCGTTCCCGACCGAGACCAGGATGCGGCCGGTCAGCGTCCACCCGAAGTCGGGATGCGCCCTCGGGCTGATCCAGAGCGACGAGAGGATGCCCCGGGCGGTCACCCGCGCGCGCTCGCGCTCGCGCAGTGGCACGTCGCGCGTGCGCAGGAACGGCACCACGAGCACGACGAGCAGCCCCGCCAACAGGCCGTACGCCGGCGCCGTGGCGGTCACGACGGTGGTGACGAGCAGGAGCCCGACGATGATGCCGACCGACTGCGGTGCCGACATCCATCCGGACACGAACCCGCGCTGTTCGACCGGTACGCGATCGGAGATCGTCGCGGTGATCGCCGCTGTCACGATGCAGAAGCCGACGGATGCCGCGACCCAGGCCGCGCCGATCCCCACGATCGACGTCTGGAGGCCCAGCACGACGAGCGCGGCGGCGAAGACGAGCGTCCCGGCGGCGATCCACGGTCGACGGCGACCGAAGCGCGAGGCGGTGCGATCGGACGCGGCGCCCGTCAGGGGGTAGGCGACGATCGTGAAGAGGGCGGCGATCCCCGACACGATGCCGAAGGCGAGCACGCTGTCCGTCCAGTGCTCCGGCTGGAGCACCTCGTCGATCTGCGCGGGCAGGAGCAGCTGGACGGGCGTGAGCTGGGCCATCCAGATGCCGAGCCATGCGGTCGCGAACGCCGCGATCCATCCGGCTCCGATGCGGCGCTCGGGTTCGGCGAAGGCGCCCGTCGAGGGCTGCACGGAGTCGGTGTCGAGTTCGGTCATGCGTCCTCCGCCATTCCCGCGATGGTGTCGGCGGCCGCCGCGATGAAGCGACCCGCGGCCGCATCGTCGCGATCGACCAGCCAGGTCATGGTGAGCCCGTCGGTCATCGCGACGAGCGCCTGCGCGACCTGCTCGACGGGCACTCGCCAGCGCGAGCCCGACCCGGCGATGCCGCGCTCGAGGGCCCCGGCCGCGAGGGCTCGATACCGTGCGTACTGCGCCACCGCGAGCGGGCGTCGTTCGGGATCCCGCAGCGCGTACTGGGTGAGCTCCAGCATCACCCGCTCGTGGTCGGGGTCGGCGCGCAGGTGGTCGAAGTACAGGTGGAGCCCGTGTGCGATCCGGTCGCGGAGGGAGACCCCGGGGTCCATCGGCGGGTTCAGGGCCGACTGCTCGCGCTCGACGACGGTGCGGATGAGCTCGTCGAGCATCTCGTCGCGGGATTCGAACGCGTAGTGGAAGCTCGCGAGGCTCATGCCGGCCTCCGCGACGATCGCCCGGGTCGTCGCCTGCGCGATGCCGTCGCGCGCGACCACGCGGAGGGCTGCCTCGATCAGCGCGTGGCGGCGCTCGGGCGCGGGGATCCGGGTCACCTCGCTCCTTCCGACCTCGTCGCCGTGGAAGTGGGACATCTGTCCCAGTCGCACCAGTATGCACGACGCTCGGTACGCTCGCACTATGCGCCTCGGAGTCCTCGACGTCGGCTCGAACACCGTCCACCTGCTCGTCGTCGACGCGCACCCCGGTGCCAGGCCCATCCCGGCGGCCTCGCACAAGTCGGTGCTGCGGCTCATGCGCTACCTCGAACCCGACGGCTCCATCGGGGAGGTCGGCGTCGAGGGCATCGTCACCGCGATCCGGGACGCCGTCGACGCGGCCCGCGAGCACGGCATCGACGAACTGCTCCCCTTCGCGACCTCGGCCATCCGGGAGGCCGCGAACGGCGAGGAGGTCATGGCGCGCATCACGCGCGAAACCGGGGTCGACCTCCAGGTGCTCAGCGGCGCCGACGAGGCCCGGCTGACGTTCCTCGCGGTCCGCCGCTGGTACGGCTGGAGCGCGGAGCGCATCCTGCTCTTCGACATCGGCGGCGGCTCCCTCGAGATCGCGCAGGGACTCGACGAAGACCCAGACACCGCCCTCTCGGTACCGCTCGGCGCGGGCCGCTCGACGATCGAGTTCCTGCCCGACGACCCGCCGTCGGAGGCGCAGGTCGCCTCGCTCCGCGCCCACGCACGGAAGGTGCTGGCCGGGGTCGTCGCGGACTTCCCGCTGAAGCCCCGAGCCGACCACGTCGTCGGCTCGTCGAAGACGATCCGATCGCTCGCCAGGCTCGCCGGCACCACCGGAGACGGACCCGGGTCGGCCGAACGCGCGATCCTGACCCTCAAGGGCCTCGACGACTGGACGCCCAGGCTCGCACGGATCCCCGCCGACGCCCGCCCCGCCCTGCCCGGCATCACGCCCGACCGCACGTTCCAGATCGTCGCGGGGGCCGTCGTGCTCAGCGAGGCGATGCGCGCGTTCCGGGTGCAGGAGCTCGAGGTGTCGCCCTGGGCGCTGCGCGAGGGGCTCATCCTCCGGCGGCTCGACCGCCTCTGAGCGAGTCGGGACCACGCGCTCGCCGACAGCGGGCGCCGACGCGGGAGGTGCTCCCGCTGGGATTCGAACCCAGACTGAAGCGAGTTTAAGTCGCCTGCCTCTGCCGTTGGGCTACGGGAGCCCCGTCGTGGAACGGGAAACGCGGCGGCGTCCCAGGGGACACCGCCGCGTTCCAGACTACTGATCGCTCGAAGGCGGATCAGATCGCGATCGCGACCGATTCGCGTTACTTCGCGGCGACGGCCTCCGGTGCCTTCTCGGCCGCGCCGGCGGGCTCGCCGCCCTTCGGGGCGGCTGCGGCCTTGGCCGCCGGCTTCGATACGGCCGGTACCGGCGCCTCGGCGGCCGGCGGCTTGGGCCGGGCGGCGAACGCCTCGAACTGCGCACGGGGCTGCTGCAGGCCGGGAAGCGCGACGATGTCGCGACCGAGCCAGAAGTTGTTCCACCAGCCCCAGAAGACGCGGAACTTGCGCTCCCAGCTCGGCATCGCGAGGCCGTGGTACCCGCGGTGGGCGAACCAGGCGATGAGGCCCTTGAGGGCGATCTTGCCGGACTGGAACACGCCCGAGCCGATGCCGAGGCCGGCGACCGCGCCGAGGTTCTTGTGGAAGTACTCCTTGGGCTCCTCACCGCGGAGCACGGCGACGATGTTCTTCGCGAGCAGCTTGCCCTGGCGCACGGCGTGCTGGGCGTTCGGCACGCAGTAGCCGCCGACGCCGCCGCCCGAGAGGTCGGGCACGGCGGCGATGTCGCCGGCGGCCCAGGCGTCGGGAACGAAGTCGTCCTCGTCGCCGACGCGGAGGTCGGCGCGGGCCTGGATCCGGCCGCGCTCCTCGACGGGGAGGTCGCTGGTGCGCACGATGCCCGGGTTCGCCATGACGCCGGCGGTCCAGACGATCAGGTCGGTCTCGAAGCTCTCGCCGGTCGACAGTTCGATACGGCCGTCGACGGCGCTCGTGAGCTGCGTGTCGAGGTGGATCTCGGCGCCGCGCTGGGCGAGGTGCTTGATGACCCAGTGGCTGGTCGGGAGCGAGACCTCGGGCATGATGCGGCCCATCGCCTCGATGAGGTGGAAGTGCGTCTCCTCGAAGGTGATCTGCGGGTAGTACTCCAGCAGTGCGCTCGCGAACGAGCGGAGTTCGGCGAACACCTCGATGCCGGCGAACCCGCCGCCGACGACGACGAACGTGAGCAGGCGGTCGCGCTCGGGGCCGGGGGGCAGCGACGCGGCCTTGTCGAAGTTGGTGAGGACGCGGTCGCGGATCGCGACGGCCTCCTCGATGGTCTTGAGGCCGATCGCGTTGTCGGCGACGCCGGGGATCGGGAACGTGCGTGACACGGCGCCGCCGGTCACGACGACCACGTCGTAGTCGAACTCCCAGGGCTCGCCGACCTCGGGCGTGATGGTGGCCGTCTTCGACGCGTGGTCGATGCGGGTGACCTTCGCCGTGATGACGTTGGTCTTCTTCAGGTGACGGCGCTGCGAGGTCACGGCGTGACGCGGCTCGATCGAACCCGCGGCGACCTCGGGCAGGAACGGCTGGTACGTCATGTACGGCAGGGGGTCGACGACCGTCACCTCTGCCTCGCCCGCGCGAAGCCACTTCTCGAGCTTCCACGCCGTGTAGAACCCCGCGTAGCCGCCACCGACGATCAGAATCTTGGGCACGGTGAATGGACTCCTTGGATCTCAGGGATGCGATCACTGCCCGCGCGAGCGAGCAGTCCGCCTGGTATGCCGAGTGGCGCCGATGCCCAACAGCGCTCCTAGGATACCAAATCCGGCGACCAGCGAGAGCGGCACCGTGATGTACGCGAGCGTCCACGGCGTCGGCAGGAGCGTCTTGGCACTGTCGGACCTCGGCACGACCGGGTCGGCGATCGGCACGATCGCCTCCTGCTCGGCCGGCGCCTGAGTCTCGCCCGCCGCGCGGCGGTGCACGCGGATCCACTCGGCGAGCGCCTCGGCGGGCGTCGTGTCGACCTTCTCGACCTCGGCGGTGAGCGCCGCGACCGGGTCGATGACGCCGTACCCGTACAGCGGGCTCGGCACCTCGTCGCCCTTGGGCGTCGCGGTCGCCGTGATGCGGTTCATCACGTTGGCGGCGTCGAGGTCGGGGAACTCCGCCCGGACGAGCGCGACCAGGCCGGAGACGATGGGCGTCGCGCCGCTCGTGCCGTTCCACAGCGTGTAGCTGCCGTCCGGCAACACGCCGACGAGGTCCTCGCTCGGAGCGGACACCGAGATGGTGATGCCCTGCGAGCTCGCGTCGAAGCTCGCGTTCTCGTCGCGGTCGAGGCCCGCCACCGTGAGGACGCCCGGGATGGTCGCGGGTGCGCCGACCTCCGTGGTCCCGCTCCCCCGGTTGCCCGCCGCGGCGACGACGACCACGTCGTTCTCGAACGCGTACATGAACGCGTCGTCCCAGCTCTCCGGCCAGTCGCGCGTGTTCCGGGTGAGCGACATGTTGATCACGTCGGCACCGTTGTCGACCGACCATCGGATCGCCTGCGCGATCTGGTCGTCGTTCGAGATCGTGGCACCGGTGTCCGTGCCGAACGCCACCGATGCGGTCAGCACGGATGCCTCGGGCGCGACGCCCAGCACCCCGTCGCCCGGGTTCGTGCCGCGGCCGGCCAGCAGCGATGCGACCATCGTGCCGTGGTTGGAGTCCTCGCCGACGGGCGTCTGCCCGTCGGGCGTGCCGATGCCCGAGGCATCCGTGCCGCCGACGACGGCGTTGCGCAGCTCGGCGACGTTCCCGTTCACGCCGGTGTCGATCACGGCGACCTTGACGCCCGAGCCGCGCGACGTGTTCCACGCCGTCGTGAAACCGTACTCGGTCAGCCAGTACTCGTGGTCGCGGACGAGGTCGGCGCGCGCGGGCGCCGCGCCCACGCCGAGCAGCGCGACCGCCGCGGCGACGGTCGCGATGACCTTGACGGCGCGGCGCGTCACGCGGACGGCCGTCCGCCCTCGTCGGCGCCGGACACCGCGTCGGATGCCTCGGCACGGGCCGTCGCGACGCCGTCGACCCCGTAGTCGGGGCACTGGCACACGTCGGGGCTCCAGGTCGAGCGCTCGAGCGCGAGGTCGCCGATCGGGTTGACGCCGGGCCCCGCGGCGAGCGCGTGCCCTGCGAGGGCGTGGAGGCACTTCACCCGGGTCGGCATGCCGCCCGCGGAGACCCCGGCGATCTCCGCGACGTCGCCGAACCGGCCGCGATCGGCGAGGTAGCCCTCGTGCGCGGTCCGGTACGCCGCGGCGACGTCGTCGTCCGCGGCGAGGAGCTCGTTGCACTCGACCATGACCTGTGCGGCCTCGAGGAAGCTCATCGCCGCGGTCGCGGCGGGGTGGCTCAGGTAGTAGAACGTCGGGAAGGGCGTGCCGTCGCTCAGGCGGGGCTTCGTCGACACGACGGTCGGCGCACCGCAGACGCAGCGCGCGGCGATGCCGACGACGTCGCGTGCGGGGCGGCCGAGCTGGGCGGAGACGATGCGGATGTCGCGCTCGGTGACGGGTTCGAACGGCGGCCGGGTCATCGTCCGGCCCCCTCGGCGGCGGGCGTGAGGCCCGCGGTCATCACGGACGCCAGCAGGGTGCGCATCCAGTCGCCCTTCGTCTCGGTGACCTCCGCCGACACGTCGGTCGCGGACGCCGCCTTCGCCGCCTCGGAGCGGTCGTCGATCACCAGGTAGCTGATCTCTCCGGGCAGCACGTAGTACAGCCGCTCGCGCGCCTGCGTGATCACGTAGGTCTCGTCGTCCCACCGCTCCCGCTGCTCGCGCAGTTCGAGCACGCCGGCCTCCTGGGCGGAGACCTCGGCGCGCAGGTCGGCGATGCGCTGTCGCTGTTCGGCGAACGCCGCGATCGTCGGCGCCAGCACGACGACCGCGAGGACGATGACGCCCATCATCACGACGGAGAATCCCGAGAAGCGGATGCCGCTCAGCCATCCCGCGCGGGCGGCGCCGGAGGCCTGCCGGGGCTTCGACGGCTGACGCGGCGGGCGACCGGACGACTGCGTCGCGTCCTTCGACGGTTTGGTGCCCGTCGCGGCCTTCGTGCCCTTCGCCGGCTCGGCTCCATTCGACGGCTTCGACCCCTTGGCGGGCTTCGCGCCCTTCGCCGGGCTCGTTCCCCTGGCGGACTTCGTCGAATCCTTCGCGGTTCCGGCGCCCTTCGGGCCCGTCGTGCCCCTGCCCCGAGCCGGATCGGCGGGGCGACGTGGTGCGGCGCTCATCGCCCTCCTCCGCTCGGTCCCGATCGGGTGCGACCAGGGACATCCTGTGGGCCCGGTACGACGAACGGGGGCGGCCGTGCGGCCGCCCCCGTTCGCCGGGCTCCCCGGCGTTATGCCGTGAAGCGCGGGAACGCGGAACGACCCGCGAACACCGCGGCGTCTCCGAGCTCCTCTTCGATCCTCAGAAGCTGATTGTACTTGGCCACCCGCTCGCTCCGGGCGGGCGCGCCAGCCTTGATCTGACCCGCGTTCGTCGCGACCACGAGGTCGGCGATCGTGGTGTCCTCGGTCTCGCCGGAGCGGTGCGACAGCATGGCCGTGTAGCCCGAGCGCTGCGCGAGGCTCACCGCGTCGAGCGTTTCGGTGAGCGTGCCGATCTGGTTGACCTTCACGAGCAGCGAGTTCGCGACGCCGCGCTTGATGCCGTCGGCCAGGCGCTGCGGGTTCGTGACGAACAGGTCGTCGCCGACGAGCTGCACCTTGGAGCCGAGTGCGTCGGTGAGGGTCTTCCAGTTGTCCCAGTCGTCCTCGGCGAGCGCGTCCTCGATGGTGACGATCGGGAAGTCGCGGACGAGGCCCTCGTAGTACTCGATGAGCTGGTCGGCCGACCAGTCCTTCTGGTCGAGGCGGTACACGCCGTCGTTGAAGAACTCGGTCGCGGCGACGTCGAGGCCGAGCGCGATGTCGGTGCCGGGAGTGAAGCCGGCCTTCTCGATCGCCTTCACGAGGAACTCGAGGCCCTCGCGGTTGCTGGGCAGATCGGGGGCGAAGCCGCCCTCGTCGCCGAGTCCGGTCGCGAAGCCCGCGGCCTTCAGCTCGCCCTTGAGGGTGTGGTAGACCTCGGTGCCCCAGCGGAGCGACTCCGAGTAGGTGTCGGCGCCGATCGGCGCGAGGAAGAACTCCTGCATGTCGATGCCGTTGTCGGCGTGCTCGCCGCCGTTGATGACGTTGAACAGCGGGACCGGCAGCACGTGGGCGTTCGGTCCGCCGAGGTAGCGGAACAGCGGCAGGTCGGCCGAGTCCGCGGCGGCCTTCGCGACGGCCAGCGACACGCCGAGGATGGCGTTCGCGCCGAGGCGGCTCTTGTTCTCGGTGCCGTCGGCCTCGATGAGCGCGGCGTCGACCAGGCGCTGGTCGGAGGCGTCGAGGTCTTCGATGGCGGGCCCGAGTTCGTCGATCACGGCGTCGACGGCCTTGAGCACGCCCTTGCCGAGGTAGCGGCTCTTGTCGCCGTCGCGCAGCTCGTACGCCTCGAAGGCTCCGGTCGATGCGCCCGAGGGCACCGCGGCCCGCGCGAGCGACCCGTCGTCGAGCAGGACCTCGACCTCGACGGTCGGGTTGCCGCGAGAATCCAGGATCTCGCGTGCGCCTACAGCTTCGATGAATGCCACAGTTCTCTCCTCTGTGCTGGAACGGCTTTCGGAAGACCCCGTCGTAATCCGCAGGCAAGTCTAGGGCGCCGGGCGGAACGCCGCGCACGCGCGTCAAGCCCCTCGCGGCCGACGGCACGTCGGCCTAGCATCGGCCGCGAAGCGGCGTGATCGCGCCGCCCGGATGATCGGAGGACGCCATGACCGACCGCCTGCCGCCCGAGGGCGAGTACACCGACGCGGAGATCCCGGGCGAGCCCGTGCCGGAGCCCCCACTGGTCGAGGGCGAGTACACCGACTCCGAGCTGCCGGTGTCCGCCGAGGTCCCGAAGGACGACGACGTGGACGTCGAGGAGACCGACGTCGAGTTCATCGAGGTCGAGGACCCCGGCATCGACCCGGCCGGTCCCGGCGACGGCGGAATGCGCCGCTGACCTGGGCGGAGCCGAGCTGAGCAGAGCTGGAGAGATCGGGCTTGCGATGTATGACCCGACGGCTGCGCTCGTGCACGGAACCGGACCTCCGTCAGGCGTGCTGACCGGGTGATTCGCGGCATGGGTGCCGTGGCGTACCGGCGCACACTCGGCTCGCCCCCCAGCTGGGGGGCATAGCCGGAATCGCGCGGTTCGCCGTCGGCAGTGGCACGATCCGGCCGATTCGGATATCAATCTCCTGTCGGATATCGTGATCGCCACTTGACTGATCGCGGCTCGCGTCCGCACTTCCGAACGGGGCAACGATGTCCGCACGCGCCTGCACCATTGTCGCGCGCAATTACCTCGCGCAGGCGGAGGTCCTGGTGGCCTCGTTCACCGCGCACAATCCGGACGTGCCGTTCTACACCCTCGTCATCGACGGGAACGAGGAGGAGCGGGTTCGGGCCGGAGTCGGGACAGTGGTCCTTCCCGCGGATCTCGGCTTGGAGCCTGAGACGCTCCATTCCATGATGGTGATGTACGACGTCATGGAGTTTGCGACCGCGCTCAAGCCGGCGATGCTCATGTGGCTGATCCGCCAGGGCGGCACGGCGGTCGCCTACTTCGATCCTGACATCCAGGTGTTCGCACCGCTGCATGATGTCTTCACGGATGCGGCGAGCCACGAGATTCTCCTGACCCCTCACGCACTCGATCCGATTCCGCGCGATGACCTGCAGCTCAACGAGCAGGTGATCATGCAGGCCGGAATCTATAATCTCGGGTTCATTGCGGTTGGGGGTGGGGGCTACCGTTTCCTGAGTTGGTGGCATGAGCGATTGAAGACCGAAGCCATCGTCGACGTCGCGAACGGCCTCTTCACCGACCAGCGATGGATCGACTGGGTTCCCTCACTCTTCGAACACCGGATCTCGCGCGATCGCGGATTGAACGCGGCGTACTGGAACCTCCATGAACGGCCGATCGCACTGCGCGACGGTGCGTACCACGCGGGTGCCGACGTGCTTCGCTTCTTCCATTTCAGTGGGTTCGATCCGGCCAAGCCATGGTTGCTCTCCAAGCACATGGGCGACCGACCTCGAATCATGCTCAGCGATCGGCCGGCACTGGCTGCTCTCTGCGCGGAGTATGGTTCCAGTCTCATGTCCGCGGGCCACGGCGAGCTCCGGGGGCTGCCGTATCGTCTCACCGCCCTGCCGAACGGGAGCCGCCTCAGTTCGGAGATGCGGCGCATCTACCGGGACATCAAGCTCGGGCGAATCCCCGCTCAGGACGATCCACCGGATCCGATCCTCGAATCCGACGCCTTCGTCGATTGGATGCTCCGGCCGGTTCTCGTCGGCGCAACCGCCACGTTCTCCGTCGCGGAGTACGGCCTCTGGCAGCATCGGGCCGATCTCCGCGCGGCGTTCCCCGACGTTCTGGGTATCGACGGGGCCCGGTACCTCTCGTGGGTGCGAGTCGATCCCGGTGCCCGAACCGTGCTCGCGCAGCTCGCGGGCGATGTCGCCACAGCCGTCACCTCACTCGTTGCAGAGGGCGAGTCTGCCGAGCCGCCGGCTCGTTCGTCGTTCGGGTGGAGCGTCGTTGCATACGCCGCATCGGAGCTCGGCGTCGGCGAGGCCGGTCGACGTATGCTCACCGCCCTTGAACAGTCGGGCGTGCCATCCGAACTCGTCGGGGTTCCGCTTCGGAACCTCTCACGTCAGCAACACCGTCCTTCGCGGCAGGTGCGCAGGGAACTCGCGTTCGAGAACGCCGTTGTCTGCGTGAACGCCGACCAAGTGCAGCAGCTCGATGCCGTGATGGGATTCGCGGACCTTCGCGGCTGGAGAACCGGATTGTGGTTCTGGGAACTCGAGGAGTTCCCCGACCACTTCAGGGGTGCGTTCGCACCCTTCGACGAGATCTGGGTTGCCAGCCGATTCACGCAGAAGGCAGTGCAGTCAAAGACCGAGAAGCCGGTCCGGCTCATCCCGCTTCCCATGGACCTTCCTACGGAACCGACGCGGTTCACCCGAAGGTCTGTAGGCCTTCCGGAGGACAAGCACGTCTTCCTGACCAATTTCGACTACCTCTCCGTGTACGAACGCAAGAACCCTCTCGGCGCGATCCGGGCGTACATCGACGCATTCAGCCCCGATGACGGAGCAGCGTTGGTCGTGAAGTCGATCAACGGTCACCAGCGTCCGCTCCACGCCGAGCATGTCCGTTCGGCAGCGCGCGGCCGGCCCGACATCCATTTCGTCGACGGGTATGTCACCGGCGCCGCTATGAAGGCCATGATCGAGCTGTCCGACGCATACGTCTCCCTCCATCGCGCGGAAGGATACGGGCTCAATATGGCTGACGCCATGGCCCGGGGTACGCCGGTCATCGCGACGGCATACTCGGGGAACATGGACTTCATGGACTCGAGCACCGCGGAGTTGATCGACTTCGAACTCGTCCCCGTCGGCCCGAACGCTGAACCGTATGACCCGCGCGCAGTGTGGGCGCAGGCCGATTCCGAGGCCGCAAGCGCCTCGATGCGGCGCCTGTTCGAGGATCGGGTCGGCGCGGCGGCACTCGCGGGCAGAGCTGCAGCGCACGTGCAGCACTACTTCTCGCACGAGAGAGTCGGACGGCAGGTCGCGGCGCTCCTGCTGCCCGGCCTTCGAGAACATGGATGGACCTGAGCATGCACCTACTCGTCATCGGAGATGTCGGCGTCGTCGACGGGAGTCGCCACGTCGGCGATGAGGCTATGACCGAATCGCTCATCGAGCAGCTCTCAGCACACGCGGATTATCGGTTCACCGTCATCTCCGCCAACCCGGCGGAGACCGCAGCCGCATACGGAGTCGCGGCCATTCCCGCGCCCGGTTTCGCGGCCACCGACACCGAGGCCGAACGGCAGGATCGCATCACGGCGATCCTTGATGCGGCACGCGGGTATTCGACGGCTCTCCCCCACGCCGACCCGGCCTGGCACGCGATCCGCGCCACGGCGTCATGCGATGCCGTCGTGATCGCCGGCGGAGGGAATCTGTCATCCGTCTGGCCCGACAAGGTCGCCGAGCGCGTGATGCTCG
This sequence comes from Agromyces sp. LHK192, assembly GCF_004006235.1. NCBI lineage: Bacteria > Bacillati > Actinomycetota > Actinomycetes > Micrococcales > Microbacteriaceae > Agromyces > Agromyces sp. LHK192. Next base: position 2,778,703 of record NZ_CP034753.1, read on the forward strand.
GCCGGCTCGCCGAGCTGTTCGGAAAGCCGCTGTTCGTCTCAGGTCAGACGATCGGTCCGACCCTGACGAGCCTCCACGGCGAGCAACTCGCGCACCTGCTGAACGGTGCGGAACTCGTGGGGGTGCGGGAGCGGCATTCGCTGGAGATCACACGCCGACTCGGAGTGCCGGCGGACAAGGTCCGTCTGACGATCGACGATGCGGCGGCGCTCGGGTCACCTTCCGCCGACGAGCTCGCGCAATGGCGTCCGACCTCCGCATACTGCCTCGCCACCTTCGCACCCCACACCGGCATCGCCGACCGTGAGCAGTTCATCCGCTCCGTTGCCGCCTTGCTCGACCACGCGGCCGAACGCACGGGCGCCGAGATCGTCTTGCTGCCACACGTCGGACCGGTCGACGCAAGCGTCGGCGTGGAGGGCGACGGTGCGTTGCACGCCGAGATCGTCGAACGCATGACCAGGCCCGCACGGATGCTGCCCGTACTCTCGAACCGGGTCTCGGCCGAACTGGCACGGGGTGCCACGGTCTCGATCTCGAGTCGGTACCATCCCGCGGTCTTCGCGGCCGGAGGCGGGGTTCCTGCACTCGCGATCTCCGTCGACGAATACACGGATGTGAAGCTCGAGGGCGCGCTGGATGCCTTCGGCAACGCCGCTTATGTGTTCCCTGTTGCCTCTCTCATCCTCGGCGACGTCGTCACCGGCTTCGACCTGCTGTGGGACGGCCGCGACGACCACAGCCGAGGCGGCGACGCAGCGACCGCGCGGATCCAAGAGAACCTCGAGTGGTGGCGGGAGCTGCACGCGACGATCATGCGGTCGCCGTCTTCCCCCGCGAGTTGGTCGGAACCCGCGCGCCGGACACCGCTGCTGCCGGATCTGGCGGAGCGGGTCGGTGGTCTGAGGGCGTTGCAGGCTTCACTCAGTCGTCGGTTCGCCGCCGAGATCATCGGCGCGCGCGACCGCGATGCCGATCTGGCCGCAGCGAACCTGCGCGCAGTGCAATTCGAGTCCGAGATCGGTCAAGCGGCGGCCGAACGTGAGGCCGCGCTCCGGCGTGTCGGAGAAATCGAATCAGCCCTGCACGCGGCTCACGCACTCATGGCGAAGCTCGCAGAACCAGCCTTCGACTTCGCGTTGAGAAGTCGAGAAGACGAGCTTCGAGCGCTACGTGCGACGAAGACGTTCCGATGGTCGGCCGCCCCTCGCCGAGCGTATGGCTCAGTGCTCAACCGCGTGCAACAACGCCGCGCCGCCGAGAATGGGCGGGACGGGGGTTCCAGGCCGGCGATCGAGTGACGAGGGCGCCAGCAGAGCACGGATCTCGGATCCCCCAGGTCCCCTCCCCCTCGGTGCCACAGCGACCGCGATATCGTCCCGACCTGGACGGTCTGCGCGGCCTGGCGATTCTCCTCGTGGTGGTCGGGCATGTCTGGTTCGCGCGAGTATCGGGCGGAGTGGATGCATTCCTGCTCCTCTCCGGCTTCCTGGTCGGAGCGTCCACACTCGCCAACGTCGCTGACGGCCGCTTCCGTATCGGCGGATTCGCGCGACGGATCGCCGGGCGCCTCCTGCCTGTCATCATCCCCGTGGTCGCGACGATCCTGATCGTCGGCGCCATGGTCTATCCGCCGACTCGGTGGAGCGATCTCGCCGCCCAGTCGATCTCATCGCTGACGTTCACGCAGAACTGGTGGCTTGCGATCGAGGGCACGAGCTACGGCGGGGCGGACGTTACGGTCAGCCCGTTCCAGCACTTGTGGTCGCTCTCCGTGCAGGCGCAGCTCTACACCGGCTTCGCCGCTCTGATGATGCTCGTCGGTGCAGCCACTCGCCCGCGGTCACGCGCTGCGCGAACCCGAGTGCTGTCGATCGCAGTCGTGATACTTCTCGCAGCCTCGTTCGCATACGCCGTCGTCATCGGGCAACTCAACCAGGCTTGGGCGTACTATGACACGTTCGCGCGCGCTTGGGAGTTCCTGCTCGGTATCGTGATCGCCCGTGCGGTGACCGTGGTGCGACTCCCCCACGTCGTGCGCACCGTGTCTGGATGGGGCGGCGCGGCAGCACTCGTCGCAACGATCGTGCTCGTGAACGGAGCCGCGACCTTCCCCGGCCCCGCGGCCCTACTCCCGGTAGGGGGTGCCGCGCTCGTAATCCTCGCCGGTGAGACACCCACGCGAACGGGTGTGGATCGCCTGCTGGCGAGCGGACCGGCTCGAACGGTCGGCCGGTATGCGTTCAGCCTCTACGCGTGGCACTGGGTCGTGCTGGTGCTCGTGGTGCTCATTACCGCGGACTCCGCGATCGGCGTCGTCCAAGGGGCGGCAATCGTCGCGGCTTCGATGGTGCTCGCGGTTCTCTCGCAGCGCTTCATCGAGCGCCCCTCCCAGCAGTCGCCTCCATCACTCCGCCGGTCGCTCGCCATGGGTGTCGTCGTGGCACTCGCGATCACCGGATCGGTCGGCTGGCTGCTCCATTCCGCGCGGCTTGCGACCGACTCCGGTTCGTTGAGCCAGGCCGCGGACGGCTCGAACGAACCTGGAGCAACGGCTGTTGCCGGGGGTGGGCTCGAAGCACCCTCGACCCTGCCGACGGATATCCTGCTCGCGGCGGCTCACGATGTCCCCGCGGTGTACGCAGACGATTGTATTGCGCGTGATCGCGACATCGTGGAATGCGAGTACGGTGACCCCGACTCGGACCGAGTTCTCGCGCTGGTCGGAGGATCGCACTCGGGACAGTGGTTCTCTGCGCTGGCGGAGATCGCCGCAGCGCGCGGATTCCTGCTCCGCACCTACCTCCGCGACGAGTGCTATTTCGGCGAGCCTGGCATGGATCTGTACCTCAGCGACGATTGTGACGCGTGGAACCATGCGGTCGCCGACCGTCTCGCGGAACGGGAGCACATGGTGTTCACCACCGCCACCCGGCCGAACCGTTCCGGGTCCGGGGCGATCGAGTGGGTTCCCGACGGCTATCAGGAGTCCTGGCGTCGTCTCGCCGACGCGGGTGTGCACACGATCGCGATCCGGGACACTCCGTGGCTCGATCATGACCCGATCGATTGCCTGGCCGATGGCGGAGACTCGATCACGTGCGGCGTGCCGCGCGAGATCGAGCTGCTTCCGACGAATCCCGCCGCATCCGTTTCGCTTCCCGACGTCACCCACGTCGATCTCAACGACTTCATCTGCCCCGACGACTTCTGCCCGGCGATCATCGGCGGCACGCCCGTGTATCGCGACCCCAACCATCTCACTGCGCGCTACGCCGCCTCGATCTCGCCGATGCTGGACATCCGGCTCGGCGAGGCGACCGGGTGGTGGTGAGCATGGCCGTTCATGGCATCCGCCCAGGCTCCGCCCGAGACGAGCCCATTCACCGAGGAGTCCCGACGTGATCACCACCACTCCGACCACATTCGACGGCCATACGGCGAAGACGACGCTCTCCATCGATGGCCGAGCCTTCGACCTGCAATACCGTGCACACAACAAGTTGCGGCCGCCGAGGAACTGGGGCGACGTCTGGCTGCCCCTCGCACTGTTCCCTGCGATGCGATTGCAGCGACGACTCCGGTTGGGCGACCCCGTTTCGCCGCGCCTGTCGAGGTCGATGAAGAGCCTGCAAGGGCTCCTGCATGAGTGGTATCCCGAGTTTCGTTCCATCGCGGTCGAGCACCCGGCTGGCACCGTTCGCGTGAGCAGGCGCCGCCGGGTCGCGCAGTTCTTCACCGGCGGGGTCGACTCATTCTCCACGCTTCGAGCGAATCCCGATGTCGAGGTCCTCGTCTACGGACATGACCTCGTTCACGACGTCGAGGCGGTTCGTGAACGCATCTCGAGCCATCTCGCGCGCGCGGCCCACGACACGGGACGCGAGCTGCTCGAGATCGACATGGACGTCCGCCGAATGCTCGATGAGTTCGGTGAGTGGGGTGGACAGACGCATGGGGCGGTGCTGGCCTCGATCGGCGCGCTCGCCGGACGAACCGTCGGCGACATCCTGATCCCTTCCACCCACTCGTACTCATCTCCTGAGCCATGGGGATCGCATCCGATGCTCGATCACTTGTGGACTTCGGACCAGCTCGCCGTCGTCCACGACGGAGCCGAACTGTCGCGGTTCGAGAAGATCCGCCTGCTCGATGCGACGGCGCTCCGATACCTGCGCGTCTGCTGGCAGACGACAACGACGATCAACTGCTCTGAGTGCGAGAAGTGCGTACGGACGATGACTTCGCTCGAGATCCTCGGTCGTCTTGACGAAGCGACGACGTTCCGCGCGCCATTGCCGCTCAGTCGGCTCCGCACGCTCGATATCCGGAACGCGAGCGATCGCGCCTTCACCATCGAGAACCTCGAGGCGGCCGCTCGGGCTGGTCGCGGGGACATCGTGGACGCGCTCCGGAGCGCCTTGGCTGGTTGACCGCCGTCGGATCGCAGCCGTGCGGTAGGGGGAGCCGTGTTCGCCGCCGGATCAGGCTCCGAGTTCGCGGAATGCCAGGCTCGAGGCATCCGTCGCGTCGGCGGTGACCGGCGCGAACGCGTCGAAGCCGTCGGCGGTGACGCGGTCGAGCAGCGCCCGGAAGTTCTTCACGCGGCGTTCCAGCCGCACCCTGGCGCCGGATGCCACGAGCTCGGCCTTGAGCGCGAGCAGCGCGCCCTGCGGGACGTCGGCGTCGTAGACGAGCACGACGGCGCGGGGCCGATCGGCGGCCGAGGCGCCGATGAGGTCGACGATCCGCTCGAACCCGATCGAGAACCCGCACGCGGGAACCTCGCGGCCGAGGAACCGGCCGATCATCCCGTCGTACCGGCCGCCGCCGCCGAGCGAGTAGCCGAAGTCGGGGTGGGCGATCTCGAAGATCGTGCCGGTGTAGTAGCCCATGCCGCGCACCAGGGTCGGGTCGAACTCGATCGCCGCCCCGGGCAGGGCGGTACGGAGCGCGAGCAGGTCGCGGTACGCGTCGAGGTCGAGCCACGACGGCGGCGGCACGACCCCGTCGTGCAAGTGCCAGTCGGCGTTCGCGAGCGCCACGAGCTCGGCCGCGACATCCGCCGACCCGCCGACGATGCCGAGCTCCCGCAGTTCGCGGGCCACGCCCTCCGGGCCGATCTTGTCGAGCTTGTCGATGGTGATGAGCGCGCGCTCCCGCAGGTCGTCGGCGACGCCCCATGACGCGAGCACCCCCGCGAGGATGCGCCGGTCGTTGAGGCGGATCGTGCAGCCGGTGAGCCCGAGCTCGTCGAGGGCGGCGACGGTCGCGGTGAGCAGCTCGAGTTCGGCGAGCGGCCCCGCCTCGCCGATGATGTCGATGTCGCACTGCACGAATTGCCGGTATCGGCCCTTCTGCGGGCGCTCGGCGCGCCAGACCGGCGCGATCTGGATCGCCCGGAAGACCGGAGGGAGCTCGGCCTGGTGCGTGGCGTAGAACCGCGCCAGCGGCACGGTGAGGTCGTATCGCAGGCCGAGGTCCGCGAGCGAGAGCGCGTCGCCGGAGGCCGCCGCCGCCGCGAGGTCGTCGCCCGTGAGCCCTCGCTTCATGACCGCGAACGCGAGCTTCTCGTTGTCGCCGCCGAGCCCGGCGTGCAGGCGCGAGGCGTCCTCCATCACCGGCGTCTCGATCTCGTCGAAGCCGTGCGACGCGTACACGCGGCGGATGACGCCGAGCGCGTGCTCGCGACGGGCCTTCTCGGCGGGCAGGAAGTCGCGCATGCCGCGCGGGGGCGTGACGGAAGCGGCCATGCGCTCCATTCTTCCAGTCCGCGGCGTGCACCCGATTCCGCAGGGCTTCCCACCCTCGCATCCGGGGGCGAGCCCCACTGCGGAGACGGCGTCGCGATCCGTACGCTCGCCGGGTCCACCGAATCGAACGGAGCCGCCTGCCGTGTCCGAGATCGACCTCGCGCGCCTCGCGTTCGCGCTCAGTGCCGCGCTGCACTGGGTGTTCGTCATCGTGACGCTCGGCCTCGTGCCCATCGTCGCGACGCTGCACACGGTCGCCGTGGCGACCGGGAACCCGCGCACCGAGCAGCTCACGCGACACCTCGGCCAGGTGTACCTCATCAACTACGCGACGGGCATCGTCTCGGGCCTCGTGATGGAGTTCCAGATCGGCATGAACTGGTCGGGGCTCGGCGAGGTGACCGGCAACGTGTTCGGGGCGCCGCTCGCGATCGAGACGATCGTCGCCTTCTTCGCCGAGGCCACGTTCCTCGGCCTGTGGATCTTCGGCTGGCGCGTCCTCCCGCGCTGGCTGCACGTCGCACTCATCTGGCTGGTCGTCGCGACCGCGTACCTCTCGGCGTTCTGGGTCCTGGTGGCCAACGGGTTCATGCACAACCCCGTCGGCTTCGAACTGCGCGACGGCGTGGCGGTGCTCACCGACTTCGGCGCGGTGCTCGCCAACCGCAGCACCTGGCTCGCCCTCGCGCATATCGTCGGCGCCGCCGGCTGGGTGGGCGGTTTCGTCGTCGCCGGCATCGGGGCGAGGATGCTGCTGCGCGACCGGGCGGATGCCTCGGGCCGCACGCTCGTGCGCATCGGCATCCCGATCGTGGCGGTGGCGGCACCGCTGCTCGTCGTCGCGGGCGGCATGCAGTTCCCCTTCGCACGCACCTCGGACGCATCGGTCGAGTTCGCGGCCTCGCCGGGGTGGGCCGACGTGCTCCTCGGCGTCATGGCCCTGTTCGGCGTGCTGACCACGCTCGCGACCTGGTTCGCGATGCTGCCGCTGCTGATCCGCACGGCGGTCGCGAGGGTGCGCCCGCTGCTGCACCTGATGGTGTGGATGATGCCCGTGCCCGTGCTCGTCGCCGTGTGCGGCTGGATCGTGCGGGAGACCGCGCGCCAGCCGTGGGCGGTGGCCGGAGTGGTCACCGTCGAGGACGCCGCGACGACGCTCCCGGTCGGCATGCTGGCCGCCTTCGGCGTCGCGACCGTCGCGGTCACGGCGACCCTGCTGGTCGTCGACTGGTCGCTCATCGCCCGCACGATCGCGCGGGGGCCCGAGGCATCCGCCCTCGGGGCCGGGCCCGCCGCCGACGTCGGAGCGCCCGTCGTGGCGCAGGAGGTGAGGTACTGATGGATGCCGCGCTCATCGCGGTGCAGGCGACGCTCGCCGTGCTCCTCGCCGGCTACCTCGTGGTCGAGGGCGGCGTCATCGGGGCAGGCATGCGGGCCTGGCCGGCACGCACGACCGCGAGCACCACCGCGCGCACGACGGCCGCGGCTCCCGCGCATCCCGGCACCGGCATCGGCGTCGGGTTCCTCCTGTCGGAGGCGTGGACCGTCGCGGTCATCGGCCTCCTCGCCGGCGCGTTCACGGCATACGAGGCCGGGCTGCTCGTCGGTGCGTACCCGTTCGCCGCGGCGTACCTCGTCGCCTGGCTCGTGCGCGACGGGGCGCTCTGGTTCGGGCCGCGCCGCGCGTCGGCCCGCTGGGCGCGCACGTGGTCGAGGCTGCTCGCTGCCTCGAGCGCCGTGATGGCCTCGGCATCCGGTGCCCTGCTCGGCGCGGCCGTCGCCGTCGCTCCCGCCGGACATCACGTCGAGGCCGGTGCCGCGATCGCCTCGCCGCTCGTCTGGCTCGGCGCGATCACGGCGCCGGTGCTGATGCGGCTGCTCGGAAGCGCCGATGCCTCCCGCACCCGGACCGCCGCGACGATCGCGGCCGCCGGGTTCGCCGTCGCGCTCGTCGCCGTCGGCAGCCCGGTGCTCACGGGCCTGGCCTCGGATCCGGCGACGCTCGCCGTGATCGCGGCGGCCGGCCTGCCGGTGCTGGTGCCCGTGATCGCCGTGCAATTCGCGTGGTGGTTGCGGAGCCGCTCGCCGTCCCCGTTCTTCACGTGGCCGTCGCCTGCTGCGGCGGCGCCTGTGCCTGCGGCTGCGCCGGCGGCGTGAGCTCGGCTCAGCCGGCTGCGGCCTCGACGCCCCGCACCCGGTCGCCGAATCCGCGGATCGCGCCGCGAAGCGCACGCTCGGGGTCGAGGCCGCGCGCACGCGCGGCCGCGACGATCGCGAACAGCTCGGCCCCCAACTCCTCCTCGTCGGCGAGTCGAGCGACGAGGGCCTCCGCCGTCGGCGAGGCATCCGGGGCGACATCCGCCTTCTCGGCCTTGCCGATGACCTTGTCGGCCAGCGCCAACGCGGGCATGCCGGCCGGCACGCCGTCGAGCACGCTCGTGCGGTGCGGCTTCTCGCTCGCCTTGAGGTCCTCCCAGAACGCGACGACGTCGGCCGCGGTCTCGGCCTCGCGGTCGCCGAAGACGTGCGGATGCCGCGACACCATCTTCGCCGTCATGTGACGTGCCACGTCGTCGATGTCGAAGTGCTCCCCCGGCGTGTGGGCGGCGAGGTCGGCGTGGAACAGCACCTGGTACAGCACGTCGCCGAGCTCCTCGATCATCTCGGCGCGGTCACCCGACTCGATCGCCTCGACCAGCTCCCAGCACTCCTCGACCAGGTAGCGCACGAGGCTCTCATGGGTCTGCTCGGCATCCCAGGGGCATCCGCCGGGCGCGCGCAGCCGGGCGACCATCGCGACCAGCTCCTCGAGGCCCTCGTGCGTTCCCGACTCGGCGTGCTCGCTCATGCCGACAGCCTAGGCGCGGGCAGCCGGCTCAGTGGATCGCCGCGAGCGCGACGCCGACGACCAGGAACAACGATCCGAAGACCCGGTTGAGCACCGTCTGGCCGCGCACCGACCGGGTGACCCGTCGGAACGACCGCGCGGCGATCGCGAAGAACCCCCACATGACGGCGACGTCGACCGCGATCACGGTGGCCGCGACCATGAGGTACTGCGGCAGCAGCGGGGCATCCGTCCGGATGAACTGCGGCAGGAACGCGAGGAAGAAGACGATGGCCTTCGGGTTCAGCAGGTTGACCAGCAGGCCCCGCCGGAACAAAGACCACGCCGACTCCGTCGCGAGAGCCGTGGCCGCCGGCGACGTGGCCGGGCCACCGGGCGCCGCCGGATCATCGCCCGGCGCCGCCACCGGGCGCGCGAGGAACTGCCGGATGCCGAGGTAGACGAGGTACGCCGCACCGCCGTACCGGATGACGTCGAACAGCAGCGGCGAATTCGCGACCAGCACCCCGAGGCCGAGCGCCACGATCACGATGTGCACGACGAGGGCCGCCTGCTGGCCGAGGATCCCCCAGATCGAGCGCAACAGGCCGACGCCGAGCGCGTTGCGCATGGTGTTGATCGCACCCGCACCGGGCGTGAAGCTGATCACCACGCTCGCCGCGAGCAGGGCGAGCCAGAGGGGGACGGACACCAGACGATGATAGGTCGCCGCGCGACCGGGCCCGGCCGCCCGTTAGGATTCCATGAGGAGTGCCGGGAAGTCTGGTCGGCCGACGCCCGTCGTCGAACACGACTTCCGACGCGCCGAGCCGAGTGCCGAGCGCCGACGCCTGACAGGGGATCTGCATGCACCTGCTCCGTTCCGAACGACTCTCCGCCATCCTGCTGCTCATCGCGGCAGGGCTCGGCCTCCTCCTCGCGAACCTGTCATTCGGCCCCGAGCTGATCGACCTCAAGAACGCGCACATCGACCTGCACGCGATCGGGCTCGACCTCTCGGTCGGCCACTGGATCAGCGACGGCCTGCTCGCGGTCTTCTTCTTCATCGTCGCCGTCGAACTCAAGCGCGAGCTCGTGATCGGCGAACTCAACTCGTTGTCGAAGGCGCTGCTGCCGGCGATCGCCGCGATCGGCGGCGTGGTCGTGCCCGCGCTCATCTTCCTCGCCTTCACGTTCGGCACGGAGACGGCCAACGGCTGGCCGATCCCCACCGCGACCGACATCGCGTTCGCCCTCGGCATCCTGGCGGTGTTCGGCCGCTGGCTGCCCATGCGCGTGCGCGTGTTCCTGCTCGCGCTCGCCGTGATCGACGACCTCATCGCGATCCTGTTCATCGCGTTCTTCTTCACCGCCGACGCCGACCTCGCCTCGCTCGGGTTCGCGGCGATCGCGATCGCCCTGTTCGGCGCGGTCAGCCGCATCATGAAGCCCCGCTCGCCGTGGATCCTCGCGCGCAGGCCGCAGTGGCCGATCGTCCTCGTGCTGTGCGTGCTCGCGGTGCTCGCCTGGTACTTCGTCTACCAGTCGGGCGTGCACGCCACGATCGCGGGCGTCGCCCTCGGGTTCGTGATGTCGCGCCGCCCCGGCGGGCGCGCGGCGCACGCGCTCGAACCGTGGTCGAACGGCGTCATCCTGCCGCTGTTCGCCCTGTCGGCCGCGATGGTCGCGATCCCGCAGGTGCGTCCGAGCGAACTCGACCCGGCGTTCTGGGGCATCCTCGTCGGCCTGCCGGTCGGCAAGATCATCGGCATCACGCTCGTCGGCGTGCTCTCGGCGCTCGTCGTGCGGAAGAAATCGGGCACCCCGGCTCTCGGGTTCACCGACCTCCTCGTCGTCGGAGCCCTCGGCGGCGTGGGCTTCACGGTGTCGCTCCTCATGAACGAACTCGCGTTCGCCGCGCAGCGGGACGTCGCCGACGAGGGCACGCTCGCGGTACTCCTCGGGTCGGGCATCGCGATCGTGATCTCCGCGATCGCGGTCACGCTGCGCTCGAACTGGTATCGCACGCAGAAGCGCGCATCCAAGGGCGTCGGCGGCGCGTTCTCGCGCTGACGTCGCCATGGCACGATGGACGGGTGCCGACGAACGACCCTGCCAGCCGACACCTGACCGCCGAGCTCGCCCCCGTGCGCTACCGCGGGTTGCGGAAGGCGGTGCACTACGTCGTCCTCACCGCGGGCGAGGCGATGGGGCTCGGTGGCCCGTCCGTCGCCGACCTGGTCGTCCGGCGTCGTGACACCGACCTGCCGATCATCCGCACGAAGGCGGGCTCGCTCGACGTGGCGGATCGGCTGCTGCTCGCGGTGCGCGCCGACCTCGACCGGCTGAGCGTCGAGGAGTTCATCGCCGAGTGGGGTCACCTGCGCGACTGAGGCCTCGCCCGATCAGCGCACGGATGCCTCAGCCGTCGCGCCTCCCGCGCTTCCGTCGGCGGGCTGCTCGACCGGGAAGATCGCCGTCAGCAGCCGCGACACCCACTCGATGAGGTCGGCGTCGCCCGGCGCCTCGCCCCCCGGGGTCGGGAACGGCACGAGGATCACGTCGTTCTGCGCGAAGACCTTGGCGCCCGGGTAGAGGCGTTCGAGCCGCACGCGACGCGAGTCCGGGATCCTCGCCGGTGCGATCCGCAGCTTGGTGCCGGTCGCGATGAGGTCGCTGAGGCCGGCGACCTGCGCCTGGCGGCGCAGCCGCGACACCGACACGAGGTGCTGCACCGTCTCGGGAGGTTCGCCGTACCGGTCGACGAGCTCCTCGACGACGAGGTCGATCTGCCCGTCCTTCGCCGCGGGACCCGACGCCGCGGACAGCTTCTGGTAGGCCTCGAGCCGGAGCCGCTCGGACTCGATGTACTCCTCGGGGATGTGCGCGTCGACCGGCAGCTCGAGGCGCAGCTCGGTCTGCCCCTCGGCGACGTCGCCACGGAACGCCGACACGGCCTCGCCGATCATGCGCAGGTACAGGTCGAACCCGACACCGGCGATGTGGCCGGCCTGCTCGGCGCCGAGCAGGTTGCCGGCGCCGCGGATCTCGAGGTCCTTCAGCGCGATCTGCATGCCGCCGCCGAGCTCGTTGTTCGCCGCGATCGTCGAGAGGCGGTCGTGCGCCGTCTCCGACAGCGGCTTCGCCGGGTCGTAGAGGAAGTAGGCGTAGGCGCGCTCGCGCCCACGACCGACCCGGCCGCGGAGCTGGTGCAGCTGCGAGAGGCCGTACTTGTCGGCGCGGTCGATGATGATCGTGTTCGCGTTCGAGATGTCGAGGCCGGTCTCGATGATGGTCGTCGAGACGAGCACGTCGAACTTGCGCTCCCAGAAGTCGTTCACGATCTGCTCGAGCACGTGCTCGTTGAGCTGGCCGTGCGCCACCGCGATCCTGGCCTCGGGCACGAGCTCGGCGAGTTGCGCCGCCACCCGGTTGATCGACGAGACGCGGTTGTGCACGAAGAACACCTGGCCTTCGCGCAGCATCTCGCGCCGGATCGCGGCGCCGACCTGCTGCTCGGTGTAAGGCCCGACATAGGTGAGGATCGGATGCCGGTCCTCCGGCGGGGTCGCGAGCGTCGACATCTCGCGGATGCCGGTGACCGCCATCTCGAGCGTGCGCGGGATCGGCGTGGCACTCATCGCCAGGATGTCGACGTTCGTCTTCAGCTTCTTCAGCGCGTCCTTGTGCTCGACGCCGAACCGCTGCTCCTCGTCGATGATCATGAGCCCCAGGTCCTTGAAGACGACCTTCTCCGTGAGGATGCGGTGCGTGCCGATCACCATGTCGACGGTGCCGTCGACGAGGCCGGCGAGCGTCTCGCGCACCTCCCGGTCGGTCTGGAACCGGCTGAGGGGGCGCACGTGCACCGGGAACCCGGCGAACCGCTCGTTGAACGTCTCGAGGTGCTGCTTGGCGAGCAGGGTCGTGGGCACGAGCATCGCGACCTGCTTGCCGTCCTGGATGGCCTTGAACGCCGCGCGCACCGCGACCTCGGTCTTGCCGAAGCCGACGTCGCCCGCGAGCAACCGGTCCATCGGGATGGGCCGTTCCATGTCGGCCTTCACCTCGTCGATGGTCTGCAGCTGGTCGTGCGTCTCGGCGTAGGGGAACGCCTCCTCCAGCTCGTGCTGCCACGGCGTGTCCGGCCCGAACGCGTGCCCCTTCGACGCCATCCGCGCCGAGTACAGCTTCACGAGCTCGACGGCGATATCGCGCACGGCCTTGCGGGCGCGGCCCTTCGCCTGCGCCCAGTCACTGCCGCCCATCTTCGAGAGCGACGGAGCCTCGCCGCCGACGTACCGGCTGAGCAGGTCGAGCTGGTCCATCGGCACGAACAGTCGGTCGCCCGGCTGGCCGCGCTTGGACGGCGCGTACTCGATGACGAGGTATTCGCGCACCGCCGTCGGCTGCGCCGCGATGCCGGCGGTGCGGCTCGGACCCTTGGGCCGGGTGCCGGTCGCGACCTCGCGCTGCACCATCTCGACGAACCGGCCGATGCCGTGCGTCGAGTGCACGACGTGGTCGCCGGGCTTGAGCTGGAGCGGGTCGACGACGTTGCGGCGCCGAGCGGCGAGCTTCTTGCCCTGGCGGGCGTCGTAACCGGCGCTGCGACCGTAGAACTCGGCTTCGGCGATGAGCCCGAGCTTCGCCTCGGCGACCTCGTAGCCGCGCGAGGCGTCGGCCTGGACGAGGTACGCGACGCCGGGTTCGAGGTCGGCCGGCACCTCCTCGACGATGCGACCGGCGAGTCCGTGGTCGGCGAGCACGTCGCGTGCGCGTTCGACGAGCCCGATGCCGGCGGCGGCGAGCACGAGGCTCCAGCCGTCGCGCAGGCGATCGCCCACGTGCTGCACGGCGCCGTCGACGTTGCCCTGGAAGCTCGGCACCGTCGAAGCGCCGACGCGGACGTACGAGCCGTCGATGCCGCTGTCGGTCGCGGCGTCCTCAGCCGCCTCCCCGGCGTCGAACGCCGAGAAGGTCCACCACACGCGCTGCGGGTCCGCCTCGCCGGGAGCGCTGAACAGGGCGGCCTCGCGGAGGTCGCGGATGCTCAGGAAGTCGCCCGCGGCGAGGTCGATCGGGGCCTCGGCGCCCATCGTCGCGGCACTCCACGCCGCACCCAGGAACTCGCGGTTCGTCTCGGCGAGGCTCGCGGCACGGCCGGCGACGCGCTCGGGCTCGACGACGGCGACGGCCGCCTGCTCCGGCAGGTAGTGGGCGAGGGGCACCAGCCGGTCGAGCAGGGCGGGTGCCAGCGACTCCATGCCCTCGACCGGGATGCCCTCGCCGAGCTTCTCGAGCATGCCCGCGAGCGTGGGGAACTCGTGCTGCATCTCTCTCGCGCGCTGGCGCACCGCCGGGGTCAGCAGCAGTTCGCGGCTGGGCGAGAGGCGGACGTGCTCGATGCGCTCGGGCAGCGACCGCTGGTCGGCGACCGAGAACGCGCGGATCTCCTCGACCTCGTCGCCGAAGAAGTCGACCCGCACGGGGTGGTCGGCCGTCGGCGGGAAGACGTCGAGGATGCCGCCGCGCACCGCGAACTCGCCGCGGCGCGAGACCAGGTCGACGCGCGCGTACGCGAGGTCGACGAGCTGCTCGGCGATGCGCGCGAGGTCGTGCCCGCGGCCGCCGGGTGCGAGCACGATCGGCTCGAGGTCGGCGAGGTTGTCGGCGATCGGCTGAAGGGCTGCGCGAACCGACGCGACGATGACCAGCGGATGCCGCTCCCCCGCGCCCTGCGACCACTCGCGCATGCGGCGCAGCGCGTGCAGCCGGCGCCCGACCGTCTCGGCGGAGGGGCTCAGTCGCTCGTGCGGCAGGGTCTCCCACGCGGGGAACTCGACGAGCTCGGCGTCGGGCAGGTACGGCGCGATCGCGGCTCGCAGCGCCTCGCCCTCGCGGCTCGTCGGCGTCACGACGAGCACGGCGGGCGCGAGCCCGGCGTCGGCGCGGCGCTGCAGCAGGGCCGCGATCAGGGCCGGGTCGAACCCGGTCGGCACCGAGAAGTCGGCGTTGCGCTGCGCTTCGGCGAGGGCTCGATCGACCGTGGAGGCGCGCGAAAGCGCCGTGTTCAGACCCTGCAGACTCACCCGACGAGTCTACGCGGGGCCTCCGACACCGTCGCCCGCGCGACGCCTGCGCACGAGTCGCCGTGGGTGGGTGCCCGGTAGCATGGGCGCCGCGCACCCGAGCCCCTGGAGGTCCCCCGCATGATCATCGCCGCCGCCGACGGATCCGCGCTCGGCAACCCGGGGCCCGCGGGCTGGGCCTGGTTCGTCGACGAGGGATGCTGGGCCGCTGGCGGGTGGACCCGCGCGACCAACAACCAGGGGGAGTTGAAGGCGGTGCTCGAGCTGTTCCGGGCGACCGCGCACCTCGACGACGACCTGCTCGTGCAGTGCGACAGCCAGTACGTCATCAACTGCGTCACGAAGTGGATGCCCGGCTGGAAGCGCAAGGGCTGGCGCAAGGCCGACGGCAAGCCGGTGCTCAACCGCGACCTGCTCGAGGAGCTCGACGAGGCGATCGCCGGGCGCCGCTACCGGTTCGAATGGGTGCGCGGCCACGCGGGGCATCCGGCGAACGAGGCGGCCGACGAGCGGGCGCGCGCCGCCGCGACCGCGTACCAGCAGGGCGGTCGCGACATCCCGAGCGGCCCGGGGTGGACGGGGGCCTGCGAACCGGCGGATGCCCCCGCGAGCGCACCGGCCGAGGCATCCGCCCCGGCCGAGGCATCCGCGCCGGCGGAGGCATCCGCGCCTCCGGCATCCGCCTCGCCAGTGGCATCCGCATCGCCCGTGGCATCCGCCGCCGACGATCGCGCCGACGAGGACGCGACCCTGTTCGACTTCGACGACCCGGCCGCCGACTGGCGGTCGATGACGCTGGAACTCACGACCGAGGAGCACTCGCGCCTCGTCGAGCGCGCCCGCGAGGCCGGGCTCACCCCCGAGGAGTTCCTCCGCGGCCTGATCTGACCGACGCTTCCGGGCCCTCAGGCGACGCCGAGCCGGTCGAGCGCGTCCTGCACGATGGTGAGCCCCTCGAGCCCCGGCATCGCGCTGATCGAGTCGTCGACCTTGCGTGCCTGGCGACGGCCGGCGTCGCCGCTCATGAGCTGGGTCATCACGTGCTGCACCTCGGCCTTCGGCTGGATGCTCGACCCGACCGGCGCCCAGAACCGTTGCAGCGCGAAGCGCGTGACCTGCTGCGCCTTCCGGCTCTTCGCGAGCCTCGCCCTGGCCTGCGACGCATAGAACGCAACGTGCCGGGCCTCCTGCTTCGCGATGCGGCCCAGGAGTTCGGCGAGCACCGGATCGTGCTCGAGTTCGGCCATCCGCTGGTAGGCCGTGATGGCGCTCCACTCGTTGGCCGCGCCCCACGACATGTGCACGGCGATGAAGTCCTCGCCGACGAGAGCGCCCGCGATCGACTGCTTGACCGGGTCGAGGCGGTCGCGCCAGCCGAGCTTCAGCCGGTTCGCCTTGAGCGCGTCGTAGTCGACGGTGACGCCGTGCACGCCCAGCACCGCAGCGAGCGCCTCGCCGTGCCAGAACTCCTCGCGGTTCCACATCGTCATGAACGCGCCGACCTCGGCCTCGCGATGCGACGGCGTGGTGAGCAGGTCGCGGGTGTAGCAGACCGTGTGGTACTCGACGTCGGCCATGTAACGGAGCGTGCGCAGCGTCGCGGGCGGCAACGGATGCTCGCGGAAGTGGTCGAGGTCGAGGTCGTCCCAGTCGAGGCGCACGCTCGTGGCGGCGTACCGGTCGATGTCGAACGCCATGCGCACCTCCTCGCGTCGTGCGGTTCGAGCGTCAGTCTAGGTCGGGCGCTCCGCGAGCGGCAGGGCGTCGGCGCGACGTTTGAGGCCGGCGAGCTGGCGCGAGAGCAGCAGGGCGTGCATGCCCGTGCCGATGACCAGCGCGCGGTAGACCCGGCCCGCGCGCCCCGGGAACTCGGCGAAGGATCGCGCGGCGAGGGTGCAGCCGTCGCCGTGCGGCTCGATGACGTACTCCAGCGCGTAGGTCGAGAAGCGGTGGCGGCCGGCGAACCGCACGCGCCGTGCGTCCTGCGCATCGACGACCCTGAACCCAGCCATGGTCGATCCCTCGGCCAGCGCGCGTCCCGCGCGCCGGTTCGGCTCGGCGCCGACGAGCCGCGCGTACGCCTCGGCGACCACGCGCGGGCCGCCGTCCTGCACCCGGGCCAGCACGCGCCACACCGCCTCGGGCGGTGCATCGACGGGCACCCGGTGCTCGTCGATGAACGGCGGCTCGACCGTGTCGGGGCTCAGCCGACGGCGGACCCGCGTCACCCCCGCGTCGAGCCCCGGCAGCGCGGCCACCGGCGCGAGGGCATCGGCGAGCGCGTCGGATGCGGGCATCGAGATGGAGGCATCCGCGAACGCGAGCCGGGCGAACGCCGCCCGTTCGGCGGCATCCCGGTCGGCCAGGCCGAGCGGATAGGCCTCGTCGCGCAACTCGCGCACGGCGAGGCGCACCGCCCGCGGCGAACCGACGAGCCGAGCGGATGCCTCGGCCTCGAGGAACCGCCCCTGCCGTTCGTGCACGTCGGCGAAGCGGGTGAACAACGCCTCGGTATCCGGCGTCGCGGCCCGCCCCGCGAGCACTCGGAACGCGGCCATGAGCACCGCCGAATCGACGGCGAGCGACGCGAGGTGCGCCGCGACGAGCGCGGGTCCGGCGAAGAATGCGCCGAGAGCGCGCGACCGGGCCGCGCCGGGCGCGAGCGTATCGGGCGGCCCGCACCGATCGACTCGGCGGCGACGATGCGGGCCCGTCGGGCTGACGCACTTCGGGTACCGACGGGCCGACCTGCCCGTCTGCCCGCCCGTTCGCCTCGAGCACCGCCCCGAGCGCGTCGGAGATCCAGAACCGCTCGTACGACCAGGTCACGAGGAACGCGGTGACCCGCGCATCCTTGTGCGTCGGCGTCACGAGCACCCGGCGCAGGTATGCCATGGTGCCGCCCTCGAGGTCGCGCAGGATCGCGATCAGGTCGAGGTCGTCGGCGCCGATCCCGCCCACCTCGCCGATCGCCTCGCGGTGGCTGCCGTGCGCGGTCCGGGTGTACTCGCCGAGATCGAACGCGCGCCTGGTCGACATGTCGCGGAGTCTAGCGCCGCGCTGCGGTGCGCCTCCCGGTCGGCCCCGCGGCGACGCAGGACACTGCAGAGGTGGAGACGAGCACCCCCGGAACCGCCCCTGCACCTGGGCGCCGCGCGTCGCGGGTCGCGTTCGATACGGCGGATGTCGCCGGCACCGCGGTGTTCGCGGTCGGCGGGGCCGGCATCGGCATGGCGGCGGGCCTCGACCTGCTCGGCATCGTCGTCGTCGGGTTCTGCACGGCGCTCGTCGGCGGGGTGCTGCGCGACCTGCTGCTCGGCGACGCGCCGCCCGCGGCGTTCCGGTCGCCGCTGCGGCTCGCGGTCGCGACCGCCGGAGCGCTCCTCGCGATCCCGCTGCGGCCGGTGCTCGACGCGGAGGCATCCGTCATCGTGGTGCTCGATGCGATCGCCCTCGCGCTGTTCGCCGTCGCGGGCACCGAGAAGGCGCTCGCCTTCCGGATGAACGCGTTCGTCGCGATCGCGCTGGGCACCATCACCGCGGTCGGCGGGGGCGTGGTGCGCGACGTGCTCGTCGGCCGACCGCCCGTGGTGCTCACCGAGGGGTTCTACGCCAGCGCGGCGCTGCTCGGGAGCGCCGCGGTCGTGCTGGCCATCCGAGTGCGGCTCGACGTGCGCTGGGCGATGGCGATCGGCTTCGCCGTATGCCTCGCCGCCCGGCTGGCGGCGATCGCATTCGGATGGAGCCTGCCGACCTTCGGGTGAACCGGCACCGGCTTCGCCTCAACTCGGCGCGTGGAACCGCTGCTGCGCGGCCACGAGGCCGCCGTCGACGACGGCCTCGACCGCGTCCGCGGCATCCGCGAGCAGGTTCGGCAGGTTCTGCCGCTCGGCGCCGGCGAAGTCCTTCAGCACGAAGTCGGCCGCGTCCTGCCGGCCGGCCGGCCGGCCGATGCCGACGCGCACGCGCGTGAACTCGGGCGAGCCGACCGCCTTCTGGATGTCGCGCAGGCCGTTGTGTCCGCCGTGGCCGCCGCCCGCCTTCAGCTTGATCGTGTCGAAGGGGATGTCGAGCTCGTCGTGCACGACGATGAGCCGGTCGACGCCGAGCCCGTAGAACTTGAGCAGCGCCGAGACCGGGCCGCCCGACGTGTTCATGTAGCTATTCGGCTTCGCCAGCACGAGCTTCGGGCCGCCGGGGCGCAGGAACCCCTCGGCGACGCGCGACGGCGTCTTGTGGCTCTTGAACGTCGCGCCGACGCGCGACGCGAGCTCGTCGAGGGCCATCTGCCCCACGTTGTGCCGGTTGCCGGCGTACTGCGCGCCGGGGTTGCCCAGGCCGACCACCAGCCAGGTGTTCGCGGCCATGTCGGCGTCCTTCCGTGCGGCTCGTCTGAACCAAGCCATGCATGCTCCAAGGGGTTGCGGGCCGATCGACCCGCTTCGAGGGTACCGGCCGTGCGTGCCGGGACGAACGCGACGGGCCCGCCGCCGTCCGGGGACCGGACGGGCGACGGGCCCGCGAATGCTCGAACCGAGCGGCGCCGATTACTCGGCGGCTGCCTCCTCGGCGGCCTCGGCCGGGGCCTCGGCGGCCTCGGCCTCGGTCTCGGCGGCGGCCTCTTCGCCGAGGTCGACCTTCTGCGGCGTGTGGACGTTCACCACGAGCGCCTCGGGGTCGCCCACGAGGGTCGCACCCTTGGGCAGCTCGACCGCGCCGGCGTGGATCTGCGTGCCCTCCTCGAGGCCCTCGACCGACACCACGACGTTCTCGGGGATGTGGGTCGCCTCGACCTCGAGCGAGAGGGTGTGCGAGTCGAGGTCGGCGATGGTGCCGGCGACGGGCTCGCCCTCGAGGTGCACGGGCACCTCGACCTGGACCTTCTCGCCCTTCTTCACGACGATGAGGTCGAGGTGCTCGATGATCTGGTGCACCGGGTCCTTCTGCACGTCCTTGACGAGCGCGAGCTGGCCCTTGCCGGCGATCTGCAGGTCGAGCACGGCGTTCGCCTTGCGGATCAGCAGGCCGGTCTCGTGCGCGGGGAGCGTCACGTGCTTCGGCTCGGTGCCGTGGCCGTAGATGACCGCGGGGATCTTGCCGGCGGCGCGGAGCTTGCGCGCCGCACCCTTGCCGAACGATTCGCGGAGCTCGGCTTCGATCTTGTTGTCGTCGTCCATGATGGACCTCCTTCAGGGCTCACCGGCCCGGTTGCTGGGTTCTGTGCTTCAACTCGAACGCGCGGCTAGCGCTACGTGAGGAACAGCCGGGAGCCGTTCACCGCGTCGATCACGGATGCCTCGCCGCGGGCGGACCCACCGGCACGAGGCATCCCTCGCCGAAGTATTCGGGGATCAAGTGTACCCGATCGGGCGCCGCCGTCGACTCCGCGGCCCTGACCGCCGCCGACGGGCCCGTCGCTATCCTCGGAGGATGAGCTCGCGCCTGCACGACCTCGTCGTGGACACCCTCGGCGCACGCATCGTCGGCGGCGAGCTCGCGGCCGGCGACGTGATGATGGCGATCGACGTCGAATCCGAGCTCGGCGTCTCCCGGTCGGTGGTGCGCGAGGCCGTGCGCGTGCTGCAGTCGCTCGGGATGGTCGAGAGCGTTCGGCGCGTGGGCATCCGGGTGCTGCCCGAGCAGTCCTGGACGGTGTTCGACCCGGCGGTGATCCGCTGGCGGCTGGCGTCGGAGCGCCGCGGCGCGCAGCTGCGGTCGCTGACCGAACTGCGGATCGCGGTCGAGCCCGCGGCCGCCGACCTCGCGGCGGTGCACGCACCCGGGGCGCTCGCCGCCGAGATCGCCGCGACCGCGGAGCGGATGCGCGCGGCCGGGCGCACGGGCGACGGCGCGGCGTTCCTCGAGCTCGACATCCGGTTCCATGCGCTCGTGCTGGAGGCGTCCGGCAACGAGATGTTCGCGAGCCTCGCCGACGCGATCGGCGAGGTGCTGCGCGGTCGCACCGAGCACGGGCTCATGCCCGGGCGCCCGCACGAGGACTCGATGCAGCTGCACGTCGACGTGGCCGATGCGGTGCTCGCGCGCGACCAGGCGGCAGCGCGCGCGGCGATGGAGCGCATCATGCGGCGCACGGCGGGAGAGCTCGACGCGGCCTGGAGCGGGCAACCGCGGTCGGCGGCACCCTGACGTCGGCGCTCGCCGAACCGGCTCCGAGGTCGCGCGTTGCAGTCTCCCGCAATACGTATGATTTATTCGCGCTAGACTGAAGCCGATCCGGCCGTGGAGGTCGCGCGCGACGCGACCTACGCTGGGTCCCGAATCCACTCACCAGAACGCCGCCGGCGTGCGGCAAGGAGGAATGATGGCGGAAAGCCAGGCAAACATCGGCGTCGTCGGACTCGCCGTCATGGGCTCGAACCTCGCGCGCAACCTCGCGAGCCGCGAGGGCAACACCGTGGCCGTGTTCAACCGCTCCCCCGAGCGCACGCGGCTGCTCGTCGACGAGCACCCCGAGGCCGGCTTCATCGCCTCCGAGAGCTACGACGACTTCGTCGCCTCGCTCGCGAAGCCGCGCACCGCGATCATCATGGTGCAGGCCGGCAAGGGCACCGACGCCGTCATCGACGAACTCGTGCAGCGCTTCGAGCCGGGCGACATCATCGTCGACGGGGGCAACGCGCTGTTCACCGACACGATCCGTCGCGAGCAGGCCGTGCGCGAGACCGGCATCAACTTCGTCGGCGCCGGCATCTCCGGCGGCGAGGAGGGCGCGCTGCACGGCCCGTCGATCATGCCCGGCGGTTCCGACGAGTCGTGGGTCACGCTCGGCCCGATCCTGAAGTCCATCGCCGCGATCGCCGAGGGCGAGCCCTGCGTCACGCACATCGGCCACGACGGCGCCGGCCACTTCGTGAAGATGATCCACAACGGCATCGAGTACGCCGACATGCAGCTCATCGCCGAGGCGTACGACCTCATCCGCCGCGGCACCGGCAAGACCCCCGCCGAGATCGCCGCGGTCTTCGCCGAGTGGAACCGCGGCGAACTCGAGTCGTACCTCATCGAGATCACCGCCGAGGTGCTGAAGCAGGTCGACGCCGAGACCGGAAAGCCGCTCGTCGACGTCATCCTCGACGAGGCCGGCTCGAAGGGCACCGGCGTCTGGACCGTGCAGACCGCCCTCGCGCTCGGCACGCCCGTGTCGAACATCGCCGAGGCCGTGTTCGCGCGCGGACTCTCGTCGCACCCCGAGCAGCGCGCCGCCGCGAAGGGCCTCGCCGGCCCCGACGAGGCCGGGCTCATCGCGGCCGACCAGGTCGACGCGTTCATCGAGGACGTGCGCCTCGCGCTCTACGCGTCGAAGATCGTCGCCTACTCGCAGGGCTTCGACGCGATCCGCGCCGGCGCCAAGGAGTACGGCTGGAACATCGACCTCGGGGCCGTGTCGAAGATCTGGCGCGGCGGCTGCATCATCCGCGCGCAGTTCCTCAACCGCATCGCCGATGCGTACGACGAGACCGCCGACCTCGAGCTGCTGCTCGCCGCGCCGTACTTCGCCGAGGCCTTCACTCGCGCCGACGCCGCGTGGCGTCGCGTCGTGGTGCGGTCGGTGCAGACCGGCATCCCGGCACCGGCCTTCTCGTCGTCGCTCGCATACTACGACGGCCTCCGCGCCGACCGCCTGCCGGCCTCCGTCGTGCAGGGCCAGCGCGACTTCTTCGGCGCGCACACCTACAAGCGCGTCGACAAGCCGGGGGTGTTCCACACCCTCTGGTCGGGCGACCGCACCGAGATCGAGACCACGCCGTCGTCGCACTGACGACCGGGTCCCGGCACTGACCACCGCCGAGGGGCGGGTGGGCGCGCATCGCCCACCCGCCCCTCGCGGTTCCGGTGCGGCGGGGATGGCGGTCGGCGAGCGGATGCCCCGCCCTCGCCCCGCTCGCAGTCGCATGACCCTCGCGTAGGATGCCCGAGGAAGGGGGTGCACATGGCCGAGCCGAAGTGGCGGACCGAGGGCGAGGACCCCGATTACCGGTTCACGCTCGCGAACGAACGCACGTTCCTCGCCTGGATCCGCACCGCGCTCGCCCTCCTCGCGGGCGGAGTGCTGCTCCACCAGTTCGCACCCGACGTCGGCCCCCGCGTCGCCGTGACCGTGCTCGCCGTCGCACTGGCCGTGGTCTCCGCCGTGCTCGGCGTCGTCGCATACACGCGGTGGCGCGCGAACGAGATCGCGATGCGGCACAGCCGACCGCTGCCGTTCAGCTGGGTGCTGCCGGTCATCTCGGGCGTGTGCCTGCTGACCGCCGCCGTGCTCGCCGTCTTCCTCGTGCTGCCGTGATGAACGCCTACCGCATCCCGGCCGACGGAGACCCCGGGCTCCAGCCGCAGCGCACCGCGCTCTCGTGGACGCGGACCGCACTCGTCATCGCCGTCAACGCGCTACTCGCGTTCCGGTCGGGCCTCATCGACGGCGAGCCGTGGCTCCTCGTCGTGGGCATCGCGCTCTTCCTCGCCGGTGGAGCGGTCGTCGCGGTCGGCACCGTGCGCCGCCGGCAACTCTCCGGCGACACGCTGCACATCACACCGCCGCGCGGCGCCCTCGAGCTGGTCGCCGCCGCGACGGTGCTGGCCGCGCTGGCCGGCATCGGGTCGGTCACGATCGGAGCGGACGCGGGCGGAACCGATCTGCTCGGAGCGGCCATGTTCGGAGCGGGCCGATGAGCGCGCTGCCACCCGAACTCGCACCCGGCGACGACGACCTCGAGCCCGAATCGGGCCCGGTGTACGGCGAACGCCGGCGGCGCGCCATCCGCATCGTCGTCGTGATCGCGCTCGCCGCGATGGTGCTGCCGCTCGTGCTGTCGCTGTTCACCGTGGCCCGCAACGCCGCCGTGAACGCCTGCCGCGTCACGGTCGTGCGCTTCGACGACCACGCGACCGGTGCGCACGTCGAGTTCGAGCTCTTCGGCCCGGGCGGCGCCGGCTGGATGTGCTATGCCGAACGCGACGGCCACCAGGACCGGCTCATCGCGAACCTCGGCCTGATCCCGAGCGTGCCGCACGCGGTCGTCCCGGACGAGCGCGAGACCTGACGAGCGAACCGATGCCGCCCGACGCCGGGCGCCGCGCAGTCAGCGCTCGTCGGGGAACACCCGCTTGTACTTCCGCCCGTCGGGCAGTTCGACGGTCTCGGCTCGCAGCAGGCCGCGCGTGACCCGCTGGTAGATCGCCTGCGGCGTGACGCCCAGCCGAGCCGCAGCCTCCGCCACCGAGAGGCCCGGGAGGTCCTGCGGCCTGGTCGACGGACGCTCGCGCTTGCGCTGCCGGCTCTGCTCCTGCCGCTTCGCGATCTCGTCGTCGCCGCCGGACCAGCGGTACTTCGCCGCCGAGGCGCTCAGGCCCGCGGCATCCGCCACGTCGTCCCAACCGGCCCCGGCCGCGAGCGCGTCGCGCACCGCGTCGAGCGCCGCGGGATCGGCGTCGAGCGCCGTCGCGAGCGAGCGGATGCCCCGGAGCCGGTCGAGCGGCGAGGCATGGGTCGCCCGGTGCAGCGCGATCAGGCGCTCCAGCGCGGCCGAGGCCTCGTCGCCCAGGAACGGCACGGTCAGCCGTTCAGGAGGCCGTTGCGCACCTCGCGGCGCAGCACCTTGCCGATGAGCGACCGAGGCAGGTCGTCGACCTGCACGATGCGCTTGGGCACCTTGTACGCGGTGAGCTCGTCGCGCGCGAACGCGCGGATCGCCGCCTCGTCGAGGGTCGCACCCTCGCGCAGCACCACCGCGGCGACGACCTGCTCGCCCGAATGCTCGTCGGGCAGGCCCACGACCGCGACGTCCTCGATGTCGTCGTGGCGGCGCAGCGCCTCCTCGACCTCGCTCGGCGACACGTTGAAGCCGCCCGTGATGATGAGCTCCTTGATTCGGTCGACGATGCGCACGAAGCCCTCCGCGTCGATCGCGACGATGTCGCCCGTGCGGAACCATCGCTCACCGCCGTCGGGGTCGTTCACGAAGACCGCCTCGGTCTC
Organism: Agromyces sp. LHK192; assembly: GCF_004006235.1. Classification (NCBI taxonomy): domain Bacteria; kingdom Bacillati; phylum Actinomycetota; class Actinomycetes; order Micrococcales; family Microbacteriaceae; genus Agromyces; species Agromyces sp. LHK192. The sequence goes on from NZ_CP034753.1 coordinate 2,803,369, forward strand.
CTCGGGCTTCTTCCAGTACCCCGAGAACACCTGCGGTCCGCGCACCACGAGTTCGCCCTCGGCACCCGGTTCGACGTCCGACATCGGGTCGTCGGGGTCGACGACGCGGCACTCGGTCGACGGCAGCGGCAGCCCGACGGTGCCCGCGCGCCGGTTCGGCGCCACCGGGTTCGCCATCAGCACCGGCGAGCACTCCGACAGCCCGTAGCCTTCGACGAGGTATCCGCCGCTCGCCTCCTCCCACGGTTCGACGACGTCGGCCGACAGCGGCATCGCACCCGAGATCGCGATCTCGATGCCGGCGAGCGAGACGCCGGCGTTCGCGGCCGACTTCGTCAGCCGGTCGTAGATCGGCGGCACCGCAGGCAGGAACGTCGCCGGATGCCGCTTCACGACCTTGAGCACCAGGTCGGGGTCGAACTTCGGGAACAGTACGAGCCGCGCGCCCATGCTCATGGCGAACGTCAGGCACAGCGTCAGCCCGTAGGCGTGGAACATCGGCAGCACCGCGTAGACCACGGCCGACCCGCGCGGCACCTGCGGCACCCACGCGCGCGCCTGGGCGGCGTTGACGAGCAGGTTCGCGTGCGTGAGCGTGGCCCCCTTCGGGCTCCCCGTCGTGCCGCTCGTGTACTGGATCAACGCGACGTCGGATGCCTCGGGCGCGATGATGTGCGCGTCGATCGGCGCCGACCCGGTGAGGGACTCCCACTTCGTCGCACCCCGCACGCTCGTCGTGAGCGCCGCACGCGACTCCCGCGCCTTCGCGATCGGCAACCGCAGGGCGAACCGCGTGCCGAACGGCATCGCGCGCGTGACGTCGACCGAGATGATCGTCGGCACCGCGACATCCGCCGGGAACGCCTGGATCGTCGCGACGACCTTGTCCCAGGCGATCACGACGCGGGCACCGTGATCCTCGAACTGGTGGCGCAGCTCTCGCGGCGTGTAGAGCGGATTGTGCTCGACGACGATGGCGCCGAGGCGCAGCACCGCGTAGAAGGCCGCGATGTGCTGCGGGCAGTTCGGCAGGACGATCGCGACCGGGTCGCCCTTCTGGACGCCCAGGAGCCGCAGCCCCTCGGCGACCCGGTCGATCTCGGCGATCAGGTCGGCGTAGGTCGTCGTGCGACCGAAGAACTCGAGCGCGACGTGGTCGGGGTAGTCGTCAGCGGACTCGCGGATCAGGTCGTACAGCGAACCCGTCGGCGCGTCGACGTCGTCGGGCACGCCGTCGGCGTAGCTCGCGAGCCAGGGACGGGGAGTGGTGATGGCCTCGCTCATGTCGGATCCGCGGCCTTACGCGGCCCCGTCGAACATGCTGGTGACCGAGCCGTCCTCGAAGACCTCGTGGATCGCCCGTGCCAGCAGCGGGGCGATCGGCAGGATCGTCAGGCGGTCCCAGCGCTTCTCCTCGGGGATCGGCAGCGTGTCGGTCACGACGACCTCGTCGATGAAGTCGGACTGGAGGATCTCGGTCGCCGGATTCGAGAACACGGCGTGCGTGGCCGCGACGACGACGCCGATCGCGCCGTTCGCCTTGAGCGCCTCGGCCGCCTTGACGATCGTGCGGCCCGTGTCGATCAGGTCGTCGACGAGCAGGCACACCCGTCCGTTCACCTCGCCGACGATCTCGTGGACGGAGACCTGGTTCGGCACCAGCGGGTCGCGACGCTTGTGGATGATGGCGAGCGGGGCGCCGAGCTTGTCGCTCCAGATGTCGGCGACGCGCACCCGGCCCATGTCGGGCGAGACGACCGTGAGGGTCTCGGGGTCGAGCTTGGACTTGAAGTGCTCGAGCAGCACCGGCATCGCGAACAGGTGGTCGACGGGGCCGTCGAAGAAGCCCTGGATCTGCGCCGCGTGCAGGTCGATCGACATGATCCGGTTCGCACCGGCGGCGTGGAAGAGGTCGGCGACCAGGCGCGCCGAGATCGGCTCGCGGCCGCGGCCCTTCTTGTCCTGGCGGGCGTAGGGGTAGAACGGGGCGACGACCGTGATGCGCTTGGCCGACGCCCGCTTGAGCGCGTCGATCATGATGAGCTGCTCCATGAGCCACTCGTTGATCGGCGCGGTGTGCGACTGGATCACGAAGGCGTCCGAGCCGCGGACCGACTCGTCGTACCTCGCGTAGATCTCGCCGTTCGCGAACGTGCGGGCGTCGGTCGGCACGAGCTCCGATCCCAGCTCCTCCGCGATGTGCTGCGCGAGCTCGGGGTGCGCGCGTCCCGACACGAGGACGAGCCTCTTGGATCCGGTGGTCTCGATTCCCGACATGTGCACTGTCCTTTTCCCACCGGCCCCGGTGTCAGTCGACGTCGGCGTCCTGCTGCTGTCCGGCCGCCTCCGCCGCTTCCGCGGCAGCGGTTCCCGGGCGGTGCTGCCCGACCCAACCCTCGATGTTGCGCTGCGGCGCGACGTTCATGCCGAGGGCCCCGGCCGGGACGTCCTTCCGGACGACCGTGCCCGCCCCCGTGTACGCGCCGTCTCCAATCGTAACGGGCGCGACGAACACGCCGTGCGATCCCGTCCGCACGTGGGAGCCGATCGTCGTGCGGTGCTTGTTCACGCCGTCGTAGTTCGCCGTGATCGAGCCCGCGCCGATGTTGGCGCCGACGCCGATCTCGGTGTCGCCGATGTAGGAGAGATGGGGCACCTTGCTGCCATCGCCGATGCGGGCGTTCTTCGTCTCGACGAACGTGCCGATCTTGCCGTCGGCACCCAGGTACGTGCCCGGGCGGAGATAGGCGAAGGGTCCGACCTCGGCGCCCTCGCCGATCACGGCCAGGGTGCCGTCGGTGCGCTTCACGACCGCGTTCGCCCCGATCTCGCAGTCGACGAGCGTCGTGTCGGGGCCGACGATCGCCCCCGTCGCGACCGTCGTCGCGCCCTTGAGCTGCGTGCCGGGGCGGATCGTGACATCCGGCTCGATGCGCACCGCGAGGTCGATCCACGTCGTCGCGGGGTCCTCGATCGTGACGCCGTTCAGCTGCCAGCCGCGGATGATGAGGGCGTTCAGGCGCGCCGCGGTCTCGGCGAGCTGGGCGCGGTCGTTGATTCCGGCGACGAGCCACGGCTCCGAGACCGGGAGCGCGGAGACCTCGGACCCGGCGGCCCGCAGCAGCCCGATCACGTCGGTCAGGTACTTCTCGCCCTGCGCGTTGTCGGTCGTGAGGTTCGCGAGCTGGTCGCGCAGCGCCGCCGCACCGAACGCGTAGATCCCGGCGTTGATCTCGTCGAGTGCGAGCTCGTCGTCGGAGGCGTCCTTCTGCTCGACGATGCGGTCGAACGCGCCGTCGCCGGCACGCACGATCCGGCCGTATCCGCTCGGGTCGGCGTAGTGCGCCGAGAGCACGGAGCCGGCGACGCCCGTTCCGCGGTGCTGGGCGAGGAAGTCGGCGAGGGTGTCGGCGTTCAGCAGGGGCACGTCGCCGTTCAGCACGAGCACGTCGCCGTCGAAGTCGTCGGGGAGTGCCGCGAGCGCGAGCTCGACCGCCCGGCCGGTGCCGGGCACGTCGTCCTGGTCGACGATGATCGCGCCGGGCAGCTCGGCCTCGACCGCCGCGGCCACGAGGTCGCGCTCGTGCCGCACGACCGCGACCACGCAGTCGGCGTCGAGTGCGCGGGCCGTCGCGAGCACGTGGGCCACGATCGGCGCACCCGCGAGCGGGTGCAGCAGCTTCGGGACGACGGACTTCATCCGGGTGCCCTGCCCTGCGGCGAGGACGACGATCGCGAGCTGTGCATCGGTCATGCTCCGCCACCAGGATTCGAACCTGGTCCTCACAGCTCCAAAGGCTGTCGTGCTGCCGTTACACCATGGCGGACCGCGCGTCGACGGGCCCGCCGCACACGCGCCCTCAAGTCTGCCAGACCCGGGCGGATGCCCCACTCCCCGCGCACCGGGCATCCGCCTGCGCTCGCACCGCAGCCGTGCCCTTCACCTGGGACGGTTCGTGACGCACCGGACGGCCGGACGCCCCCGTCCCGACGGACACGAACCGTCCCAGGAGCAACGGGCGCCCATAATGAACAGGTGGCCGAAGCTGACGAGGTGGACCGGATCGTCGAGGACTGGGAGCGCGAGCGCCCCGATCTCGACTTCTCGCCGCTGCAGGTGCTCTCGCGCGTCGGTCGGCTCGGCAAGCACCTGGACCGGGCGCGGAAGCAGGCGTTCGAGCGGTCGGAACTCGAGTCGTGGGAGTTCGACGTGCTCTCGGCGCTCCGCCGGGCCGGTTCCCCGTACCGGCTCTCGCCGAAGGCGCTGCTCCAGCAGACGCTCGTGTCGAGCGGCACCATGACGAATCGCATCGACCGGCTGGTCGCGCGCGGCCTCGTCTCACGTCTCACCGATCCGAAGGACGGCCGGGGCATCCTCGTCGAGATGAGCCGGCCCGGGCTCACGCGCGTCGACGCCGCGATCACCCGGCTCGTCGACGCCGAGGCCGAACTGCTGCGCACGCTGCCGCCCGTCGAGCAGCGCCGGTTGGCCGCGCTGCTGCGCAAGCTCAGCCTCGGGTTCGACTGAGCGCGCCCGCGCCCGCGCCCGCGCCCGCGCCCGCGCCGAAGCTCGGAGCATCGCGCGAACTCCGGAGGATTCCGCCCGAATGGTCCGAGGTACGGGCGGTCCTCCGAACTTCGCGCGGCGCAGGAGGTCGCAGCGCACCGGTCAGCGGCGCAGCACCTTGCGGGCCAGCCAGTTGCCGAGCGACTGCACGATCTGCACGAACACCACGATCAGCAGCACCGCCGCCCACGTCACGACCGGCTCGAACTGCCGGTACCCGTAGAGCTGCGCGAAGTAGCCGAGGCCGCCGCCGCCGATGAACCCGGCGACCGCGGACATGTCGATGACCGCGATCACGATGAAGGTGTACCCGAGGATCAGCGGGCCGAGCGCCTCGCCCAGCACGACCGTGAACAGGATCCGCCAGGGACCGGCGCCCATCGAGCGCGCCGCCTCGATCACGCCCGGCCGCACCGTGAGCAGGTTCTGCTCGACGATGCGCCCGATCGCGAACGACGCCGCCAGCGACAGCGCGAAGATCGCGGCGTCGTTGCCGATGCCCGTGCCGATCACGGCCCGGGTCACCGGCTGGATCGCCGCGATGAAGATGATGAACGGGATCGGGCGGAAGAAGTTGATCACGACGTTCAGGACGGTGTACACGGCTCGGTTCGGCAGCAGGCTCCCGGCCCGGCTCACGTAGAGCCCGATACCGAGCAGCAGGCCGCCGGCACCGCCGAACAGCATCGTCAACCCGACGATGTACAGCGTCTCGCCGGCGGCCTTCCAGAACTCGGGCCCGAGTTCGAGCAGCGCGTCCATCAGCGCACCTCCCCTGCCGAGGCATCCGAACCGGCCTCGTTCACCTCGACGTGCTCGCCGAGCTTCGCGAGCACGCCGTCGACCGCGGCATCCGTGCCGCGCAGCGCGAGCGTGAGGTGACCGAACGCCCGGCCGCGGATGTCGTTGATGCCGCCGTAGACGAGCTCGAACTCGACGCCGGCCGCGGCGAGGTCGAGGAAGACCTGCGCCTGCGAGGCGTCGCCGTCGCGGAACGAGAACGTCACGATGCGTCCGGCGTGGCGTTCGCGCAGCACCGCAAGCTCGGCGGGTGAGGGCACGCCCTTGACCACCGTCGAGACGAACCGCTGCGAGGCCGGGTGCTGCGGCGCCGAGAACACGTCGAACACGTCGCCGTGCTCGATGACCCGGCCGCCGTCCATCACGGCGACCTTCGTGGCGATCGACTGGATGACGTCCATCTCGTGCGTGATGACGACCATCGTGACGCCCTGCTCGGTGTTGACGCGCTTCAGCAGCGCCAGCACCTCCTGGGTCGTCTCGGGGTCGAGGGCGCTGGTCGCCTCGTCGGCGAGCAGGATCGAGGGCCGGGTCGCGAGGGCCCGCGCGATCCCGACGCGCTGCTTCTGGCCGCCCGAGAGCTGCTCGGGGTAGGCCTTCGCCTTGCTCGCGAGCCCGACGAAGTCGAGCAGTTCGGCGACGCGCGCCGTGATCTCGGCCTTCGACCAGCCGGCGACCTTCAACGGGTACGCGACGTTCGCCTGCACCGTCTTCTGGTCGAACAGGTTGAACTGCTGGAAGATCATGCCGATGCCGAGCCGGATGCCCCGAAGCTCCCGCTCGGGAAGCCCCGAGATCACCCGGCCGTCGACCGTGACGGTGCCGGCGGTGACGGGTTCGAGCGCGTTGATGAGACGCACGAGCGTCGACTTGCCGGCGCCCGAGTAGCCGATGATGCCGTAGACGTCGCCCGGCTCGATGTCGAGCGTGACGTCGTCGACCGCGACGACGGGGTCACCGCCGCGATCCGGCGACGGATACGACTTGCCCACGTTCGCAAGGCTCACGATGGCCATGCGGTTCCTCCTCCCGAACGCGCCGACCGGGCGACGCGCGCTGCGCGTCGCCCGGTGGCGGTTCGTGCGTTCGTGCGGGTCGGCCCGGGTTGCGGGCCGACCGCCCTATTCTGTCCCGTCGCGCGGGTGATCGTCGCGCCGGCCGCGCTCGCGGGCCGGCCCCTCGATCAGCCCTGTGCGGCGGTGTCCTCCTCGACGTCGGCGAGCGACTGCTCGAGGTCGGCCACGGGCACGACCAGCGAGACCCCGGTGCCGCCGGATGCCTCGTCGAGGCCGGCCTGCACGTCGGCGTTCGTCTGGAAGATCTCGACCAGCTTCAGGTAGGTCTCGTTGTCCTTGTCTTCAGCGCGTGCGGCGAAGATGTTGACGTACGGGAGGGCGTTCGGGTCCTCGGGGTCGTCCTGCGCGATCGCGTCGTCGAAGCTGAGACCGGCGTTCTCCACGAAGTCGTTGTTGATGATCGCGGCGGCGACGTCCGGCAGCGAGGTCGCGGTGAGCGCGGCCTCGAGCGTCTTGACCTGGACCTTCGACTTCGCCTCGTCGATGTCGGCGAGCGTGGAGAAGATCGAGCCGCCGTCGGTGAGCTCGATCAGGCCGGCCGACTGGAGCACGAGGAGCGCGCGGGCGAGGTTCGACGGGTCGTCGGGGATCGCGACGGTCTCGCCCTCGGGGATGTCCTTCACCGAGTCGTACTTCGTCGAGTAGAGGCCGAGGGGGTAGATCTGGGTCGAGCCGATCGGGGTGAGGTCCTCGTCGGCGTCGACGTTGTACCCGGCGAGGTAGACGATGTGCTGAAACTGGTTGAGGTCGAGCTCGCCCTCGGTGAGCGCCGGGTTGGGCTGGTTGTAGTCGCCGAAGTCGACGAGTTCGACGGTGATGCCCTCCTCGGCGGCGGCCTCGACGAACGGGGCCCACTGCGGGTCGGACTTGCCGACCACGCCGATGGTCACGACGTCGTCGTCACCGCCCGAACCGGAGTCGCCCGAGGCGGAACCGCCGGCGCAGCCCGCGAGGGCGACGACGAGCGGCACCGCGGCGAACGCGGCGAGGATGGACGTGGAACGGCGACGTGACATGGGGATTCCTCTCTCGGTGGCACCGCGATCGGACCGCTGGTCGGCGTGCGTGGGCACGGCTCCGCCCACTCGGGATATCGGGTGGGGAGGCATCGGTGCCGCAGATCGCGGGTGCCGTTCCACCATACGTGAAGCATCTGCGCCGACCGCGCCAGCAGGGTCACGTTCCGTCACAGATCCTTCGATGCGTCACGGGAAGCAACACGGATGCTGCAACGCGTGCCCTCGCGGGCCTCTGCCCGCGCGGGCGCACCGATCCGACGCGACCGTGCTCAGGACTCGAGCGACTCCGAGACCTCCAGCCACCGCGTCTCGAGATCGGCGACGGATGCCTCGAGCTGCGCGAGCTCGTCGCCGAGCGCGGCGAGGCCGACGTAGTCGGACTGGTCATGGCGTGCGAGCCGCTCGTGGTGTGCAGCGATCTCGACCTGCGACTTCTCGAGCCTCCGGTCGATCGACGCGAGCTCCTTCTCGGCGGCGCGGCGCTCCGCGCCGGCGAGCGCCGGGGCCGACGACGAAGCCGCGCCGCTCGCGGGTCGGCCAGCGGCCCCGGCCGCGGGCGCGACCGATCCCCCGGCCGCGCCGGCACCGCCCGCACTCCGCCCGGCCGCGGTACCGGGCGCCGCGGCATCCGACTGCCTCCGCAGCTCGAGGTACTGGTCGACGCCGCCCGGCAGGTGCCGCAGGTGCCCGTCGAAGATGCCGAACTGCTGGTCGGTGACCCGCTCGAGCAGGTACCGGTCGTGCGAGACGACGAGGAGCGTGCCCGGCCAGGAATCGAGCAGGTCCTCGATCGCCGCGAGCATGTCGGTGTCGAGGTCGTTCGTCGGCTCGTCGAGGATCAGCACGTTGGGCTCCTGCAACAGGATGAGCAGCAGCTGCAGCCGCCGCCGCTGGCCGCCCGAGAGGTTCTTCACCGGCGTCGAGAGCTGGGCGTTCGAGAACCCGAGGCGCTCGAGCAGCTGACCCGGCGAGAGCTCGACGGCCTTCGAGCCGCTGCCGATCGTGTAGCTGCGCTTCTGCTCGGCGACCACCGCGCTGACGCGCTGGTCCGCCCATTCGGCGAGCTCGGCGAGCTCTTGGCTGAGCGTCGCGATGCGCACGGTCGTCCCGCGCTTGACCCGCCCGGCGGTCGGCTTCACCGCCCCGGTGACGAGGCCGAGGAGCGTCGACTTCCCGGCGCCGTTCACGCCGAGGATGCCGGTGCGCTCGCCGGGCGCGATGCGCCACTCGACGTCGCGCAGCACCGTGCGGGTGCCGCCGTCGGGGGCCGGGTACTCGACGCCGGCGTCGAGCAGGTCGACGACGTCCTTGCCGAGTCGGCTCACCGCGAGGCGGCTGAGCTCGACCTTGTCGCGCACGGGCGGCTCGTTCTCGATGAGCTGGTTCGCCGCATCGATGCGGAACTTCGGCTTCGACGTTCGCGCCGGGGCGCCGCGCCGCAGCCAGGCGAGCTCCTTGCGCATCAGGTTCTGCCGCTTCGCCTCGGATGCCGCGGCCATGCGGTCGCGCTCGACGCGCTGCAGCACGTACGCGGCGTATCCGCCCTCGAACGGCTCGACGATGCCGTCGTGCACCTCCCAGGTGTCGGTGCACACCTCGTCGAGAAACCAGCGGTCGTGCGTCACGACCGCGAGCGCGCCCGAGGTCTTCGCCCAGCGCTGCTGGAGGTGGCGGGCGAGCCACGCGATGCCCTCGACGTCGAGGTGGTTCGTCGGCTCGTCCAGGAACAGCACGTCCCAGTCGCCGATGAGCAACGCCGCGAGCGCGACCCGCCGGCGCTGCCCGCCCGAGAGGTCGCCGACCCGGCCGTGCCACGGGACATCCGCGAGGAGCCCCGCGATGACGTCGCGCACCTTCGCGTCGCCCGCCCAGACGTGCTCGTCGATGCCGCCGACGACCGCGGCGGCGACGGTCAGGTCCGGATCGACGGTGTCGGCCTGGTCGAGCATGCCGATGCGGATGCCCCGCCGCACGGTGACCCGTCCGCCGTCGGGTTCGAGGCGACCGGCGAGGAGCTTCAGCAGGGTCGACTTGCCGTCGCCGTTGCGTCCGACGATGCCGACCCGATGCCCCTCGTCGAGCCCGAGGGTCACCTCGTGGAAGACGACTCTGGTGGGGAACTCGAGATGCAGGCGCTCGGCGCCGAGGAGATGTGCCATGACCGGACGAGCCTACTTCGCGCCGGCTCCCCCCGCGGCATCACCTCCCTCCCGCCCTCCTCCCGCACTCCTCCGCCGAGGTGACGGAAACGTCCCGGGTCGGGGCGGCCCGACCGGGAGGTTTCCGTCACCTCAGCGCACGGGCGCTCCGTGCGACCGGTCCTCCACACCCGGGCTTGGACGGCCTGGGAACCCGAGGAGGCGGGAATCCGACGGGATCCGAGCGGGCCGCGGCGATCATCGGCGGATGCGCTCGCCCGCCCCACTCCCCGCACCGCTCGGCGACCGTCCGGCCTTCACGACCCGAGAGGCCCTCGAACTGCAGGTGCCCGCCATGCGGCTGTCCCGCCGAGATCTCGACGCGCCGTTCCACGGAGTCAGGGTCCGGGCCGGCGCGTCGCTCGACGATCGACTTCGCATCGTCGCCTACGCGAAGCGGATGCCCCAGCCGCAGTTCTTCTCCCACGCGACGGCCGCGATGATCCACGGCATCCCGTTGCCGCTCGCGGTCCAGCGGCGCACGACGCTCGATGTCGCCGTCGTCAGGGGCGACCACCCGCCCTCGGCACGGGGCGTGATCCCGCACGTGCTCGAGGCATCCGCCTGCCGTGTCATCGGAGTCGGCGGGCTCCGGGTGACCGACCCCCGAACCACGTGGCGGGTGCTCGGCGCGCTGCTCGGACTCGACGATCTCATCGCCGCGACGGATGCACTGATCACCGGCGCTGCGCCGATCGGCGGCACCTTGCCGCTGTGCACCAGGGACGACCTCGACGCCGAGTTGCGATCGAGCCGCGGGCATCGGGGCGTCGTTCGGCTCCGGGCCGCGCTCGAAGCCGCCCGCGAGGGATCGGTGTCCCGGCAGGAGACCTTCACCCGGCTGGCGCTGACGCGCGGCGGGCTCCCCGATCCCGAGCTCAATCATCCGGTCGTCGTCCGGGGTCGCCGCATCGCGGTACTCGACCTCGCATACCCCGACCACCGCGTCGGAATCGAGTATCAGAGCGACTTCCACACCACGCCGCAGCGCTATCGCGCCGACCTCGCGCGCCTCGAACGGCTCGCCGACCTCGGCTGGCTCATGGTCCAGGTGACCGCGAGGGACCTCGCAACCCCGGCGAGCCGAGCCGCGCTCGTCCGTCGGGTCGCCGCCCGGCTCGCCTCGCGAGCGTCGAGGTGACGCCAAGCTCCCGGTTCGGAACGTCTGCACCGGGAGTTTCCCGTCACCTCAGCGAAGGGGGATGGGTGGGGATGGGGTGGGTGTGGGTGTGGGTGTGGGTGTGGGGGTCAGACGGGGAGGACTCGAGCGCCGTGGACGGGGCCGTGCGCGTGCACCGCCGTGATCCGGGCGGCAGACAACCCGACCTGGAGGGCGATGGCGTCTTCGCTCGACTCGGCCAGGAACGCCACGGTCGGTCCCGAGCCGGAGACGATGCCGGCCAGCGCCCCGGCCTGCTCCCCGAGGTCGATGAGCTCCGCCAGCGACGGCGAGAGCCGCACGGCCGCGGCCTGGAGGTCGTTGTGCAGGGCCGCCGCGAGATGGGCGGCGTCGCCCGCGCGGAGCGCGTGGAGCACGGCCGCGTCGACGCTCGGCGAACCGGCGGGGGCGCTCCACGGCATCGGGCGTCCGGCCTCCTCGACGCGGAGCACGTCGAGCTCCCGGTACACCTGCGGCGTGGAGAGTCCGTGGTCGGCGATCGCCAGCACCCAGTGGAACGAGCCCGTCGCCAGGGCGGGGCTCAGCCGGTCGCCGCGCCCCGTGCCGATGGCCGTTCCACCGGTCAGGGCGAAGGGCACGTCGGCACCGAGCTTCGCGGCGAGCGCGTGGAGTTCCTCGCGCGGCAGCGCCGTGCCCCAGAGCGCGTCGCAGGCGACGAGCGTGGCCGCGGCATCCGCCGACCCGCCGCCCATGCCGCCCGCGATCGGGACGTGCTTCGTGATCTCGAGCCGAACGCCCTCGGGTACGCCGGTGGCCTTGGCGAGCAGCTTCGCGGCCTTGACGGCGAGGTTCGAGCCGTCGGTCGGCAGGCCCGCGGTGTCGACGGTGCCGGTGAACGAGACCGAGATGCGGTCGTCGGGCCAGGCGCGCAGGTCTTCGTAGAGTGAGACGGCCTGATAGGCGGTGGCGACGTCGTGGTAGCCGTCGGCGCCGGCCTCGCCGACGCGCATGAAGAGGTTGATCTTGCCCGGCGCCCGGACGTGCACCGACTCGTCGGCCGCCGCGATGGTCATGGCTCCACGCTAGTCGAATGGTTCGCGTTCAGTCGCGAACGACCGCCCGCGCGATACGCAGGAAGTCGTCGACGGCGAGTTGCTCGCCGCGCGCCTGCGGGTCGACCCCGGCGCGCTCGAGCACCTCGGTCGCCGAGGCGGCGGAGCCGCCGAGCACGCCCGAGAGGGCCTGCCGGAGCATCTTGCGCCGCTGCCCGAATGCGGCGTCGACGAGTTCGAACGTGGCCCGGCGTTCGGCCTCGTCACCCGGTTCGCCGTGCCGGTCGAAGCCGACGAGCACGGAGTCGACGTTCGGCACCGGCCAGAACACCATGCGGGAGACCTGTCCGGCGGTGCGCCAGTCTCCGTACCAGGCGGCCTTGACGCTCGGCGCGCCGTACACCTTCGAACCGGGCTCCGCGGCGAGCCGGTAGCCGACCTCGGCCTGCACCATGACGATGCCCGACCGCAGCGAGGGCACGTGCTCGAGCAGGTGCAGCAGCACCGGGACCGACACGTTGTACGGCAGGTTGGCGACGAGCCGCACGGGTTCGCCGGGGAGGTCGCGCACCTTGAGCGCGTCCTCGTGGACGACGGTGAGCGACGTGCCCGGTTGCATCAACGTCGCCGTATGGGGCAGCTGCGCTGCGAGGCGGCCGTCGATCTCGACGGCGATGACGGATGCCCCGGCCTCGAGCAGCCCGAGCGTGAGCGATCCGAGCCCCGGGCCGATCTCGAGCACCGTCTCGCCGCGTTCGACGCCTGCGGCCTGCACGATGCGGCGCACCGTGTTGGCGTCGTGCACGAAGTTCTGGCCGAGCTTCTTCGTCGGCGTGACGCCGAGGAGCTCGGCGAGGTCGCGGATCTCGGCGGGGCCGAGCAGCCGCGGGTGGGCCGGCGCCTGCTCTGCCTCGTGGCGATGCATGTCAGGCCCCGTCCGCGTCGACGAATCCGCTGGTCACGGGGTCATCCTGCCATGAGCCGTACACGCGGACGGTGTTCGACGCGAGGTCGGCGCAGAGTTCGTCGAGCGGCGCGCCGAGCACGTCGGCCATGAATCGCACGGTCACGGGCACGAGGTACGGCGCGTTGGGTCGTCCGCGCAGCGGCGCCGGCGTGAGGTACGGGGCATCCGTCTCGACGAGGATCAGCTCGCGCGGCAGCACGCGCAGCGCCTCGCGCAGGTTCTCGGCGTTCTTGAACGTCACGTTGCCGGCGAACGAGCAGTACCAGCCCTCGGATGCCGCGAGCCGCGCGAGTTCCTCACCGCCGGAGAAGCAGTGGAACACGGTGCGTTCGGGCGCTCCGACGCGGCGCAGGGTCTCGACGACGTCGTCGTGGGCGTCGCGGTCGTGGATCTGCAGCGCGACGCCGTGGCGCTTGGCGATGTCGATGTGCGCCTCGAAGGCGCGGAACTGGGCGGGCCGCCCCTCCTCGCCGGTGCGGTACCAGTCGAGGCCGGTCTCGCCGACGGCCCGCACGCGCGGCCGCGCGGCGAGCTCGTCGATGACGGCCAGGGCGTCGTCGAGGGCGCCGGATGCCTCGAGCTCGGGGGCCTCGTTCGGGTGGAGGGCGACGGCCGCGAGCAGGCGCCCGTCACGGTCGGCGGCGTCTGCCGACCACCGACTGGTCGCGACATCGGTGCCGACCTGCACGGCGCCCGCGATGCCGACGGCCTCGGCGCGATCGAGGTGCTCGGCGACCGAGAGCGGCAGCGCGCCGTCGGCGATCTCGAGGTGGGTGTGGTTGTCGTACACCGGCACCGCGAGCCCCTCGGGCGCGGGCGGGTAGTCGGGCGCGGGCTTGCCGTCGCGCGCGCCGTCGGAGCGGTTGCGGAGGTGCTCGGTCACGCGCACCCCGCGGCGGCGATCCGGTCCACCTCGGCGGAGCGCAACGTCACCCGGCGACCTCGATGCGCGGGAACAGCGCCTCGAGCGCGGAGACCTGCTCGCCGAGTCGCACCTCGTCGGCCCGGTCGATGCGCTGCTCCTGCACGGTGCCGGGTGCGCCGAGCGCGGTCCACAGCTTCGCCGTCGCCTTGGGCAGGACCGGCGACAGCAGCACGGCGAGCGTGCCGAGCCCGTGGTACGCGACGGCGAGCACGGTCTCGAGTCGGTCGCGCTGCGCCGGGTCCTTGGCGAGCGCCCACGGCTCCTCGCTCGTGAGGTAGCCGTTGAGCGCGTCGACGAGCTCCCAGGCGGCCGCGATGGCCTCGTGCACGGCGAGGCGGCCGATCGCCTCCCATGAGCGCTCGGTGGCACGGCGTTCGATCGACTGGATCTCGAGGTCGGCGGCGGTCAGGGTCGCGGCGGTCGGCACGGCGCCGTCGCAGTAGCGCGCGATCATCGCGACGACGCGTGACGCGAGGTTGCCGAACCCGTTCGCGAGCTCGGCCTGGTAGCGCGCCGCCAGGTCCTCCCACGAGAACGAGCCGTCCTGGCCGAACCCGATCGCGGAGAGGAAGTAGAAGCGGAACGCGTCCGAGCCGAACGTGTCGGTGATCTGCGACGGTGCGATGCCGGTGAGCTTGGACTTGGACATCTTCTCGCCGCCGACGAGGAGCCATCCGTGCCCGAAGACCCCGCGCGGCACCTCGAGGCCCGCGGCCATCAGCATGGCCGGCCAGATCACCGCGTGGAACCGCAGGATGTCCTTGCCGACGATGTGCTGGGCGGGCCAGCGGCGCGCGAACTCGGCGTCGTCCTGCCCATAGCCGACGGCGGTGATGTAGTTGAGCAGCGCGTCGAACCAGACGTAGACGACGTGGCTGTCGTCCCACGGGACCTTCACGCCCCAGTCGAACGTCGAGCGCGAGATCGAGAGGTCGTCGAGACCCGAGCGCACGAACGAGACGACCTCGTTGCGGGCCGACTCGGGCTGCACGAAGTCGGGGCGCTCCTCGTAGAGGGCGAGCAGCCGGTCGGCGAACGCCGACATGCGGAAGAAGTAGTTCTTCTCGTTGAGCAGCTCGACCGGCTTCGAATGGATCTCGCAGACCAGCTGGCCCTCGAACTCGCCCGTGCCGGGCACCAGCTGCGAGTCGGTCTTGTACTCCTCGCATCCGACGCAGTAGTAGCCCTCGTACTCGCCCGTGTAGATGTGCCCCTCGTCGAAGAGGTGCTGGAGGAACTTCTGGACGTTCTGCTCGTGTCGCTCGTCGGTGGTGCGGATGAAGTCGTCGTTGGCGATGTCGACGGTCTCGAGCAGCGGCTTCCACGCCTCGGCGACGAGCTTGTCGGCCCACTCCTTCGGCGTCACGTCGTTGGCGGTCGCGGTGCGCAGGATCTTCTGGCCGTGCTCGTCGGTGCCGGTGAGCATCCACGTGTCCTCGCCCGCCTGCCGGTGCCACCGCGAGATGACGTCGGCGGCCACCTCGGTGTACGCGTGCCCGATGTGGGGCACGTCGTTGACGTAGAAGATGGGCGTGGTGATGTAGAACGAGGAGCCGTCGGCCATGCCGACAATCCTACGGGCGCGCGGCTGCGCGTCCGCCTCCATGACGGATGCCCCCGGGCGGTGCTCAGTCCGGCTCGTGCCCTGCGCGGTGCCGTCGGCGCACGCTGCCGTCGCCGATCGCGGCCGGCACCTGCTCCTCGACGTCCATGTGGTCGTGCGGGGTCGCGACGCCGAGCGTGACGTCCTGCTCCTTGATCGCGGGTTCGCGCACGCGCTGGCCGGGGTAGTCGACCGTGCGCAGGCCGAGCACGATCTTGCCGGGCGCATCGCGCCGGTCGAGCGCACGGTACGCGTCGACGATGTCGTCGAGGGGGAAGATGTCGGCGATCGGCAGTCGCACGCGACGGTCGGCGACCTGCCTGGCGACGCGCGCGAGCAGGATCGAGTCGCCCGGTTCCACGAGCACCGCGCCGCGCTCGGCGACGGCGTCCCAGTCGAGGGTGGTGAGGACGCGCGGCGCGGGCACGCCGAGCTCGATCGCCGCGTCGACCTCCCCGCCGAGGAAGTCGAGGAACGCGGTGATCGGGCGCCCTCCCGCGGCCAGTCGCGCGCGCTCGACCAGCCCCGGCCCGTAGGCCAGCGGGATCACGCCGAACTGGCGGAGGAAGTCGAACCTGGCGTCGGCGCTCGTGCCGAGGACCATGGCGCCGCGCAGGCGCGCGAACTGCGCGGCGAGGCATCCGACTCCACCGGCGGCCGCCGTGATGACGACGGTGTCCGCTGCGCCCAGCCCGAGGCCCTCGACGGCCGACCAGGCGGTCGTGCCGGCGATGTGCAGCGAGCCGGCGACCTCCCACGAGACTCCCGCCGGCCGCTGCACGAGATCCGTCGCGCGCGCGACGACGTGCGTCGCCTGTGCGCCGCCGTCGACGTAGCCCATGACCTCGTCGCCCTTCGCGAACGCGACCGACCCCGGGCCGACCGCTGCGACGACGCCTGCGATCTCCTGGCCGACACCCGCGGGCAGTTCGACCGGCCATCGCTCGGGATGGGACCCGCGCCGGACGACCGAGTCGACCGGGCTCAGCCCTGCCGCGAAGACCTCGACGAGGACCTCGCCGTCACCCGGTTCGGGTTTCGGCACCTCGACGACCTCGAGGACCTCGGGACCACCGTGGGTGGAGAATCTGACCGCTCGTGACATGTCGCACCTCCGGCGCCGCAATGCGCCGGTTCCATTGTCCCTCGAACGGGGGTGGTGCGCACCCCTTTTTCGCGCAGCCGGGTCGCATGATCGCGAGCGCACGCGCCCGGATTCAGCCCCGACGCGCGTCGAGCGCCCCCTCGTACAGGTCGCGGCGACTGAGCCCGGTCTCCGCGGCGACCAGCGCCGCCGCGTCCTTCAGCCGGGTTCCGGAGGCCGCGAGCTCCAGCACGCGCCGCAGCGCGTCGTCGGGGTCGGATGCCTCTGCCGCCCCCCCGCCGACGACGACGCAGATCTCCCCTCGCACGCCCTCCTCGGCCCAGGCCGCGAGTTCGGCGAGCGGACCCCGGCGCACCTCCTCGTGCAGCTTCGTCAACTCGCGGCAGACCGCCGCGGGACGCTGCGGCCCGAACGCCTCGGCGAGCGCGGCGAGGCTCGCGGCGAGCCGGGTCGGCGCCTCGAAGAGCACGAGCGTGCGCCGGTCGCCGGCGAGTTCGGCGAGCCGTCGCGACCGCTCCCCCGCCTTGCGCGGCAGGAATCCCTCGAACGCGAACCGGTCGGTCGGCAATCCCGAGACGGCGAGCGCCGTGATCACCGCGCTCGGCCCGGGCAGCACCGTGACGTCGACGCCGGCGGCGACCGCCGCCTGCACGAGCGGGAACCCCGGATCGGAGACGGTCGGCATGCCCGCGTCGGTCAGCAGCAGCAGGTCCTCGTCGCGGGCGAGTTCGACGATCTCGTCAGCCTTCTGCCGTTCGTTGTGCTCGTGCAGCGCGATGAGTCGGGGCCGGTTGGCGATGCCGAGTCCGGCGAGGAGGCGCTGGGTGACGCGCGTGTCCTCGGATGCCACGACGCGCGCCTGCTCGAGCGCCTCGCGCAGCCGCGCCGACGCGTCGCCGAGGTTGCCGATGGGGGTCGCGGCGAGGATGATCATGCCCTCCAGTCTGGCCTAGGGTTGGCCCATGGCTGCTGACCCCGACGCCCCCGCGCGCGACACGGCCCGGGCATCCGAGGCGGCGGCAGCATCCGAGGGAGAGGCAGCATCCGAGGGGGCGGCAGCATCCGAGGCGCCCGTGTCGGCGGCGGCATCCGAGCCGGCCGAGGCGGCAGCGGCATCCGAGTCCTCTGCGGCCGAACCCGTGCCCCGCGGCACGCGACTCGACGCGTGGTGGGCGCGCACCCTCTCCCCGCCGCGCCGTCGGGCGCTCTGGTACTGGGGCGGCCCGCTCCTCGTGACGCTCCTGGCCGCCGTGCTGCGGTTCTGGAACCTCGGGCATCCGCACCAGGTCGTCTTCGACGAGACGTACTACGTGAAGGACGCGTGGACGCTCTGGCAGAACGGCTACGAGACGACCTGGCCCGAAGGGTCCGACGAGGCCTTCGCCGACGGCGACGTCACGGGGTTCGAGACCGACGGCAGCTACGTCGTGCACCCGCCGCTCGGCAAGTGGATGCTCGGCCTCGGCATGGCGGCGTTCGGCGCCGGCGACCCGTTCTGGTGGCGTGCGTCGACGGCGCTCGCCGGCACCATCGGCGTCCTGATCGTGACGCTGCTCGCGCGGCGCCTCACGGGTACCACGATCGTCGCGGTGATCGCCGGCCTGCTGTTCGCGGTCGACGGCAACGCGATCGTGATGTCGCGGGTCGCGCTGCTCGACAACTGGCTCATGCTGTTCGCCCTGCTCGGGTTCTGGTTCATCGTGCTCGATCGCGACCGGAGCGAGCGCCTGCTCGTCGCGAAGCTCGCCGACGCCGCTGCGGCGGGCCGCGAACCCGGGTACGGCCCCGCCCTGTGGGCGCGGCCCTGGGTGCTCGCAGCGGGAGCCGCGTTCGGCGCCGCGTGCGCGGTGAAGTGGTCCGGCGTCTGGTTCCTCGCCGCCTTCGGCCTCTACCTCGTCGTCGTCGACGCGCTCGCCCGACGACGGGCCGGTGTGCCGTTCTGGCTCAGCGGCGCGATCCTGAAGCAGGGGCCGATCACGTTCCTCGTGCTCGTCCCCGTCGCGCTCGCGGTCTACCTCGCGTCGTGGACCGGGTGGATCCTCACCGACTACGGGTACAGCCGGCACTGGGCCGACGACCCGGCGAACCAGGCATCCGGCGTGTTCTCGTGGGTGCCGCTGTGGGCGCAGAGCCTCTGGCATTACCACCAGTCGGCGTACTCGTTCCACATCGGCGTGCACGGCGACCACCCGTGGCAGTCCAACCCGCTCACGTGGCTGTTCATGATCCGTCCGACGAACATGTACTACCGGGAGGTCGCGGGCTGCGGCGACGTCTGCGCCGAGTCGATCATGGGCATCGGCAACCCGCTGATCTGGTGGGCCGGCGCGGTCGCCGTGTTCTACCTCGTGTACCGGCTCGCCCGCTACCGCGAGTGGCAGGTCGGCGTCGTGCTGCTCGGCCTCGCGGCCGGGTACGCGCCCTGGCTCGGATACCTCGACCGCACGGTGTTCCAGTTCTACTCGATCGTGTTCCAGCCGTACCTGGTGCTCGGCACGGCGATCGCGATCGGCATCATCCTGGGCCGGGCCGACGCCCCGACGTGGCGTCGCCAGCGCGGCATCGCGACCGTCGCCGTGTTCCTCGTCGGCGTGGTGCTGGTGAGCATCTGGTTCTACCCGATCTGGTCCGGGATGCCGATCGATCCGGTCGTTCGACGCCTGCACTTCTGGTTGCCCAGCTGGGGCTGAGCCCGGCCGTCAGCGCGCGGCGAGCACGAGCTTGCCCCGCACGCCGCCGGCGAGGTACGTCTCCACCGCGTGCGCGGCCTCCGAGAGCGGCATCACCCGGTCGATCATCGGGCGGATGCCTCCGGCGGCGAGCCGCCCGAGCAGGTCCTCGAGGATCGCGGTGTCCCTGCCTGCGGCGAGCGGCTTCAGTCGTGCCGGCGTGAACGGGTTCCGAAGCGTCGCGCCGAGCAGGCGCGGGATCGGCCCGAGCAGCCCGTCGCCGCCGCCGGCCGAGAGCACGACCGTTCCGCCGCGTCGCACGAGCCGTGCGAGCTCGCCGAGCGACTGCCCTCCGCCGAGGTCGAACACGGCGTCGTAGGAGCCGGCAGGCTCCGCGGCGGGCCACGCGGTGCCGCGATCGAGCGTGCGCTGCGCACCGAGCGCGAGCACGTGCTCCGACTTCGACGGGCTGCAGACGCCTACGACCTCGCACCCGGCCGCGCTCGCGAGTTGCACCGCGAACCCGCCGACGCCGCCGGACGCCCCGATCACGAGGAGCCTCGGACGCGCCTCGCCCGGGCCGCCCATCGGGTCGATGCCCGCGAGCCGAAGCCCCTGCACGGCCGTTCCGCCCGAGACCGGGAGCGTGGCGGCGTCCGCGAACGGCAGCCCGTCGGGGATCGGCACCGCGAACCGCTCGGGCAGCACCGCGTATTCGGCCCAACCGCCCTGCGCGGTCTCGCCGCACACCCGGTCGCCGACCGCGAAGCGGGTCACGTCGGCGCCGACGGCCGCGACGACCCCGGCGACGTCGCGCCCGACGGTCGGCACCCGCGGCCGGCGCAGGCCGAAGAACAGCCGCATGAGCTTGGGCTCGCCCCGCATGACGCGCACGTCGCCCGAGGCGATGTCGACGGCGTGCACCTCGATCAGCACCTCGTCGGGCTTCGGCACAGGCCTCGCGACGGCCTCCAGCCCGAGCACCTCGGGGCCCCCGTACCGGTGCTGCGTGACGGCCCGCATGGCGGTCCCCGTCGCTGTCGTTGTCTGCGTCTCGTTCATGGTCGTTCACTCCCCGTCGGGGTACTGGAAGACCGCGTCGAGGGTCACCCCGAACGCCCTCGCGATCTGGAAGGCCAGTTCGAGCGACGGCGAGTACCGGCCCTGCTCGATGGCGATGACGGTCTGGCGCGTGACGCCGATGCGCGAGGCGAGCTCGGCCTGGGTCATCTCGCCGTTCGCGAAGCGCAGGGTGCGGATCGCGTTGGTCACGCGGGTCGGCTTCACCATTGCTGGAACCCCCCGGTGCGGTAGGCCGCGAGCTTCGCGAGGCTCGACAGGATGCCCGAGATCACGAAGCACAGGTACAGCGCGTTCGCGATCCAGAACCAGTCGAGTTCGAACCACGCCATGACCAGCGCGGCGAGCGCGCCGATCACGATGATCGAGTTCCCGACCCGATCGCCGGCGCGCTCGATCTCGCGATCGCGCTGGTCGGCCCGGGTCGATTCGCTGGGCGCGACCACCTCGATCAGGATCCGGAGCACGATGCCGGCGACGATCGCGCCGCCGATGGTCCACACCATCGGCCACACGTAGTCGACCTCGCCGATCGGCGTCCCGGCGAGCCGCGGGATCACCAGTACGAGGTAGACCGCGTACCCGATGACGGCGATGGCCAGGAACGACCAGACGCCCTTCTCCTCGTACGACATGCGCTGCTCCCCTGCCTCGTCGGCGTCGGGACCCGGTGCCCGACGCATCCGATGTCAAGGATTCTTGACACGTTCAAGGTAAGGGATTCTCGACACCGTGTCAAGAATTTCTTACACCGCGGGCCCGTGAGGTGCAGGAAATCTCCCGATCAGCGCAGGGCGAACCGGGAGTTCTCCGTCACCTCAGCAGGGGTGATGCCGGGCGGGGCCGCGGGCCGGGTGGGAAACGCGGTGGCTAGTGGCCGGCGCCGCCGTCGACGAACTTCAGGCCGACGACGCAGCCGACGAGCCCGACGAGGAGCGCGAGCTTGACCCACGAGACATCCGAGTCGCCCGTGATCATGGCCCAGACCACGGTGAGGGCCGCGCCGATGCCGACCCAGACCGCGTACGCCGTACCGGTCGAGATGTCGCGCATGGCCCACGCTAGCCCGCCCATCGAGAGCGCGAGCGCGCCGAAGAAGATCACCGACGGCCACAGCTTCGTGAAGCCCTCGGACTTGCCGAGCGCGGTGGCCCAGACGGCCTCCAGGATTCCGGACGCGATGAGGATGATCCACGACATGACGGTTCACTCTCCTGAGTGCCAGTCTTGTCGCGTTCCGGGTACTGGGTGCCCTCGTCCGGATGCCGCGTGCTGCGGCATTCACGGAAGACTACGGCACCTGCCTGCTCAAACGCTGTGCAATCCCGGGCTCATGCCACGTGCACGGTCTCGAAGTGCTCGACGACGGGGAACGGCTCGTAGAAGCCGTGCAGCAGTTCGCGCCACCGCTGGTACTCGGGCGAGCCGCGGAATCCGTGCTCGTGCGCCTCGACCGACTCCCAGCGCACCAGCAGCAGGTACTCGCTCGGCGACTCGATCGACCGCGACAGGCGAAGGTCGACGAAGCCGGGCATCGACGCGATGATCGCCTTCGCCTGGCCGAAGGCGGCTTCGAACTCGCCCTCGCGACCGGGGACGACGGGCAGGATCGCGTGCTCGAGGATCATCGGGCGAGCCTATCCGGATGCTTCGCCGAGCGACGATTCGGGTGCGCCGCCGGATGCCCCGCCGCAGCCGCGCTCCGATATCGCCGGGGCTTGCCCTCCCCGAGGTCGCCGAGGCGCGGCACGCGCCGCACCGGGACGGGCCGACCGAGCAGCGCCTCGAGCGCCCGCGCGGCGGCGTCGGCGTCGCCGCCGGCGATCGTCGCGCGGACGTCGCCCGCGGCATCCTGGTCGACGGTCCATCCGTGCGCGCCGTTCGCCTGGAGCAGCTGGGTCAGGTCGACGCAGGCGACCAGGCTCCCGTCGCCGGCGAGGAAGCGGGTGTGCTCGCGCCCCTCGAGGTCGGCGATGCCGACGGCGCCGTCGGGCAGCCGCACGATTCTGCCGTGGTCGCCGGTGCGGTAGCGCACGAGCGGCAGCAGGGGGTTCTCCCCCGCGGTCACGACGATCTCGCCGACGTCGCCGTCGGCGACGGGCGCGCCGTCGGCATCGAGGGTCTCGACGAGCACCCGCCGCCCGAGCACGCGGAACGGCCCGTCGTCCGTGCGGACCCCGATCGGCCTGGTCTCGTGGAGTCCGTACACGTCGAAGACGGGGCATCCGAACGCCGCCTCGAGTTCGGCGCGCAGCGGCGCGGCCAAGGCCATGGCGCCCGAGAACAGGGCGAGGGGGCGCACCGCGTCGCGCAGGTCGGGCGCCAGTAGCTCGGCGAGGCTCGTAGGGTCGCCGGTGATCACCTGCGGGTCCTGGTCGAGCAGGAACGCGCGACGGGTCGCGCCCGCGGGCCACTGCCCCTGGTGGAGGTTGACCCGGGCCATCGTGCGCTGGTCGAACCCGCTGATGACCGAGGCGTACGTGAACGCCTGGCGCTGGTGCACGACGTGGGCGATGGCCATCCGCTCGCCGTCGGGCCGCCAGTCGACGCCCTCGGCGCGGACCAGGTCGACGAGGAGGTGGAACCCGCGGGCGACCTCCTCGACGTCGTCGGGCAGCACCAGGGCGGCTCCGGTCGAGCCCGAGCTCGTGCCGTGCAGCATCCGCCCGTAGTCCGCGTCGAGCGGCACGAACGCGGCGATGTCGTGCACGAGGTCGGCCCGCGAGATCGTCGGGAAGTCGGCCAGCTCGGCCAGTCCACCCCGGTCGCGGCGCTCACGATAGTGCAGCAGCCGCCGAGCGCGGGCGAGGTGCTCCTCCAGCCAGCCGTCGAGCGGCAGCGGATGCCGCGTGCGCTCGACCTGCTCGGCCGTGAGCCGGTCGCCGGTCGCGTGCGTCCAGGTCGGTGCGTGCGGATGCCGCCGCAACCGCTCGAGCCGTTCGGCGCCCGCGGCACCGAGCGTCGGCCAGCGCTCGTCGTCACCGAGCACCGCGGCGACGTGCGGGGTGTACTCCGCCAGGGCGAGCGGGTCGGATTCGTCGCGTCCGCTCACGCGGGCACCCCGAACGGATGCCGCCGGGCCGCGCACGCCCCCGTGCTCGCCTCACTCACTGCTCGCCTCATTCACGCGTGTACCTCGCGGCCGCCTCCTTGGCGCGGGCCTCGGCGAGGCGGCGCGCGACCTCCGCGCGGTGCCGATGCTCCGCGTACGCCTCGTTCAGCGCCCGGTTCTGGGCGAGCGAGTCGATCGCGGCCAGCATCGAGCGCGCGGTCTCCGCATCCTCGCCCGCGGGCAGGCGACCCGACCAGAGCAGGAGCGTGCGGGCGGCCTCCTCCCGGCGGGTGTCGTCGGCGAGCCAGTCGAGCGGGTCGCTCGCGCTCGCGACGCGCAGCGCCAGCGCGTCGATCGCGAGCGCACGCGCGGCCTCCGGGTTCGCGGCGACCAGCGGCGGCTCGAGCGGCCCGACGAGTTCGTCGGACGCGAGCACCCACAGTCCGATTGCCGCGCCCAGCCGTACCTCCGCATCTCCGGCGTATTCGAGGCACGAGAGCTGCGTCGCCCCGGTTCGGCCGAGCACGTCGGCGGCGAGCGCGGGCAGCTGCACCCGCTCGTCGAGGAACGGGCGCGGCACGCTCGAGATCCTCGAGGCGACGGCGGCGACGGATGGACCTGGCGCGAGCTGCTCCCACCGCACCGGGTCGTCCGCGTCTGCGGCGACCCGCTGCGTCCAGCGGGCGAGCCGTTCGTCGGGTTCAACCATGCAGCACCTCCGCGAGCCTGACGCACGCGGCCGGTGCGTCGTCCATCGAGTCCAGGTAGATCACGTCGTAGCCGGCGTCGGCGGCGGCCGCCTCGACGCTGCGGCGCGGGTCGAGCAGCAGCAGGGTGCCGGTCGAGAGCTTGGCGCGCACCTCGGCCGCGACGTGCTCGAAGCCGGGGTTCCACCGGCCGAACATCGAGTCGAGACCCTCGTCGGAGAGCACGACCACGTGCCGCCGCTCGCCCTCGCGGAGCGACATGAGCTTGGCGTACCGCTCGCCGTAGAGGTCGAGCGGGAACGAGGTGCCGCCGGCGAAGAACGTCGCGAGCCCCTCGATCACGAGCTTCGGGTCGCGGACGAACCACTCCGTCCCGGCGACCTGCCGCGGACCGGAGAAGCTGGTGACGCGCACCCGGCCGCCGCCGCGCAGCACCGACAGCGCGAGGATCGTCCCCGCGAGCACCGCGGGCGAACCGGTGACGGGGTTCGGCATCGACCCCGACGAGTCGATGTAGAGGTCGAGCTCGATGCTGGCCTCGACCGGTTCGGGGTCGCCCTCGATCCAGCTCCGCCGACGGGTCGTGACGCCGGGGATCGGCGTGATGGACCCCTGCATCGTCGTCGGCCAGTCGATCTCGGCGAGGTCGTCGCCGACCTCCCACAGCTCGGACGGGCCGGGGAGTTCGATCGACGGCCGCGCGTCGCGCCGCTGGGTGAAGGGCCGAACCCATCGGGCGGCGTCGAGGCGGTAGCGCTCGGCGAGGCCGGCCCGATCGTCGACGCTGTACAACCCCCGGGTGTCGGCCGTGCCGTAGCCCTGCCCGCCCGCACCATCCTTCGCACGCCCTGACGAGCCCGCACGAGCCGCCGCGTCGCGCGGATCGACGGGTGCCTCATGCAACCGCCGGTCCGCGAGGATCCGGCCCGTCTCCTCGGTGCTCGGCGCCGAGTCGTCGGCGTCGCACACGCCCATGCCGAACGCGATGAGACCGGCCGTGCGCCCGAGCAGGCGGTCGACCTCGATGAGGTACGGCGCCGCGAGCATGCCGAAGCGGAGCGCGCCCGACACCGGGTCGATCGCGAAGGTCCGCACGGTGTCGGCGACGAGCGCGGCGTCGAGCTCGGGGCGGGTCATCGCGAGCTCGATCAGCTCGTCCTCGATCCGGTCGGCGGCGGCCCGCGCCTCCTGCAGCTCGCGCTCCTGCTCGGCATAGCGTTCGCGCGTCCGGGCCGTGAAAACGACGGGCGCCTGGTCGGCGCCTGTCGGCGCGGCCTCGCGCTCGGGAAGCGCCGGCGGCCGGGGCGGGCACATCGTGCCGGCCGGCCGGCGCCAGAGGAGTTCGTACGTACGCCGGTAGACCCACCAGAGGCGGTCCTCCGCGTCGAACGAGCGATGGAACATCAGGCGCATCATGCGCGCGAGGCCGGGTTCGGCCTCGTCGGGCGCGGCGCGGCGCTGCAGCTCGGCGACGCGGGCGTTCACGAGCAGGTCGCTCCAGAGGTTCGCGAGGTAGCCCTGCCTGGCCGGGTCCTCCGCGCCCCCGGAGGCGACGAGCGCGCGGCCCATCTGGTGCCGGATCTTCAGCGAGTCGATACGGGTGCTCGGGGAGAGCACGTGGTGGCCGAGTTCGTGTGCGAACACCGACTCGAGCTCGCCGCCGATGCCGTCCGCCTCGAGCATCGCGGGGTCCACGGTGATCGCCGGCGGGAACTCGAACCATGCCGCGGCCCCGTGCGCGTCACCGGCGCCGGGCAGCAGCTTCGGGTCGTGCATCTCGACGCGCCACAGCGCCTGCGCCGCGATCCAGGCGTCGCGCGCCGCGTCGTCCAGCGCGCCGCCTCCGGCGTCCATCAGCCCGGCTCCGGCGTCCAGAGCCACGCCAGGTGGGTGTCGGTCCGCAGCACGACGTTCACGCCCGGGAGCCCGACGGCGGCCGGCCGGTCCCGCGCGAGGTCGGATGCCTCATCCGCCTCGGCCCGCGCGCATCGCCCACCCCACACGTCGCCGTCGACCCGCCACCACTCACCGGCGGCGAACACGGCGAATCCGCCGGTCGCGTCGAGCGGATGCCACTGCTCCGGCGGGGCGACCCAGGCGTCGCCGAATCCGGCGAAGCCCCCGACGCTCCACACGAATCCGTTCGCCGCCGACCGACCCGGCCACCAGTACCGGTCGGTCGCCTGCCGATCGAGGAACTCGTCGAGGCCGGACGCCGCGGACGCACCCGAGATCGCAGAGGCACCGGATGCCGCCGACGCACCCCATGCCTCAAGCCCGAGGACGGCGGCCGCGACGCGAGCGCGCCCCTCCGCGAAGCGCATCGCCTCGCACCGGGCGAGCGCATCCTCGCGCAACGCCACGACCCCGGCCCGCCAGCCCGCGAGGGCGGCGACGTCGAGCAGGGCCTCACGGGCCGGCCGCAGCGTCACGCCCGGGGCATCCGTCGTCACGCGCCCGTCGGCGGCGTCGGCGAGCATCGAAACGCCCGCACCGAGCGCCGCACGGAACGCGCGCTCGCGGCCTCCGCGGCGCACGACGTTCGCGACGGCGAGTGCAGGGTCGAGTCCGGCCGCGGCGAGCGCATCGACGGCGCGGGCCTCGGCCGCGGCATCCGGTTCGGTCAGCGGGCGATACGTCGAGTCGGCCAGCACGCTCGGCCGCGCGATCATCCGGCCCGCTCCGCCCAGCGCAGGTAGGCGGTGTACCGCTGGTGCAGGTACTTGAGTGCGGTGAGGTCGTCGAAGTTGCGGCCGTACAGCTTGCCGGTCGCCGCGATCGTGCGGATGCGCGATTCGATCTCGGTGATGCGGCGCGACGCCTCGACCGGGGACAGTCCGTCGAGGCCGGCGTCGAGCTGTGCGAGCAGGTCGACGACCGGGTCGTCGACGCCGAGCCCGAGGGCCGCGAACTGCCGGCGGGACTGGGCGAACAGGTCGGCGAGCCAGCTCATCGGGTCGGTCGCGAGCTCGCGTTCGGCGCCGACGTCGAACCGCGGGTGCGTCGGATTCGGCAGCAGCTTGCCGCGCAGCGCGAACGGCAGCACCGCGGCGATGTCGTCGAGGCCGACCTCGTCGCGCCCGCGGAACCACGCCATCGCCTTCGCGTAGATGATGAGCGTCTGCAGCGGCCGCACCGACAGCCCGTTGAGCGTCTGCGCCCCGAGGTCGGCCTCGAGGTCGGCGCCCGAGTTCTGCTCGATCACCTCGTTGACCCGCCCGCCCGCGGTCGTGACCGTGTCCTTCGTGCGGTATTCGAACCGGCGCCCGCCGTGCTGCACGAACTCGAACTGGCCGAAGAAGAACTCGAGCTGGCGGCGCACCTGCGCTGGCAGCGGCAGCGCGCGGATCTCGGCGCGCATCCGCGCGCGCTCGTCGGCCGTGAACACGAGCTCGTCGGGCACGTGCTCCTCGGGCTTCTCCCCGGCCTCGACGCGGGCGACCAGCTCGTCGAAGAAGTGGGCGTTGAAGCCCGCCGCCGGCACGGTCACGTCCATGCGGTCGCGCAGGGCCTGGATCACGGGGAACGTGCCGCCGCCCGCGTCGTCGTTGGCGGTGAAGTACCAGCTCTCGACCCCGCCGTCGGCGTTGGTGCGCAGCATCTGGTCGTGGCTCTCGACGTAGCCCTCGGCGACCATCGTGAGCAGCGCCGACTGCGTCTTCGTCGGGATCCGGTTGTACTCGTCGATGATCTTCACCGGCCGGCCGAGCCATTCGCGCCAGGCGATGCGGATGTCGGCGAGCCGCTCGGCGTTCATGAGGTCGCGCGGCAGCGGGATGCCGACGAGGTCGCTGACGCCCAGCTGCGGATGCCCCTGCTGCACGCCCCGGCGCACGTCGTCGGGCGACGAGCCGGCGAGCACGCCCATGAGCACGGCGACGGTGGTCTTGCCGCGTCCCGGTCCGCCGATGAGGAGGCACTTGCCGCCGACGGCGAATGTGATGAGCGGCATGAGGACGTTCGACGAGAAGGAGGCGTCGCTCGGCAGGTTGAGCTCCGCCCCGGCGTCGCCGAGGGCGAATGTCACGGGTGCGCCGTCGGAGAACTCGAGGTCGTAGTACGGCGAGATCACGGCCCGGTTGACGATCCAGTAGTACGCCTGGCGCAGCTTCTCGTCGAGCTGCGGTGCGGCCTGCGCGTCGGGCGCGAGGAACAGGTCCTCTGCCGTGATCGACGTCGATGCACCGGGTCCGGCGGGGGCGGTGGGGGACGCGGAGACCTTGTGCCATCGATCCGACATCGCGCCAGCCTATCCGCCGGGTGCGACGCGGACGTCGACGCCGTCGTCGAGGTCGGCGCGCACGCCGGATGCCTCGGCCGAACGCCGCTGGATCTCCTCCTGCTCGGCCTGCGACCGGGCTTCGAGCGGCAGCGCGAACTCGAGCCTCGCGGCCATCGTCCGGCGCGCGGCCGGCAGGGACGCGGCGACGCGCTCGGGTACGGATCCGTGCACCTCGAGCCACGGCACCGGCTGGGCGGCGAGCACGTCGCGGAACCGCTGCTGCATGTCGTGGCGCAGGTGCTCGCCGTCGCGCGTGCCGTCTTGGACGAACGGGATCTCGTCGCCCGTGAGCAGGTACAGGTCGGGCCGGTGGCCGGCCGCGCGGTCGACGATGCGCGGCGACGGATGCCCCACGTACCGCTCATGCCAGAGCGCGGTGGCGAGCACGTCGGTGTCGCATACCAGCACCGGCGCGGGCACCCGCCGCAGCGCGGCCGCCTCGAGCTCGATCTGCCGGTCGACGATGAGGTCGAACTCGTCGCTGCGCCACGGCTCGTCGAGGCCGCCGTCGGCGCCGACGCCGCGGGTGATCGAGTGCTCGCGGCCGTACTCGGGCACCCAGTGGGTGCCGAGCGCCTCGGCGAGCGCCTCGGCGAGCGTGGTCGAACCGGTCGACTCGGCGCCGAGCACGACGATGCGCGCGGCGAGCGAGGCGCGCACCGACGGTGCGAGCTCGTGCCAGTGCGCGGCAGGATCGGCGCGCACCGCGGTGCCCGACACCGGGTTGACCCGGCGGCCGGGGTCGACCTGCACCCAGGCCGCGCCGAGCCGCTCGGCGAGTTCGGCGCCGTACCCGTCGCTCGTGAACACCGCGTCGACGGGCCCGGCCGGCGACCCGTCGGCGAGCGCGGCGATGAGCGCGGTGTGCGCGGTCCACGCGGCATCCGACGCGAAGTCGACGGGTGCGTCGTCGAGCGCCGCGACGACCCGGGCCGTCGGATGCTCCTCGCGGACCCAGTCGGCACGCACCTCGAACGGGACCGACTCGACGCTGGAACCCAGCACCTCGACCGTTACGGCGTCGCAGGCGCGCAGCGCCGTGCGGATCAGGTGCGAGTGCCCGGCGTGCAGCGGGTAGAACTTGCCGATGACGAGGCCGTGGCGGAACTCAGGCACCGGTCGCGGCCCTCGCCGTGGCATCCGTGGCATCCGTGGCATCCGACTGTTCAGCGCCGGCGGGTCCGTCCGGTGCGTTCCCGCGCTGCTGCCGCTGCTCGCGCTCCACGCGGAGCCAGGAGCGCCAGCTGACCGCGCAGATCACGATGAACCCGGCGTACAGCACCGCCGTGATCCACAGCCCGGTCGCGATCGCGAGCCCGACGAACGCGATGTCGACCGCGATCCAGACCGCCCAGTTCTCGATGCGCTTGCGGTTGAGCAGGTACTGCGCGACGAGGCTCGCGGCCGTGGTCGCGGTGTCGGCGAGCGCGACCTGCGAGTCGGTGAACGTCGCGAGCACCCACCAGAGCAGTACGGTGCCACCGACGCCGGCGAGCACGAGCCACGGCACCTGGCGTCGGGGCGTTCGCGCGATGAAGCCGCGGTCGTGCTCGGCTCCGCGCGTCCACCGCCACCACCCGTGCACGCCGAACGCGAGGTACACGACCTGCAACCCGGTCGCCGCATAGAGGCCGGAGCTCGCGAACAGCACGATGAACACGAGGTTGTTCGCGATGCCGATCGGGTAGTTCCACACGTTGCGCCGGCCCGCGAGCACGACGCACAGGGCACCGGTCGCGAAGCCGAGCACCTCGGTCCAGTGCGCGAGCAGCCATTCGATCACCGGGACAGCCTAGGGGCCGCGCCGGCCCGGGTCCTCCGGACCGGCAGGACATCGACGGCCGTCGTCCGTCGCCGAGGGGCGCGCCGCAGCCCCCGTGGGCGAGGATGAGGGCATGGACCTGCAGCCGAACGCCGCCCTCATCGTCATCGACGTCCAGCAGGGCTTCGACGACCCGTACTGGGGCGACCGCGACAACCCCGGAGCCGAGGCGAACATCGCCGCCCTCGTCGAGGCGTGGACGTCGTCGGGCCGGCCGATCGTGCTTGTCCGGCACGACTCGCGCAGCGCCGGGTCGCCGCTCGAGGCCGGCACTCCCGGCAACGCGTTCAAGCCGGTCGTCGCCGACGCCCCGCACGAGCTGCTCGTCTCGAAGCACGTCAACTCCGCCTTCTACGGCGACCCCGACCTCGACGGATGGCTGCGCGGACGCGGCATCGATGAGGTCGTGGTCGTCGGCATCCAGACCAACATGTGCGTCGAGACCACCGCGCGGATGGGCGGCAACCTCGGTTACCGCGTCGTCGTGCCGCTCGACGCCACGCACACGTTCGACCTCGTCGGCGGCGACGGGCACCGGCTGGCGGCGGCCGACCTGGCGCGGGCCACGGCCGTGAACCTGTCGGGCGGCGGCTTCGCCGAGGTCGTCGACACCGCATCGGTGGTCGCCGCAGCGGGCGCGGCATCCGACGAGGCGAACTGACCTCGCGAATGCAGTATCCGTTGCCCCGCGTTACAGCACCGGGCGGATGCCTCCCCCGCGCCGACTAGCGTGAACGCATGGCAGACCGCGAATACGGCTTCAAGACGCGTGCGATCCACGCGGGAACCATCCCCGACCAGGTGACCGGCGCGCGTGCGCTGCCGATCTACCAGACGAGCGCCTTCGTCTTCGACGACACGTCGGATGCCGCGGCCCGGTTCGCCCTGCAGAAGTACGGCAACATCTACTCGCGCCTCGCGAACCCGACGGTCGCGAGCTTCGAGGAGCGCGTCGCGAGCCTCGAGGGCGGCCTGGGCGCCGTCGCGACGGCATCGGGCCTGTCGGCGCAGTACATCACCTTCGCGTCGCTCGTCGGAGCCGGCGACCACATCGTCGCCTCGGCGAACCTCTACGGCGGCTCGATCACGCAGCTCGACGTGACCCTGCGCCGCTTCGGCGTCGAGACCACGTTCGTGGCGAGCGCCGACGCCGAGGACTATGCGGCCGCGATCACCGACAAGACCAAGGCGCTGTTCGTCGAGACCATCGCGAACCCGTCGGGCGAGATCGCCGACCTCGAGGCGCTCGCCGACGTCGCGCACGCCCACGGCATCCCGTTCATCGTCGACTCGACGATCGCGACGCCGTACCTCAACCGTCCGATCGAGTGGGGCGCCGACATCGTCACGCACTCGGCGACGAAGTTCCTCGGCGGCCACGGCACGACGCTCGGCGGCGTCGTCGTCGAGTCGGGCCGGTTCCACTGGCACTCCGAGAAGTTCCCGCTGTTCGGGCAGCCGGTGCCCAGCTACGGCGGCCTCGAGTGGTCGGGCAACTTCGGCGAGTACGCGTTCCTCACGCGCCTGCGGGCGGAACAGCTGCGCGACATCGGCCCCGTGCTGGCGCCCCACTCGGCCTTCCTGCTCGCGCAGGGCGTCGAGACGCTGCCGTACCGCATCCAGGCGCACATCGACAACGCGCGGGCGGTCGCCGAGTGGCTCGAGCAGGACCCGCGCATCGAGCGCG
The DNA here is from genome assembly GCF_004006235.1 of Agromyces sp. LHK192. NCBI lineage: Bacteria > Bacillati > Actinomycetota > Actinomycetes > Micrococcales > Microbacteriaceae > Agromyces > Agromyces sp. LHK192. Next base: position 2,835,101 of record NZ_CP034753.1, read on the forward strand.
TGTTCTGGGCCGGCCTGCCGAACCACCCGCACCACGACCGCGCGCAGAAGTACCTGCCGCTCGGCCCGGGCTCGGTGTTCAGCTTCGAGGTGAAGGGCGGCCGTGCCGTCGGCCAGAAGCTCATCGAGTCGGTGGACCTCGCTTCGCACCTCGCGAACATCGGCGACGCGAAGACGCTCATCATCCACCCGGCGTCGACCACCCACGCGCAGCTCACCGAGCAGCAACTCGTCGACGCGGGCGTCCTGCCCGGCGTGGTGCGACTCTCGGTCGGCATCGAGGACGCCGACGACATCATCTACGATCTCGACCAGGCGCTCGACGCCGCTACGGGAGGTGCACGATGACCCTGACGACGGATGCCGCCGCCACCGGCACGACGACCGAGGCCGACCTCGAGACGGTCCGCTTCGCGAACGGGCTCTCGTGCGAGCTGCCCGCGAGTTCGCCCCTCGCGAAGCTGCTGAAGTCGCAGCGCACGTGGGCCGGGCCCGACGCGAAGCAACGCCTGCGCATCCTGAACGCGGCGAAATCGGTCGCGATCGTCGGCGCCTCGCCCAAGCCCCAGCGATCCAGCTACTTCGTGGGCACGTACCTGCAGCAGTCGAGCGACTACCGCCTGTACTTCGTGAACCCGAACGAGTCCGAGATCCTCGGTGAACCGGCGTACGCGAGCCTGAAGGACCTGCCGGAGGTGCCCGACATCGTCGTGGTGTTCCGCCGCGGCAGCGACATCCCGCAGGTCATCGACGACGTGGTCGCCGCCGGCGCCAAGACCATCTGGGTGCAGCTCGGCATCTGGAACCAGGACGCCGCCTACTACGGCGAGGAGCAGGGCCTGACCGTCGTCATGGACCGCTGCATCAAGGTCGAGCACGCCCGTTTCCATGGCGGCCTGCACCTGCTCGGCTTCGACACCGGCCAGATCACGAGCCGCAAGACCATCCGCTGACGCGGGCATGCCCCGCGACCTCGAGTTCTCGACCGATCCGGAGCGCCTCGATCGGCAGTTCGTGCACCGGATGCTCTCCGAGCACGCGTACTGGGCGCTCGGCCGCACGCGGGAGACGCAGGATGCGGCGATCGACGGGTCGCTCAACATCGGCGGCTACGACCGGGCGACCGGTGGGCAACTGGCGTACGCGCGGGTCGTGACCGACGGGGTCACCTTCGCGTGGCTGTGCGATGTGATCGTCGACCCCGGCGCGCGCGGCGACGGCATCGGGGTCGCGCTCGTGGACTTCACGCTCGCCGAACTCGACCGTCGAGGCGTCCGCCGTGTCGTGCTGCGCACGGGCGACGCGCACGAACTCTACCGACGGTACGGATTCGGGCCGATCGAACGACCCGACGACTGGATGGCGCGGACCCGCGCCTGATCACTCGGGCGGCGCCGCCGGCGCCTGCACCGACTCCTTCCGGCACCGTGGTGACCGGATGCCCCGGCCGACCCGGGCTTGACCGCTCGAGCGCGGCGAGCCGCTCGTCATGACGAACCCGCCGGTAGGCTCGACCGCGTGCCGACCGCCGCCGAAACCGTCCGGGTGCGCGTGCTGGGCCCGGTGCGCGTCGCCGATGCCGACGGCAGGCTCGTAGAGCCGCCCGGCGCGCGGCTGAAGGCCCTCGTCGTCGCCCTCGTCGTGCTCCCCCGGCACCCCGGCGGCGCGATGTCGGACCCAGTGTCGACGGCCGGGCTCATCGACGAACTCTGGGGCGACGAGCCACCTCGCGACAGCCGCGCCGCGCTCCAGACGCTCGTGTCGCGGTTGCGGCGGATCGCGCCGTCTCTCGTCGTGTCGACGGCCGCGGGATACGCGCTCGGCGCCTCCGCCGACGAGGTCGACCTGTTGCGCGCCGAGGCGGCCGCCACCGGGGCCGCAACCGACGGCGGACTCGGCGGCGGAGCCGGACTCGACGCCGCGCTGGCGCTCTGGCGGGGCGATCCGGGTGCCGATCTGGGCGAGGCCCCCGTCGTCTCGGTGCTCGCCGACCGTGCCGGCGCGGTCCGCGACGAGCTCCTCGAAGCGCGGGCTCGGGCGCGTGCCGCGGCCGGCGACCACGACGGGGCGCTCGCCGACCTCGAACCGCTGCTCGCGGCGCATCCGTTCGACGAGCAGCTCGCGCGAAGGCACCTCGAATGGCTCGCGGCATCCGGTCGCGGCGCGGAGGCGGCGGCGGCGTTCGCGACGTTCCGCGCCCGACTGGCCGACCAGTACGGCACCGATCCCGGTCCTGAGCTCATCGCCGCGCACGCGCGGATCCTTCGCGACGCCGGCTCACCGCCGGCCGGCGCCGACCCTGAGATGCCTGTCCGCATCGGGCTGCGCTCGGCGCCCAACGAGCTCATCGGTCGCGGCGACGACCTCGATCGCGTGCGCGAGCTCCTCGCCGCGCACCGGCTCGTCACCCTGCTCGGTGCCGGGGGGCTCGGGAAGACGCGCCTCGCGCAGGCTGTGGCGGCGAGCTCGACCGCGCCGGCCGTCGTCGTGGTCGAGCTCGCGAGCATCCGCACGGATGACGACGTCGCACTCGCGCTCGCCACGACGCTCGGCGTGCGCGACTCGGGTACCGCGACGCGGCTCGCCGACGGACGTGCGCCCGACGTCCGGCGGCGCATCGTCGACGAGCTGGCCGAGCGGCCGACCCTGCTCGTGCTGGACAACTGCGAGCAGGTGATCGGCGGTGCAGCGCAGTGGGTGTCGGAACTGCTCGCCGACGCGCCGGAGCTCCGCGTCCTCACGACCAGCCGCAGTCCGCTCGCGATCGGGGCCGAGCACGTGTACCCCCTGTCGCCCCTCTCCTCTGCGCCCTCCTCGGCATCGCCCGACGAGGTCCCGCCCGACGCAGCCCCGCCCGGCGGGGCGGCGCACGATGCCGCCGGCCCGGCCGTGCGGCTGTTCCTGGAGCGCGCGCGTGCGGTCCGCCCGACCGCAGACCTCCCCGTCGACGCCGTGGCCCGACTGTGCGATCGCCTCGACGGGCTGCCGCTCGCGATCGAGCTCGCCGCCGCGCGCATCCGATCACTGACGGTGGAGCAGATCGAGACCCGGCTCGCGAACCGGTTCGCGCTGCTCGACACGGGCGACCGTGCGGCGCCTGAGCGCCAGCGCACGCTGCTGGCCGTCATCGAGTGGAGCTGGGCGCTGCTCTCGCCCGGCGAGCGCCGCGCCCTGTTGCGCCTGTCGTGGTTCGTCGACGGGTTCGACCTCGATGCGGCGTCGGCGGTGCTGGCGCCGGACGACGCGTTGCGCGCCGTCGACGGCCTCGTCGGGCAGTCGCTGCTCGGCGTGCGCGAGGACGCCGCGGGCGCGGTCCGCTACCGGATGCTCGAGACGGTGCGCGAGTTCGGCCGGATGCGCCTCGCGGAGGACGCGGCCGAACAGGACGCGGTCGCCGGCGCCGTCGACTCGTGGGCCGTCGCGCTCTGCCGCCGCGCGGTGGTCCGGTTGCGCGACCGCCGCCAGCTCGAGGCGATGGCCGAACTGGTCCGCGAGGAGGACAACCTCGTCGACGTGATGCGGGGGGCGATCGAACGCCGTGCCGCCCCCGTCGTCTTCGACGTGTTCGCCGCGCTCGGGCTGTTCTGGACCCTGCGGACCGCGCACACCGAGGTGATCGCGTTCAGCGAGCCGGTGCTCGATGCGACCCGGGGTGCACGTCCGGCGTCCGGCGCCGCGACCGGACCGGCGCTCGCACTGTGCCTCATCGCGATGACCGGCCTCGTGGTGCGTGAGCGCTTCGGGCTCAGGGCGCTCGTTCGCCTCCGCAAGCTCGACGCGACGGCCGGCGGGTTGCCGGCGTGGCTCGCGGCGACGATGGGGTTCCTGCGGGAACTCCCCGACTTCGACCGGGCCGGGCGCGAGGTCGAGGCGATGACCGGGTCGGCCGACGACGCGACGGCGCTCCTGGGCAATCTCGTGGCGGCGCAGTTCGCGGAGAACGACGGCACCCCCGAGCTCGCGATCCGGCGGGCGACCCGGGCGTACGAGCTCGCGGTGCGCACCGGCGACGTGTGGGCCGAGGCGATGGTCGGCATGATGCTCGCCCAGCTCGAGTCGCAGAGCGGACGGCCGGAGTCCGCGCTGGTCGGGGCGCGTCGGGCGCGCGAGCAGCTCGAACGCATCGGCGCCGAGCAGGACCTGCACCAGGCCGACTGGACCATAGCCGCCGCGCTGTTGTCGGCCGGTCGCCCGGCGGAGGCGGCGCCGCTGCTGGCAGCGCTGCATGCCGGCCGCCATGATTCGCCCGACGGCGTCGAGATGAGCCGGATCGCGGCCCTGGGAGAGGTCGAGCTCGCCAGGCTGGAGGGCCGGACCGCCGACGCGGAGGCGACGGCGCGGAACCTCGTCGACGAGTTCGGCCGGGCCGGGCTCCGCGGCTCTCCGTGGTTCCTGCTGACGCTCGCGACGTTAGTCGCGGCCGGGGTCCGCGACGGGTGGGAAGACGCCACCGTCGCCGCGTGGGCGGATGCGCTGCGACGGCGGGCGGCCGCGACGCTGCGAGCGGATCCGCAGCTGATCGACAAGCCGATCCTCGGTTCGATCCTCGCCGGGTGGAGCACGTGGGCGGTGGGGCATCCGTCGCTCGCCGATCGCGCGACCGAGCTGTTCACGCTCGCCGAGGCGCTGCATGCCAGGCAGGACCTGCCGGCGCTCGATCTCGACGGCATCGCGTCGGTGGTCGTCGCGGCGGTCGGCGTGGAACGGCTCGACGAGGCCCGGCGACGCACCGCGGCGCGATCCGCCGCCGAACGCGCGGAACGGGCCGCCGACCTCGTCAAGCGGCCCGTCCGCGCGGGCTGACGGCATCCCGCGGATGCCCGGCATCACGCCTTGCGCATGTACGCCTTCACCGTCAGCGGGGCGAACACCGCGACGATCACGGCCGCGCCGACGAGCGACCAGCCCGCGTCGGCGCCGATGCCGGCCCCGTTGACGAGGTCGCGCACGGCGGTGACGAGGTGCGACACCGGGTTGATGTCGGCGAACCAGGCCAGTGGCGCGGGCATCGTCGACGGGTCGACGAACGCGTTCGAGAGGAACGTGAGGGGGAACAGCACGATCATCGAGATGCCCTGCACGCTCGACGCGCTGCGGGCGATGACGCCGAAGAAGGCGAAGATCCACGACAGGCTCCAGGCGCACACGATCACGAGCAGCGACGCCGCGACGACGCCGAGCATCCCGCCCTCGGGGCGCAACCCCATGACGAACCCCATGGTGAAGGTCAGGGTCGTCGCGATCAGGTAGCGCACGGTGTCGGCGAGCAGTGCGCCCGAGAGGGGCGCGATGCGGGCGATCGGCAGGGACCGGAACCGGTCGAACACGCCCTTCTCCATGTCCTCGCGCAACTGCACGCCGGTGACGATCGACGTCGAGATGACGGTCTGCACGAGGATGCCGGGGATGATGACCGGCAGGTAGCTCTGCACGTCCCCGGCGACGGCGCCGCCGAAGATGTAGGTGAACATCACGGTGAAGATGATCGGCTGGAGCGTCACGTCGAACAGCTGCTCGGGGGTGCGCTTGATCTTGAGGAGGCCCCGGTGGGCCATTGTGAGCGTGTGCGCGAGGGTCTCGCGCAGGCCCACCCGGTTCTTCAGGTCCCGCTGTGCGGCCGGGACGATGCCGGTGGCGGCGATGGCGCTCATGCCCGGCTCCCTTCGTATTCGACGGATGCCTCGGGCTCGGCGCCCGACGCGCCGGCGGCGTCGTCGTGGTCGACGCCGTGGCCGGTGAGGGTGAGGAAGACCTCGTCGAGGGTCGGCTTCTGCACGCTCATCTCGGCGAGGTGGATGCCCGCGTCCCTGAGGGTCACGAGCAGGTCGGCGACCCGGTCGGCGTCCTGCATGGGCGCGGTGACGCGCGCGGCCTCGGGCGAAACGGTGGCACCGACGCCCAGCACGCGCTCGATCGCGACGCGGACGTCGTCGATGTCGGCCGGCGACTCGGGTCGCAGGTGCAGTGTCGACGTGCCGACGGACGCCTTGAGCTCGTCTCCGGTTCCCTCGGCGACGACGTGGCCGCGGTCGATCACGGCGATGCGGTCGGCGAGCTGGTCGGCCTCGTCGAGGTACTGCGTCGTGAGCAGCACGGTCGAGCCCGAGGCCACCAGCCGGCGGATGGTGTCCCACATCTGCGCGCGGGTGCGCGGGTCGAGGCCCGTGGTGGGCTCGTCGAGGAAGATGAGGGGCGGCTGGGCGATGAGGCTCGCCGCGAGGTCGAGTCGGCGACGCATGCCGCCCGAGAACTGCTTGAGCGGCCGCTTGGCCGCCTCGGTCAGGCTGAACTCCTCGAGGAGCTCGGCGGTCTTGCGCTTCGCGTCGCGAGCAGACAGGCCGAGGAGCCGGGAGAACAGCATGAGGTTCTCGTTCGCCGAGAGCGTCTCGTCGACGGAGGCGTACTGGCCGGTGACGCCGATGAGCTGGCGGACGACCTGGCTCTCGCGCTGCACGTCGTGGCCGAAGATCCGGGCGGAGCCCGCGTCGGGGCGCAGCAGCGTGGCGAGCATCGAGATGGTGGTGGTCTTGCCGGCGCCGTTCGGGCCGAGCACGCCGTAGACGCTGCCGGTCGCGACGCGGAGGTCGACGCCGTCGACGGCGCGGTTGCGGCCGAAGACCTTGACGAGGCCGTCGGCTTCGACGGCCCAGCGGCCGTCGCGGGATGCGGATGCGGTCATCGCGATCCCCTTTCGTTCGTGGTGGGCTCCCGTGGTGCGGGAGCGGTACCGGGCCTCCCGGTTCACGGGAGCGGTACGTCACGAACGAGTGTGCGCGGGGTCGCTGGCACGGCACTTGCACCGCGCTGACATGGCGCTGACACGGCGCCGTCACGGCGCCGGTGGGCCACGCCGACGCGCCGGATGCCCCGACCGCCCCGGGCCTGAACGGCTCGAGCGCGGCCGGGGCGTCCGGGTCGCGGGGCGGCGGCGCGTCAGTGGTCGCTGCGCTCGACGGCGACCTCGTTGCCGTCGGCGTCGATGAGCTTGCCGCCGACGTAGGCGTCGCCCTCCTCGAGCGCGTCGAGCTGCTCCACCCGGATGCTGCGCGTCGGTGCTGCGGCGAACACCGAGGGCCTGCGCGGCGTGCCGAACTTCAGGTGGTTGAACAGCAGGTTCAGGAGGATCGCGACGACCGCGGCCGAGCTGATGCCCGAGTCGAAGATGATGCGGAACCACTCGGGCATGCCGTGGTAGATGCCGGGCGCGGCGATCGGGAGCATGCCGAACCCGATGGCCGACGCGACGATGACCAGGTTCATGTTGCCGCGGTAGTCGACCTTCGCGAGCGTGCGGATGCCGCTCGCGGCGACGCTGCCGAACAGCACGATGCCGGCGCCGCCGAGCACGGGCGGCGGGACCGCGGCGACGACGCGGCCGAGGACCGGCAGCAGGCCGAGGATCACCAGGACGACGCCGCCGGCGGTGACCACGAAGCGGCTCTTCACGCCGGTGATGGCGACGAGGCCGACGTTCTGCGCGAATGCGCTCTGCGTGAACGAACCGAAGATCGGCGACACCGCGCTCGACAGCATGTCGGCCCGCAGGCCCGCGGCGATGCGCTTGGAGTCGACCTTGGTGCCGATGATCTCGCCGACGGCGAGGATGTCGGCGGTGGTCTCGGTGAGGGTGACCAGGATCACGATGAGCATCGAGATGATCGCGGCGATCTCGAACGTCGGCAGGCCGAACGCGAACGGGGTCGGGAGCGCGAAGATCGGTCCGTCGCCGACGCTCGAGAAGTCGGCGATGCCGAGCGCGGCGGCGACGATGGTGCCGACGACGATCGACAGCAGGATCGACAGGCGCGAGATGGCGCCGACGCCGATCTTGCTGAGCACCAGCACGACGACGAACGTCAGGCCGGCCAGGCCGAGGAAGGCCGGCGAGCCGTAGTCGTCGGCCGACGGGTTGCCGCCCTGCGCCCACATGGCGGCGACCGGGATCAGCGTCAGGCCGATAGTGGTGATCACCGACCCCGTCACGACCGGTGGGAAGAACCGGATGACGGTGGCGAACACGGGCGCGATCAGCAGGCCGATGAGGGATGCCACGATCACGGAGCCGAATACGGCTGGGAGTCCGCCGCCGCTGGTGACGATCGCGCCCATCGTCGCGACGCCGGAGAACGACACGCCCTGCACGAGCGGCAACTGCGAGCCGAACCACTTCACGCCGACGGTCTGGAGGATCGTGGCGAGTCCGCCGACGAACAGGCAGGCGGCGATCAGCACGCCGATCTCGGCCTGGTCGAGGCCCGCGGCCGACCCGATGATCAGCGGCGGCGCGATGATGCCGCCGTACATGGTGAGCACGTGCTGGAGTCCGTAGGCGAAGGTCATGCCGATCGGCAGGCGCTCGTCCTCGGGGCGGGCGACGCGTTCGGCGGTGCGCTCGGTTCTCTTCATGTCGACCTCTTCGTCGTTCGGGCCGCCTCCGGCGGCCGGGTGGTGATGCTGGTGCGTTCGGTTCGGTTGGTGCGTCTCGTTCGGTGTCGGTCAGGTGGTCTGGTCGGGTGCTCGGGTCAGGTGGGCCGGTTCGGTTCGGATGCCCCTCCGCTCACCCGTGCCGGGCGAGCAGGTCGCTCGCGGCCTCGGAGTGGTGGGCGATCAACTGCTCGAGGTCGAGGCCCTCGATCGCCCCGTCGACGACGCGCCACCGGCCGCCGACCATGACGCGGTCGGCGCGCTCGGCGCCGCAGAGCAGGAGGGCGGCGACGGGGTCGTGGCTCCCGGAGAAGCGCAGGTCGTCGAGCGTGAACATCGCGAGGTCGGCCTGCTTGCCGGGTGCCAGCACGCCGAGGTCGGAGCGACCGAGCGCGCGGGCGGAGCCCGCGGTCGCCCAGCCGAGCGCGCGCTCGGGCGTCACGCTCGCGGCGCCGTAGCGCAGTCGCTGCAGGTAGAGGGCCTGGCGGACCTCCTGGATGAGGTTCGAGCCGTCGTTGGACGCGGAGCCGTCCACTCCGAGCCCGACCGGAGCTCCGGCCTCCTCGAGTTCGACGGCGCGGGCGATGCCCGATGCGAGCCGCATGTTCGAGGTCGCGCAGTGCGCGACGGCGGTGCCGGCCGCCCCGAGCCGGGCGATCTCGGCGTCGTCGAAGTGGATGCCGTGGGCGAGCCACGACCGGTCGGAGAGCCATCCGACGCTCTCGAGGTAGTCGACGGTGCGCAGAGCGAAGCGCTCGCGGCAGAAGTCCTCCTCGTCGAGCGTCTCGGCGAGGTGGGTGTGCAGGCGCACGTCGAGCCGTTCGGCGAGCTGTGCCGTCTCGCGCATGACCTCGGTCGTGACGGAGAACGGCGAACAGGGTGCCAGGCCGATCTGCACGAACGCGCCGTCGCCGCGCTCGTGGTACGCGCCGATCAGCCGCTCGCTGTCGGCGAGGATCGTCTCGGCGTCCTGCACGGTGGTCTGCGGCGGCAGCCCGCCGTCGTCCTCGCCGAGCGACATGGATCCGCGCGTCAGGGTGGCGCGCATGCCGAGCCGCCTCACGACGTCGACCTGGACGTCGATGCCCTGTTCCAGACCGTCGGGGAAGAGGTAGTGGTGGTCGGCCGCGGTCGTGCAACCCGAGAGCAGCAGTTCGGCGAGCGCGGCGGTGGTCGCGAGCTCGAGGTCGCGCGGCGTGAGGCCGGCCCAGACGCCGTACAGGCCCTTCAACCAGGGGAAGAGCTCGGCGCTCACGACGGGCGTCCAGGCCCGGGTGAGCGTCTGGTAGAAGTGGTGGTGCGTGTTGATGAGGCCCGGGATGACCACGTGCCGCGAGGCGTCGAACACCTCGTCGACGGGGTGCGTCGGCTCGGAGCCCCTCGGCACGACCTCGACCACCTCGGCCCCGCGGATCACCAGGCCGGCCGAGGCATCCGCGTCGTCGCCCGTGAAGATGCCGAGCGGCTGCTTCAGCCAGGTCGTGGTGGGGGTCATGCAGCGGCTCCGATCCGGTGGTGCGTGGTGCGAACCGGAGGCCGGCCCGCGCGGGGGCCAGCTCAGTGATGCCCTGTCTGCTGATCCAGGTCCCTCCCGCGCTGGAAGGTGCATCCAGAAGTACCATCGGCTTCACCGCGCCGTCAATAGTTTTTCACAGGCCGAATGTCTTTTTTCACATTGTGGATATCTTGAATGGATCCAATCACGCGCCACGTCGATACGATGAATCGACGTGGCCAGCTACACCGATCTCCTGAAGACCCCGGGCGTCGCGCGAATCATCGCGGCGCAGCTGACCGCGCGCTTCCCCAGCGGCATGCTCTCGCTCGCGTTCCTGCTGCACGTCGAGCAGCAGACCGGGTCGTACGGCTCCGCGGGGCTCGTGCTCGCCGCGACCTCCATCGGCCAGGCGGTCGCCGGACCCCTCACCAGCCGCCTCATGGGGCGGTTCGGCATGCGGCCGGTGCTGATCCTCACGCTCGCCGTCTGCGCGACGGCCGTCGTCGCGATCGCCGTGCTCCCGCTCACCGTGCCGCTGTACATGACGATCGGGCTCGTCTGCGGACTCGCCACCCCGCCCGTGCAGCCGGCCGTGCGCACCATCTACCCGAAGATGGTGAACTCCCGGCAGCTCACCCCGCTGTTCTCGCTCGACGCCTCTGCGCAGGAGATCATCTGGGTCGTCGGCCCCGTCGTCACCACCTTCATCTCGACGCAGATCGGCACGACGTGGGGCATCCTCGCCGCCGCGGCAATGATGATCGGCGGCGGCATCTGGTTCATCGCCTCCCCCGAGCTCGGCCGCGTGCGCATCCCCCGCTCGAAGCGCCGGTTCGGCGTCGTGCTCACGCGGCCGCCGGTGCTGCTCGCCACCGTCGTCGGATTCCTCCTCATCGCAGCGTGCGCGGCGATCGAGGCCGGCGTGGTCGCCGTCTTCGGCCACGACGGCGCCGAGGCCGGCATCGTCCTCGCGATCTTCTCGGTCGGCAGCCTCGCCGGCGGCCTGCTGCTCGGCCACACGCCCATCGGGCCCTGGTCGACCGCGCGCCGCATGGCGATCGTCATGGTCGGCACCGTCGTCGCCGGGTTCGGCATGAACTTCCCGTGGCTGTCGGTGTCGCTGTTCATCGCCGGCATCGGCATCGCGCCCGCGCTCGCGGTGCTGTTCGCGATCGTCTCGGCGAGCGTGAAGTTCTCCGACACCGCCGAGGCGTACGGCTGGGTCGGCACCGGACAACTGATCGGCGCGGCGATGGGGTCGGCGCTCGCCGGGTTCCTCATCGACGAGTTCACCGCCGTCGGCGCGTTCTGGGCGGCCGCCGGGTTCGCCGTGGTCGGCGTGATCGTGCCGGCCGTGTTCGTGCGCTGGCATCCCGACCTGCGCGGCCGCGACGCGAGCCCGCTGCCCGACACCGAACCGGTGGAGATCACGCCGACATGACCGGAGCCTCCATGCCACCGCGCCCGTCCACCCCGCCCCCGTCGCCGCTGCTGCCGCTCGCCGACGGCGCAGCCATCCCCCAGCTCGGCTACGGCCTGTACAAGGTGCCGGCCGCTGACGCCGGCGCGCTCTGCCGCTCCGCGATTGAGATCGGCTACCGCCACCTCGATACGGCCGCGTTCTACGGCAACGAACGCGAGACCGGGCAGGCCGTGCGCGAGGCATCCGTGCCGCGCGACGAGCTGTTCGTGACGAGCAAGGTCTGGAAGGACGACAACGGCTACGACTCGACGCTGCGCGCGTTCGACGAGTCGATGCAGCGGTTCGGCCTCGACGCGCTCGACCTGTACCTCATCCACTGGCCCGTGCCGTCGACCGACCGCTACGTCGACACCTGGCGCGCGCTCGTGCGGCTGCAGCAGGACGGACGCGTGCGGTCCATCGGCGTCGCCAACTTCCACGCCCACCACCTCGAGCGCATCATCGGGGAGACCGGCGTCGCCCCGGTGGTCAACCAGGTCGAGCTGCACCCCTGGCTGCCGCAGACCGCGCTCCGCGCGTTCCACGACGCGAACGGCATCCGCACCGAGGCGTGGTCGCCGCTCGCCCGCGGACGCATCCTCGACGACCCGACGCTCGCCGCGATCGCCTCGAAGCACGACCGTTCGGTCGCGCAGGTGACGCTGCGCTGGCACGTGCAGCTCGGCAACATCGTCATCCCGAAGGCGTCCTCGCCCGAACGCCAGCGCGAGAACCTCGACGTGTTCGACTTCGCGCTCGACGATGACGACCTCGCCGCGATCGGCACGCTCGAGAGCGGCGAGCGGACGGGGCGCGACCCCGAGTTCGACTGACGCCGGACGACGGATGCCGCCGTCCGGCGGCCCGGCGAACGTGCGGGTCCCGAGCTTCGTTGGGGCCGTTCGACGACTCCCAGCGAACCGCAACCCGACCGTGACCGGACTCCCAGTCCGCCCCCAGACATCGACGTCCGACCCGGCCCTAGCCTGACCGCATGACTCGACGACTCGCATCCGCGGCCGCAGCCGCCGCGCTCCTCGCCCTCCTGCTCGCGGGCTGCTCCGCGGGCGCCGGTTCGGATTCCTCGGCGCCGATGTCCGGCACGGCCGAGCACGCCCCCGCCGAGCCCGGGGACGGCGGCGGTTCCGCCGAGGGGTTCGTCGCCACGGGCGAGGCAGCCGCCGACGAAGCTGCCGGGGCGTCCGACGCCGACCGCAGCGTGATCCGCACCGGCTCGATCTCGATCACCGTCGACGATCCGATCGCGTCCGCCGACGACGTGGCCGACCTCGCGACCGGTGCGGGCGGTCGCATCGACCAGCGCACCGAGCAGCCCGGCACCGACGGCATGACGGCGAGCGCCGACCTCGTGCTGCGGATCCCGGTCGACGGCCTCGACGCGGTCGTCGACGACCTGCGCGAACTCGGCGAGGTGAACCGCATCGCGCTCGAGGCATCCGACGTGACGCAGCAGCGTGAAGACCTCGACGCGCGGATCGAGGCGCTGGGCGCCTCCGTCGACCGGCTCACCGCACTGCTCGGCCAGGCGACGACGACCGCCGACCTCATCGAGATCGAGTCCGAGCTCACGACCCGGCAGGCCGAGCTCGACAGCCTCACCCAGCAGCGCGACCTGCTCGTCGACCAGGTCGAGTTCTCGACGCTGTCGGTCTCGCTCGTCACCGAGGAGCAGGCGCCGGATGCCCGCCCCGACACGTTCCTCGACGGTCTCGCCGCGGGGTGGGAGAGCCTCATGGCGTTCGGCGCGGGCCTGCTCGTCGTGCTCGGCGTGCTGCTCCCGTGGATCGGCCTGCTCGCACTCGTCGCGGCGATCGTCGTGGGCGTCGTGCTGCTCGTGGCCCGCGGACGGCGGCGCCCGCCGCAGGCGTAGGCTGACGCCGTGACCGCTGCGACGTCGCCCATCGAATCCGTGCTCACCGTCGACCTGCTCGACCGGATCCGCGAGCGGGCGGCCGACCTCGACGAACGCAACGCCTTCTTCGACGAGGACCTCGCCGACCTCCGTGATGCCGGCTACCTTCGCGCCCTCGTGCCCGAATCGCTCGGCGGACTCGGCTGGAGCCTCGAGGACGCGGTGCGCGCGCAGATGCGGCTCGGCGGCGCGGCGCCGGCGACCGCGCTCGCGATCAACATGCACCTCGTGTGGACGGGAGTCGCGAAGGTGCTCGCCGACCGCGGGGACGACACGCTCGGGTTCCTGCAGCGCGAGGCCGCAGACGGCGAGGTCTTCGGCTTCGGCATCTCGGAGGCCGGCAACGACCTGATGCTCTTCGGGTCGCGCACGGTCGCGGAACCGCAACCGCGCGGCGGCTACCGGTACACCGGTCGCAAGATCTTCACGTCGCTGTCGCCCGCGTGGACCAGGCTGGGCACGATGGGCCTCGACACCGCGTCGGAGGACGCCCCGAAGATCGTCTACGGGTTCATCGACCGCGAGGACCCCGACGTGAAGGTCCTCGACGACTGGAACACGCTCGGCATGCGGGCGAGCCAGAGCCGCACGACGGTGCTCGACGGCGCATTCGCCGCACCCGACCGCATCGTGCGCCGACTCGACCCGGGGCCCAACGCCGACCCGATGGTCTTCGGGATCTTCGCCTGCTTCGAGCTGCTGCTCGGCGCGGTCTACACCGGCATCGGCGCCCGGGCCCTCGAGCTCGCGATCGCCGCCGCAAGGCGGCGCACGTCGATGAAGCACGACGGCAGGCCGCTCGCCGACGACCCCGACATCCGGTGGCGGATCGCGGATGCCGCGCTCGCGCACGACGCGATCGAGCCGCAGCTGCGCAGCCTCGCGCGCGACGTCGACGATCTCGCCGACCACGGCGCGTTCTGGTACGCGAAGCTGTCGGGCGCGAAGGTGCGGGCGACCGAGACCGCGAAGCACGTCGTCGACCAGGCGGTGCGCGTCGCGGGCGGCTCGAGTTACTTCGCGGGGAACGAGCTCGGTCGCCTGTACCGCGACGTGCTCGCGGGGATCTTCCACCCCTCCGACGACGAGTCCGCGCACGCGACGATCGCGAATGCGTGGATCGGCCCGGTGTCGCAGGGCTGACCTGCGCCGCGTCCGCATCCGCCCCGTGGACCGCGCCTCGATAGACTCGGGATCAGGACCGCGCCGACGCACCCGTCAGGCGCCGACAGCGCTGCTGGAGGGCTTCGTGAACACCATCCTGTTCCTCATCACCATGGCGATCTTCGTCTTCGGCATGTGGCTCATGGGCAACGCGTCCCACATCGCGGGCTTCGAGGCGATCATCTTCATCGCCGGCATCCTCTGCATCGCGATCGCGATGGCGATCCCGATCAACGTCCTCGGCCGCGGCGCCAAGGGCAACTGATCGGTGGTCTCGGGAATCCCCGTCGCCGACACCCGCGTCACCTATCCGACGGGTGAGGTGCACGCCCACGCCCGAGTCGTCGCGGTCGTCCCGGTGGCCGCGTCGGGCGAGTCGGGAGCTGAGCACGTCGCCGTCGTGACCGACGTCACCAGCATCCATCCGGTGGATGCCTCGTGGCCCGACCAGCCCGCCGACCGCGGCGGGCTGCGCACCGCCGACGGCACCGCCCTGCCCTTCGTCGACGCCGTGGTCGCCGCGACCGACGGGGCGGAGCTGCACCTCGGCGGAGATATCCCGGTGCGCAAGGGCACCGAGGGCTGGGCCTTCGTCGTCGCCCACCTGATCGACTCGGCCGACGCGGCGCGAGTCGCCGTCGGCGACGACGTCGACCTCGAGGCGGATGCCGCCTACCGCCGCGCCCTCTCGGTCGGGCACACCGCGTGCCACCTCGCCTCGCTCGCGCTGAACCGCGCACTCGCCGACCGTTGGAGCAAGGACGCGCGGCCGGATGCGCTCGGCGCGCCCGACTTCGACGGCGCGGCGATCGAGTCGTCGCGCATCGCCCCCGACGGCTCCGTCGACCGCTTCCGCCTGAACAAGTCGTTGCGGCGGGCGGGCTTCGACACCGCGAGCCTCGTGGACGCCTCCGACGCCGACCTCGCGGCACTCGCGGCACTCGTGAACGCGACGCTCGCGACCTGGACGGGCTCGGGCGCGGCGATCCGAATCGACCGCGACGGTGAGGGGCTCACCGACCGGCGCCGATGGATCGCCGAACTCCCCGACGGCGTCGCGAGCATCCCCTGCGGCGGCACCCACGTCGGCTCGGCCGACGACCTCGGCGAGGTGCGCGTTTCGTTCGAACGCGTCGACGACGGCGGCACGCCGGTGCTCGTGATGACGACTTCGGCGGCACCGCGCGGATAGTCCACGCCTCCACGTGCCCGGGCAACCTCCCCGCGGGGTTACGATGACGGGCGTGGGAATTCGCATCGAGAAGGTCGACCTGCCGGGCATCGGCATCCGGCACGACCTGGTGACCGAGGGCGGTCGCCGGATCAGCGTCGTGTCGCACCGCGACGGGGAGCGCGACCTCGGGTTCTTCGACGAGGACGATCCCGACGCGTGCCGCGACTCCATTCCGCTCAACGACGACGAGGCGGCCGCGCTCGCCGACGTGCTGGGCGCCTCGGTGATGCTGTCGCGACTGACGAGCCTGTCCGACGAGACCGCGGGCCTCTACACCGAGCAGATCGCACTGCCGACCGATTCGCCGTACCTGAACCGCACGCTCGGTGACACGAAGGCGCGCACCCGGACGCACGCGTCGATCGTCGCGATCGTGCGCGACGGCACGGTCATCCCCTCGCCGACTCCCGCGGAGCGGCTCCGCGCGGGCGACGTCATCGTGGTCGTCGGCACACGTGAAGGACTCGACGGGGTCTCCCGCCTGCTCGCCAACGGCCCAGACTGACCGGCGGCGGCATGCACGAGACCACGCTGCTCCTGATCGAAGTCGGCGCGCTCCTCCTCGGCATGAGTCTGCTCGGGCGCCTCGCCGGAATCCTCGGCATCTCGGCGATCCCGTTCTACCTGCTCCTCGGCCTGTGCTTCGGCGACGGCGGATTCGTCCCGTTCGAGGCGAGCGAGGAGTTCTTCCAGATCGGATCCGAGCTCGGCGTCATCCTGCTGCTCGCCCTCCTCGGTCTCGAGTACACGGCCGACGAGCTCTTCGGGAGCCTGAAGTCGTCGCGCACCGCGGGCATCGTCGACGCGTTGCTGAACGCGGTGCCGGGTGCAGCCCTCGCGCTCCTGCTGGGCTGGGGACCGATCGCGGCCGTGGCACTGGCCGGCGTCACGTGGGTGTCGTCGTCGGGCGTGATCGCGAAGCTCATGCGCGACCTCGGCCGCCTCTCCAACCGCGAGACCCCCGGAGTCCTCGCGATCCTCGTGATCGAGGACCTCGCGATGGCGTTCTACCTCCCGATCCTGTCGGCGCTCGTCATCGGCGTGAGCCTGTGGCAGGGTGTGGTGTCGGTCGCGGTCGCCGTCGCGGTGGTGAGCCTGATCCTGTTCATCGCGCTGCGGTTCGGCGGGTTCATCTCGAAGCTGTTCCCCGCCGACCAGTACGAGCCGCTGCTGCTCGGCGTGCTCGGCCTCACGATGCTCGTCTCGGGCCTCGCGGCGGAGGTGAACGTGTCGGCCGCGGTCGGTGCGTTCCTCGTGGGAATCGCCCTGTCTGGCCGGGTCGCCGAGAACGCGAGCCAGGTGCTGACCCCGTTGCGCGACCTGTTCGCGGCGATGTTCTTCGTGTTCTTCGGCCTCACGACGAACGCGGTGGACCTGGTGGACATGCTCCTGCCCGCGGCGGCGCTCGCGCTCGTGACGATCCTCACGAAGCTCGCGACCGGGGTCTTCGCGGCACGGCGCGCCGGGGTCGGCACGCTCGGCCAGTGGCGCGCCGGCTTCGCACTCGCGCCGCGCGGCGAGTTCTCGATCGTGATCGCCGGCCTCGCGGTCGGCGCCGGGGTGGCGCCGCAGCTCGCGCCGCTCGCGACCGCCTATGTGCTGTTCACGATCTTCGCCGGCACGTTCCTGGCCCGCCTGCCCGACGCGGACTGGTTCCGCGAGGCGGTGCGCCGGCGGCGTGTGGCGAAGACGGGCTGAGCGTCACCCGACCGCGTCGGATGCCTCCCCGCCAGCCACGGCATCCCGCTCGGCGAGCAGCTCGCGCACGCGGGGCACGACCTGCGTGGCGTACCGCTCGATGCTGCCGAGCATCGCCTCGTGCGGCAGGGTGCCGTTCGAGTACTTGAGGTCGAAGCGGCTTGCGCCGATCGCCTGCACGGCACCGGCGATCTTCTGCGCGACGGTCTCGACCGACCCGGCGTAGAGCGCGCCGTGCCGGGCCTCCTGCTCGAAGTGCGCCCGCGAGGTCGGCGCCCACCCGCGCTCGCGGCCGATGCGGTCGATGATCACCTGGTAGTGCGGCCAGAGGGTGTCGAGCGCCTCCTCGTCGGTGTCGGCGACGAAGCCGGGCGAGTGGATCGCGATGGGCTGGAGCGGATGTCCGAACTGGTCGAGCGCGCGGCGGTACAGGTCGGCGAGCGGCGCGAACCGCGCGGGCGAGCCGCCGATGATGGCGAGCACGAGGGGCAGCCCGTAGTGGGCCGCGCGGACGACCGACTCCGGGCTGCCGCCGACGCCGACCCAGGTCTTCAGCGGGCCGTGCTCGACGGTGGGGTACACCGAGAGCCCGTCGATGGGCGGGCGCAGCGTGCCGGCCCACGTCACGGGCTCCTGCGGCAGCAGCGCCGCGAACAGCTGCAGCTTCTCCTCGAACAGTTCCTGGTAGGCGCCGAGGTCGTAGCCGAACAGCGGGAACGACTCGATGAACGACCCTCGCCCGAGGATCACCTCTGCACGTCCGCCGGAGATTCCGTCGAGGGTCGCGAACCGCTGGTGAACGCGCACCGGGTCGTCGGAGCTCAGCACGGTGACGGCCGAGCCGAGGTGGATCCGCTCGGTGCGCGCGGCGATCGCGGCGAGCACGACCTCCGGTGCCGAGACGGCGAATTCGTGGCGGTGGTGTTCGCCGACGCCGAAGAAGTCGAGGCCGAGCCGGTCGGCCAGCTCCGCCTCCGCGACGACGTTGCGCAGCACCTGGGCCTGCGACAGCAGTTCGCCGTCCGGGCCGACGGTCACGTCCCCGAAGGTGTCGAGGCCGAATTCGACGTGCGTCATCGATGTGTCTCCCCCACTTGCGCGGTCAATTCCATGTTCATGCATCGATATGCTCGAACGGGCGGCCGTTCGAGACTATTCCCGGCGCGGCATCCGCGGCCAGTCGTCGCCGGCTCGGCGCCGGTGAGAGGATGCCCTGGGGAATGCCCGGCTCGCCTAGGGCGTTGTGCGGGAGGTGGAACTGGTGAGGGACAGACCTGTGGTCGGCATCTTCGGCGCCGGCAAGGTCGGCACCGCGCTGGCCCGACTGCTGCTCGCCTCGGGGCACCGCGTGCTCATCGCCGGTTCGCCCCGACAGACCGCGCTCAGCCTCGTCGTCGACGTCGTCGCTCCCGGCGCCGAGGTCGCGACGCCCGAGGCGCTGGTCGAGGCATCCGACGTCGTGATCCTCGCCGTGCCGTTCGGCAAGGTCGCGACCGTCCCGTGGCCGCTGTTCGACGGTCGCGTCGTCGTCGACGCGACCAACTACTGGCCGCCGATCGACGGGAACCTGCCCCAGGTCGACGACGATCCGCGCTCGACGAGCGAGATCAACGCGGCCCGCAACCCGGCGGCGCACGTCGTGAAGAGCCTCAACCACCTCGGCTACCACGACATGGAGGACGACAGCATGCCGGCCGGCTCGCGCCTGCGCCGTGCGCTCGCGGTCGTCGGCGACGACGACCACGCGCGCCACGTGCTCGCCGCCATCATCGACGCGATCGGCTTCGACCCGGTCGACGGCGGCGCCCTCAGCCACGGCGTCGCACTCGAGCCGGGTCATCCGGCGTTCGGGCAGGCGCTCTCGGCGGCCGAACTCGGCGTGCTCCTCACCCCGGTCGCGGGCGACCGCGACGCGGCCTGACGAACCCGGCCCACCGCCGACGTACGCTGGTGCGGTGACCCGACCAGAACCCGGCCGTACCGAGACCGCCGCGCGCGCCGGCGCACCCGAACGCCTCGCGCGCATGATCGCGCTCCCGACCGTCTCCGCCGAACTCGACGAACGGGGGCTCGCCGACTTCACCCGGTTCGGCGACCTGATCGGCGAGCTGTACCCCCTCGTCGCCGAGCACCTCGAACTCGAACGCGTCGGCGACCTCGGACTGCTCTACCGGTGGCGCGGCTCGGGCGTCGGCGACCCGCTCGTGCTCATGGCCCACTTCGACGTGGTGCCGGCCGTCGAGTCCGACGGCTGGAGCCACCCGCCGTTCGAACCCGTCGTCGCCGACGGCGCGGTGCGCGGCCGCGGCGCGCTCGACGACAAGGGTCCGCTGCTCGTCGTACTCGAGGCGGTCGAGAACCTCCTCGCGGCGGGCTTCGCTCCCGCCCGTGACGTCTACCTGTCGTTCGGCGGCGACGAGGAGAGCCACGGCGCCGCCGGGCGCGCGATCTCCGACCTGCTCCACGAGCGCGGCATCACACCCTGGCTCGTCATCGACGAGGGCGGCGCGGTGACGGATGCCCCGCTGCCGTTCATCCCCGGCACCGCCGCGATGGTCGGCGTGGGCGAGAAGGGCATCGTGACGCTCCGGCTCCGCGCGACGAGCGCGGGCGGCCACGCCTCGGCGCCGCCCCGGCTCACCGCAGCCGCGCGCATCGCGCGCGCCGTCGACCGCCTCGACCCGAATCCGTTCCCGAAGCGCACGTCCAGCGCGACCCGGGCGATGCTGCGCGTCTTCGCCGGACGCGCGACCGGAATCTGGCGCCCGGCGCTCCGCCTGCTCGCGGCCTGGCCGTGGCTCACCGCGCGGGTCTTCGCCGCGCTCGGCGGCGAACCCGCGGCCCTCGTGCGCACGACCATCGCGCCGACGATGCTCGCGGGCGGCAGTGCCCACAACGTGCTGCCGAACGAGGCATCCGCGACGCTCAACCTGCGGATCGCGCCCGGGGAGACGGTCGGTACCGCCGTCGCGCGAATCCGCCGCTCGATCCGCGACCGGGAGGTGCACGTCGAGGTCGTCGAGGGCAACGACCCGTCGCCGGAGTCGCCCGTCGACGACGAGCGGTTCCGGGCGATCGCCGACGCCGTGGCGGTCGCCTACCCCGCGGCGATCACCGCGCCGTACCTCGTGATGGCGGCGACCGACGCGCGCTGGTTCCACCGGTACGCCCCGGCGGTGTACCGGTTCGCCCCGCTGGAGATGTCCGCCGCGCAGCGTGCGGGCATCCACGGCGTCGACGAGTGGGTGAGCGTCGACTCGCTCGCGAAGGGCGAGCGGTTCCACCGGGCCCTCATCGAGTCCATCCCCCGATGACGGCCACGCGCCCTCGATGACGGCCACGCGCCCCCGATGACGGCCACGCGCCCGGCGTGAGATAGGGTTACCGCACCCCAAGCCCACCCGGCACCGATTCCGCTCGCCCGGCGGACCCCCAGAGGAACGCAGATGTCCCGTCCTGCCCTGTTCGGCCCCCTGGCCGCAATCGTCGGCTTCCTCGCGTTCGTCGAGTTCACGAGCGGCATCATCCAGGGCTTCTACACGCCGATGCTCACCGACATCGCACGGCACCTGGGCATCCACGACGCCGACGTGAACTGGCTCGAGGGCACGCAGCTCGCGCTGTCGGCCCTCGTCGTGCCGGCGTTCGCGAAGCTCGGCGACATGGTCGGCCACAAGCGGATGCTCCTGATCTCGACCGCGGTGACCGCGGTCGCCTCGTTCGCGCTGCCGTTCACCGACTCGTTCGCGGTGTTCCTCGTCGCCTGGGCGCTGCAGGGGTTCTACGTCGTGTGGCTTCCGCTCGAGGTCGCGCTCATCTGGTCGCGTTCCCGGCAGGCCGGGCACCCGGCGTCCCTCACGATGCGGTCGGCGGGCGTGCTCGTCGCTGCGCTCGAGCTCGGTGCGATCTCGGGTGCGCTGGCCGGCGGCGCGCTCATCGACGCGCTGCCGCTGACGACCGTGCTCCTCATCCCGGCGATCGCGGTCGCCGTGTGCTTCGTCGTCATCGTGTTCGGCGTGAAGGAGTCGCCCGACCTCACCGGCGGGCGTCTCGACACGATCGGCCTCGTGCTGGTCTCGCTCGCACTGCTCGCCGTCACCGGCGGCCTCAGCTTCCTGCGCCTGAACGGCGTCGACGACCCGCTCTCGTGGGGGCTGATCGCGTTCGGCATCGCGCTCGGCGCCGTGTTCGCGCGCTACGAACTGCGCCACCCCGACCCGCTCATCGACGTCCGGATGTTCGCGTCACCCGCGCTCCGCCCGGTGTTCCTGACGGCCGGACTCTTCGGCGTGAGCGTGCTCGGCGCGCAGGCGCCGCTGTCGACGTTCGCCCGCACCGATCCCGAGGTCTACGGCTACGGGCTCGGCACGCAGGGGTTCCAGACGTCGCTGCTCATCGGCGTCTACCTCATCGCGATGATCGCCGGCGCGCTGACGTACCCCGCCGTCGCGAGGCGCCTCACGCCGCGGATCGCGCTCATGGCGGCATCCTCGCTCGTCGCCGTCGGCTACCTCCTGTTCGTGCCGTTGCACGACACGTACGCGCAGACCCTCACCAACATGGTGATCGCCGGCATCGGGTCCGGTGCGCTGGTCGCCGCCCTCCCCGCGGCCGCCGCCGCGGCAGCGCCGGCGACGCAGACCGGCGTCGCGACCGGGCTCACCAACTCGGTGAAGACCGTCGGCGGCGCGGTCGCGTCCTGCGTCTTCGGGATCGCGCTCGCGAGCCACGTCGTCGGCGGTGCGGGCGATGCGGCCGGTACCGCGGGCTCGTTCTCGGGATACCTCACCGTGTGGCTCGTCTGCGGCCTGACCGCGGTCGCCTCGGTCGTGCTGCTCGCGTTCGTCCCGAAGGACGCGTTCTCGGATGCCGCCGCGGGCGCGCCTGCGGACCGGACGGCGCAGGCCGGCATCGGGCACTGACCCGCGACGGCCGCGCGCCCCGCACGCGTCGGCTGCGCACTGGGAACCGCGAGCGGTAGCGCGGCAGGCTCCGCGCTACGCTGACGACGGGCGAAGGGGGCGCGATGGTGCAGCACGAGGCGGACGACGACGCGGGCCGCACGACCGACGAGACCGACACGAGCGCGGCCCTCGTCGACCGGCTCCGCGCGCTCGCGACCGACGACCAGCGCGTGAAGTACCGCCGGTTCTTCCCCGGTGACGACTCGTTCCTCGGCGTGCGCATGGGCGACGTGTTCGACCTCGCCAAACAGCACCTCGACCTCCCGGTCGACGACCTCGAGCGCCTCCTCGATCGCGACGAGCACGAGGCGCGCGTGCTCGCGTGCAGCATCATGGGCAAGTCCGCGGCGCACCGCCGGACGACCGACGAACGGCGGGCCGACCTGTACGACCTCTACCTCCGCCGGCATGACCGCATCGACACGTGGGATCTCGTCGACCTCGCCGCGCGAGACGTCGTCGGCCGCCGGCTCGTCGACCGCGACCGCGACGAGCTGCGCCGGCTCGCGGCATCCGCGTTCTGGCCCGAACGGCGGACCGCGCTCGTCGCGACCTTCGCGTTCATCGCGCACGACGACCTCGACGACGCCTTCGAGCTCAGCGCGACGTTGGCTGACGACGACGCACCGTTCGTGCAGAAGGCCGTCGGGTGGGTGCTGCGCACGGCGGGCGACCGCGATCCTGGCCGCCTCACCGCCTTCGTCGAGTCGCGCGCGGCGAAGATGCCCCGCGACGCGCTGCGCGCCGCGATCGAGAAGCTCCCGAAGGTGGAACGGGCCAGGATCCTCGCCATCCGGTGAGGCGATCCCCGCGCCGGTCGGGTCCGGTCCGGCTCCGTCCGTACCGGTTCACCGACCGTCGGATGCCTCGCCGGCCTCCTCCTCGTCGCCGAGTGCCCGGCGCTGCCTGCGCCTCGCCCCGAGGTCGGCCAGGCCGAGCGCCAGCGCGACCGCGAGGAACAGGGCGACCGCGATCATGCCGTACCCGTAGGCGTGGTGGTAGACCTCGAGGCTTCCCGACGCGCCGTCGCCCTCGCGCCAGATCGTCGCGTAGAAGAGCGACAGGGCGACGGCCGTGCCGACCGCGGTGCCGATGCGCTGCCCGAGCTGTCCGACCGAACCGGCGAGCCCGCCCTGGCGGACCGGCACGTCCGACAGCGCGAGCGTCTGGTTCGGGGCGATCACCAGTCCGCCGCCGACGCCGGCGACCGAGAGGGCGGCGGCCATCACCCACGGCGTGACCTCGGGTGCCGTCGTGATCGCGAGCACGACCGACGCGCCGAGCCCGACCAGGATGACGACCAGGCCCCACACGACGAGCGGCCTGCCGATGCGATCGACGACCCTGCCGCCCCACCACGACGAGACCGCGCTGGTGAGCGCGAAGCCGATGGTGACCATGCCGGCGTAGACGGGCTCGAGTTCCAGACCCTGCTGCAGGTACAGGGTCGTGAGCAGGAACGTCGCAGGCATCGCGGTGAAGTACGCCGTCGCGAGGGCGGTGCCGTTCCGGTACGAACTGATCGAGAACAGCGCCAGCGGAACGAGCGGATGCCTCCCCGTCGCGGCGTAGCGACGCTCCCAGGCGATGAACCCGGTGAGCGCGAACACGAAGACGACGAGCGTCCACCACCGGTTCGGATCGTCGGTCGGCGAACCGGTCGTGAACAGGAACGGGAACATGAGCGCCACGACCGTGACCGCGAAGAGCAGGAGCCCGAACGGGTCGAGCTCGAGCTTGCGCGCCGGGCGGTCGGGCGGGCCGGGGAGCCACATCGCGGCGAAGACGATCGCTGCGGCCGCCAGCGGCACGTTCATCCAGAAGATCCAGCGCCACCCGTCGGATGCCCCGCCGACCGCGATGAGCAGTCCGCCGAGCGTCGGCCCGAACGCCGTGGCGATGCCGATGGTCGCCCCGAAGAGCCCGAACGCACGGCCGCGCTCCGACCCCTGGAACATCTGCTGCACGAGCCCGAGCACCTGCGGCATCTGGATGCCCGCCGCGACACCCTGCAGCAGGCGCCCGATGAGCAGCACCGTCACGTTCGGCGCGACGGCGCACACGACGCTCGTGACGAGGAATCCGGTCAGGCCGATGAGGAACATCGTGCGGCGCGAGCGCTGATCGCCGATGCGGCCTGCCGGAACCAGCGTGAGCCCGAACGTGAGCACGTAGCCCGAGACGATCAGCTGGAGCTCCGTCGACCCGACCCCGAACGCCGCCTCGATCGACGGCAGTGCGACGTTCACCTTGGTGAGGTCGAGGATCGTGAGCGCGGCGATGCCGACGCAGACCCAGTACGCGCGCCATCGCTGCGGCGTCGTCAGCGGGATCGACTGCGTCGGCAGCGAACCGGTCATCAGGCGTCTCGCCCCGGAGTCGTGGCGGCGCCGGCGGCGGCGACCGCGCCGGCCGCGGCCACGTCGGCCGCCGCGTCGGCCGCGGTCCGTGCCGCCGCGCGATCGGCGTGCCCGAGAGCCCGATCGGGTGCCACGACATCGCGCACGAGGCGCTTGAGCTCGGTCATGTCGGGGAACCCGCCGTCCTCGGCGCGCGACCAGACGCGCACCCCGTCGGCGTACACCTCGAAGATCCCGCCGGTGCCGGGTACCAGGGTGACTCCCCCGCGCAACTCGCTCTGGAACGTGCTGAGCAGTTCCTGCGCGGCCCAGGCGGCGCGCATGAGCCAGTTGCACTGCGTGCAGTACACGATCCGGATCTGGTGGTCCATCGCGCCTCCCCCGAAGATGCCGATAGCCCCCGCCGGGGCGGAGGCTATCGGGATGGTGGACCCAGGGGGATTCGAACCCCCGACCTTCTCATTGCGAACGAGACGCGCTACCAACTGCGCCATGGGCCCGAGCCGTGAATGACTCTATCACCCCCCGGAGGGTGCTCCTGACCATCAACCCGCTTGCCGGCGGCGGCGCAGGACGGCGTCGAGGCTGTCGAATCCGGGCGTCGCCTCGCCGACCACGCCCATGCCCGCGTACGGGCTGGCGGGCTCGGCGACGGGTGCCGGCGACGGTGCGGCGGGGCGGGGTTCGAGCTTCGGCACGGCCGGGGCGAGCTCGGCCGCGCGCTCGGCCATCTGCGCCTCCTGGGCCGTGCGGCGCAACTGCTCTGCCTCCTCGATCGAGGCCATGGCCGCGGCGGCGATGGTGCCGCGCGACAGGTGCAGCGCCTTCGGCAGCGCGTTCGGCGTCCATCCCTCGACGGACTCCGGCTCGGCCTCGGGCAGGTCGATCGGCTCGAACGCCTCGGGCACCGGCGCGGGCGCAGCGACGGTGACGGTTGCCGGGGCGGACCGCCGGCGGGCGAGCAGCACGATGCCGGCGAGACCTGCGACGGCACCAGCGGCCCCGACACCCGCGACAAGGGGTGACAGCCCGAACGGCAGGCCGACGAGGCCGACCACGACCGTGAGGATCGAGGCGAGCACGAGCATCGAGCAGCCCGCGCGACGACGGCGCAGCGCTCTCCGCGAGGCCGAGGACACGGGTTGGGGTGCGACGCGCACCGACGCTTCCGAAGCCTCGGTCTCCACAGTCACGGCGACCGGCTCGGGAACGACCTGCCCCGGCACCGGCACCACGACCGAGATCGGCTCGGTCACCGCGCGCTCGGCGATCGCCCGCGCGGATGCGGCGTGTTCGGCTGCGTGGATGCGTTCGGCGATCGCCAACTGTTCGGCCGCCTCCGCTTCCAGCCGAGCCGCCGCCTCCTGCTCCGCGAGGATCCGCTGCTGCGAGGCAACCTGCCGGGCGGTCGCCTCGACCCGCACCTCCTCGGGGGTCTCGGCCGTCTCGGCCAGGATGCGCAGCGTCTGCTGGAGACGCACGGCGTTCCGCTCGGTGGCCACGTACTGGCGCTGCCGGAGCCATGACGGCAGCAGGTAGGCGATCCACAGCGCCGCGGCGATCGCCACGAGCACTCCCCCACCGATCGCGTCCATGGGTCAACGCTAGGTCACCCGCCGCTCGCGACCCGAATCGTTGCGGGCGTGTCAGCGATCGGCTATACGCAGCGGGTATGCGGCCGCCGCGCGGTCCTCTGCCGGGATGCGCGCAGCGTCCTCGGGCACGCGGCCGCTCCGCCATCGATCGAGCACGCCGCCCGGGACCTCCTCGGCCACGAGCGCGAACGCGAAGTGATCGCGCCAGTCGCCGTCGATGTGGATGAAGCGCCGCCGGAGACCCTCGTAACGGAACCCCAGCTTCTCGACCACGCGCAGCGACGGCTGGTTCTCCGGCCGGATGCAGACCTCCATGCGGTGCAGTCGCAGCGTGCGGAAGCAGTAGTCGGTCGCGAGGGCGACGGAGGTCGGCGTGACGCCGCGTCCGGCGGCCGCCCGGGTGACCCAATAGCCGATCGAGGCGGACGACAACGACCCGTACGCGATGCCCGACACGTTCAACTGGCCGATGAGCTCACCGTCGACCTCGATGACGAACGGCAACCCGTGGCCGGCCCTGGCATGGGCGGTCAGGTTGCGGATGCTCGCCTTCGCGTCGATCACCCCGCCGCCGCCTGGGTACGTCGCCTCCCAGCGCCGCAGCCAGGTCCGGTTGTCGAGCAGTGCCCGTTCGAGCGGCTTCGCGTCGCGGGCCCGGATCGGCCGGAGCGTGACGTCGCCGTCGCGCAGGGTCGGCAGGACGGCGGCTGGCATGCTCAGACTGTAGCGGTCACCCGCGGGTCACGGTGTCCGAGTGACGAAGTCGGCGAGCCAGGCGCGCAGGTCGACGCCGAGGTCGTCGCGATCCGCGGCGAGCTGCACGACGGCCTTGATGTAGTCCAGCTTGTCGCCGGTGTCGTACCGGCGCCCCCGGAACACGACGCCGTACACCCCGCCGGTGCCCTCGACGTCGCCGGCCATCTCCATCAACGCGTCCGTCAACTGGATCTCGCCGCCCTTGCCCGGCTCGGTCCGCTCCAGCACCTCGAACACTTCGGGACGCAGCACGTATCGGCCGATCACCGCATAGTTCGACGGTGCGACCTCCTTCGCCGGCTTCTCGACGAGCCCGGTGATCCGCACGACGTCGGGCTCGTCGGTCGGTTCGACCTCGGCGGCGCCGTAGAGGTGGATCTGATTGGGGTCGACCTCGAGCAGCGCGACGATCGACGCGTTCCGCTGGACCTGCTCCTCGAGCATGCGGCTCAGGAGCACGTCGCGCGCGTCGATCAGGTCGTCGCCGAGCAGCACGGCGAACGGCTCGTTCCCGACGTGCTTGCGCGCGCGGGAGACCGCGTGCCCGAGGCCCTTCGGGTCGCCCTGGCGCACGAAGTGGATGTCGGCCAGGTTCGTCGGCTCCTCGACCTTCGCCAGCTTCGCCTCATCGCCCTTCGAGGCGAGGGTGACCTCGAGTTCCATGACCCGATCGAAGTGGTTCGCCAGGGCGTTCTTGTTCCGGCCGACGATCATGAGCAGGTCGTCGAGGCCGGCCGCGACCGCCTCCTCGACGACGTACTGGATCGCGGGCTTGTCCACGACCGGCAGCATCTCCTTCGGCATCGCCTTCGTCGCGGGCAGGAACCTCGTCCCCAACCCCGCAGCAGGAATGACGGCCTTCGTGATCCGAGAAGTCATGCCGATCAGCGTAGCGTCGACCACCGGCTCCGCGCCGGGGCGCGCGTCCTAGGATGTGTGCCATGCCCGACGATCCGTCCGTCGCCAAGCGCGTGCTGCGTGCCGAGTTGCGCGAGCGACGCAGGAACATGCCCGGCCACGAACGCGAGCTCGCGACCGAGGGATTCACCGCACGACTCGAGGAACTCATCGGCTCGACCGGTGCCGAGTCGATCTCGTGCTACCTGTCGATGCCCACCGAGCCGAACACGCGGCCGTTCGTCGAATGGGCGGAGGCCCGCGGCATCCGGGTGCTGTTCCCGGTGACCCGCGAAGACGGCCTCCTCGACTGGACGGTCGGCGAAGCGCCCGGCGAACGCATCGGTCCGACGGGGGTCCCCGAGGCCGAGGGCGAACTGCTGGGCCCGATGGCGATCAACGACGTCGACCTGATCCTCGTGCCGGCCGCCGCGGTGGACGCGACCGGCCTCCGGCTGGGCTGGGGGCGGGGCTATTTCGACAAGACCCTCGGTTCGATGGGAAAATGTCCTCCGGTGTACGCCGTGGTCTTCGACACCGAACTCGTCGAGACCGTCCCCCGTGAGGTCCACGACCAACCGGTGGACGGCGTCGTCACGCCGACGCGCATCGTCGCATTCTGATCAGGGCCGCGCGCCCCCGCCGTCATCCGAGAGATCCATGCCCACCTACTCCTACCGCTGCACCGAGTGCGGCAACGCCTTCGACATCCAGCAGGCCTTCACCGACGACTCGCTCACCGACTGCCCCGCGTGCGGCGGCCGGCTGCGCAAGCTGTTCAACACGATCGGCGTGACGTTCAACGGCTCCGGCTTCTACCGCACGGACTCGCGCAGCGCCGCCGCCGGCGGTTCGAAGGGCTCGGATGCCTCGGGCGGCGGCTCGTCCTCGTCCGGCGGTTCGTCGTCCGGCGGTTCCTCGTCGGGCGGTTCGTCGTCCGGCGGTTCGTCATCCTCCGGTTCGACCTCCTCGGGCGCCTCGGCTAGCGTGGCGTAGGCAACCGGAGCGTCGGGAGGGGACATATGCTCAAGGGTTTCAAGGAGTTCATCCTTCGCGGGAACGTCATCGAGCTCGCGGTCGCGGTGGTCATCGGCGCCGCGTTCACCGCGGTCGTGAACGCACTCGTCGTGAACCTGATCAATCCGCTGATCGGCGCGGTGTTCCGTGCCGACAGCCTCGACAACGCGCTCGTCGTGGAGATCCCGACCCTCGACGGGGAGCCGGCCCAACTGAAGTTCGGCGCAGTGATCGGGGCGATCCTGACCTTCGTGATCGTCGCCGCGGTGGTCTACTTCGTGTTCGTGCTGCCCATGAACACGCTCAAGGAGCGCGCGGAGGCCAAGCGCCGCGTCGGCCAGCCCGACCCCGGGCAGCCCGAGACCGAACTCACGGTGCTCGCCGAGATCCGCGACCTGCTCGCCCGCGGCGACCGGCTGCCGTCCGGCGCGGCATCCGACGCCGGCGGCGGAACGCCGGACGCGAGCCCATCTGCCGACGCCGAGCCTCGCCAGGGCTCCGGCCGCCACGCGGGCTGACCGTCGCCGGCGGGGGCGTCGCCGCCGGGTGATCCGCGGGTCACCAGTGCGGCGGCCGCTCCCGGGTGATCCGGTCGTCGTCCGGAGAGCCGCCCCGGGTCGGCCGTTCGGGTTCCCCCTCGCCCGGCGTCGCCGTCTCCGGTGACGGGTCGCTACCTGGAACGGGCGTCAGCCGCGCGCGACGGCGACCCGTGCGCTCGACGCGCTGCCGCTTCGAACCGGTGTCCTCCGTGGCGCCGTCTCCGCCCGGCTCATCGGCCGGCGCGGTCATGACGCGACCCGGGCCGCCGGCTCCTCCTCGGGCTTGCCCAACAACGCGGCGACTCGCCCGGCCACGGCCTCGGGGTTGCCGAACAGCTCGAAGCTGTGCACGCGGAGGTAGTGCCAGCCGAGGCGGCGGAGCACATCGGGGCGCAGGCGCAGCGACTCGCGCAGGCTCTGCCCGGCCAGCGCCGCATCGGTCTCGACGACGACGGCCTTGCCCGCGTGCGCCACGGCGAGCGCGAGGCTCCCGCGATAGTCGAGGGCCACGCGAACGCCCCGGCGTTCGAGCCGGACCGCGAGGTCGGCGAGCATCGCGTCGGGCGCCGTCCCGGCGTCGTCCCGAGCCTGGCGTTCCTCGGTCTGGCTGAGCACCTGCGCGAGCGCGAGCACGCCGTGCGCCTGCCGCGATCCGTCGATGTGCTCGGGGCGGAACGCCGAGACGACGTCCATCGACCGGCGTGCACGGGTCATGCCGACCGCGAGCAGCCGATCGCCGCCGGGCTCGCCGAGCGCGCCGAAATTCGACAGCAGCCGGCCGTGCGGCGTCCGGCCGTAGCCGACGGAGAAGACGACCCGGTCGCGGCTCTGCGCCACGGCCTGCTCGAGCGTGAGCACGGTGAACGGCTCGGCCCGGTCCTTGAGGATGAAGTCCGAGAGGTCGCGTCGCTTCGAGAACGCGGCGAGCACTGCCTGATGCACGCGACCGGCGTGCCGAGGGCTCGCGGTGAT
Source organism: Agromyces sp. LHK192 (assembly GCF_004006235.1). Taxonomy (NCBI): domain Bacteria; kingdom Bacillati; phylum Actinomycetota; class Actinomycetes; order Micrococcales; family Microbacteriaceae; genus Agromyces; species Agromyces sp. LHK192. The sequence goes on from NZ_CP034753.1 coordinate 2,865,613, forward strand.
GACCATGAGCGACTCGCGCGGTCGCTTGACCGCGTGGTCCATGACGAGCTCGACGACCTTCCCGACCTCCTGGTCCAGGCTCTCGACGGTGCCCGTCAGCGGGTCGGGCAGTCCGTTGCCGGAGACGTAGTGCAGGCGCAGGCTGCCGTGCCCGAGGAAGCTGCCCGCCCACGGGTGCGATTGGATCCGCCCGCCGTAGAAGCGGCGGTTGACGAGCTCGGCGAGGTCTTCGCCGCCGGCCCGGTAGCTGCGGGTGAGCGTCATGGTGGGCAGGAGTTCGCCGAGCCGGGCGAGCGCGGAATCGGCGTGCAGGGCGTCGACGCCGACCTGTTCGTCGTCTTCGCCGCGCCCGGCACGACCTCGGTCGTCGTCGTCGATCCCGGTCGCGAAGAGCGTCGGCGTCTGCGTGACCGGGTCCCCGAAGGCGACGACCTGCTTCGCACGGCGGATCGCCCCGAGGTTCTCCGCGATGGTCGTGGCGCCGGCGTCGACGATGACGACCGCGTCGAACGCGATGCGATCGGTGATGCGATCGACCTCGTACGGCGAGGCGAGCCAGATCGGAGCCAGCAATCGGAACAGGTCGGGAGCGCCCTCGTGCAGGGCGGCGGGCCGCACGCGATCGCCGCGGAGCATGCGCTTCAGCGCGGCCGCCTGGTCGGGGTGGTCGACGAGCGCGACCTTCCAGTTCTCGGCGAGGCGCCATGCCGCGAGTGGGCCGCTCGCCGAGGCATGCGCCTCGTCGACGAGCCGGAAGTCGGCCTCGAGCCGGTCGAGCACCTGCGTGTTCGCCCCGAGCAGCGCCTTGTCGTGCGCCAGTACTCCCTCGAGCATCGACTGCCACCAGGCGAGTTCGAGTTCGTCCTCGACCTGGTGCTCGAGGACGTGGCGTTCGGTGAGGTCGCGCAGCAGCGGGTCGAGGCCGAGGTCGCGCAGCTTCGCGAGCAGCGCGGTGCGCTCCTGCAGGTTGGCGAGCACCTCCGAGTCGGCCGCGAGCCCCGCGAGCATCGTGGTGAGTTCACGGAGCGGCCTCGCTGCCAGCTGGCGCGGCGTCCCGGCGACGCCCAGTGGCCGATCGAGCGCGGCGAGGTCGACGGAGACCGTCTGGAAGGCCACGCGGACGTCGTCGATGCCGACCGGCACCCCCGGCATCGCTCCGGCCTCGGAGTACCGCTGCCAGAGCGTGCGCTGCTGCTGGATGCCGCGGAGCGCGGCGTTGAGGTCGGTCACGTGCACGCCCGGGCGCACGTACTCGAGCGCGTACCGACGGAGCCTGCGCCGGTTGGCTCCGGACATCCCCGGAGCGTCCCGCCGCGAGCCCGTCGCGGCGATCAGCTCGCCGAGCGGTCGGTCGAACACGGACGGCCGGAACTTGTCGAGCGTGTCTCGCACGTCGAGCAGCAGGCGCAGGAACACGCCGAGCTCGGCGATCGATTCGAACTGGCGCAGTCGCGTCTGCGAGATGAGCGTGCGTCCGCGCTCGAGCAGTCGCGGCACGTCGGTGCCGTGGAGCCGCTTCGCGAGCTGGTGGGCGGCCTCCGATTCCTCGGCCGTGTCGAACGCGGCGCCGTACCAGGGCGAGTCGTTGGGCCCGTACTTGAACTCGCCGAGCTCCGCGGCGCGCACCAGGTCGCGCGCGACCTCCGGGCGGATGCCGCCGATGCGCACGAGGCAGTCGTGGTCGAGGCGGGCGGTCGTGTGCGGTGCCGGCTGCAGCAGCGCGAGCCGGGAGAGCTCGGCGAGCGCGTCGAGCACCGACACCCCGAGGTCGGGGTCGTGCCGGGTGAGGGCGCCCCGATAGTCGAGGAGCACCTTGCGCAGGCGCACGAGCGCATCGTCGACGTCGGAGACCCGCGGCCGCTCGGCCTTCTCGTTGCGGGAGATCGACTGGATGAGCTCGCGCCGCAGTCCCGCCGTCGTGACCGCGGCACCAGCAAGCCCGACCTGGCCGAGCCGGTGGGCGATGCCGTCGAGGCTCGCGCGCCGCGGACCGACGACGAGGACGCGCCGGTCCTTCGCCACGAGCGCGCCGACGGCGTTCACGATGGTCTGCGTGCCGCCGGTGCCCGGCAGCGTCTTGACGACGACGGATGCCCCGGCCTCGATCTGCGCGATGACCTGTTCCTGCTCGGGGTCGGCGTCGAGGAGCATGCGGTCGCCCTGCGGCGGGCGCTGGTCCTGCGGCACGGTCGGCGCCGGTTCGCCGCGCTGCGCCGCGAGCTGCGCCCGCGCGGCCGGGTGCCCGGCGATCGCGTCGATGACGGGGTGCTCGAGGTCCGCGGCATCCGCGGCCATCGCCGGTCCGACCTCGGCGAAACTGGAGACGACCAGGCGCGGCGCCACCCGGAACCACGGCAGGTGCGAGGTGAGTCCGCGGAGCCGGTCGATGACGGGCTGCGGCTTGAACGCGCCGTTGGTGATGGCGAGCGCGACGAACGCGTCGGCGTCGAGCGTGATCTGGAACTGTTCGCGGAGTTCTCGCGCCAACGCCGGGTTCAGGAAGGGCTGGCCCTTGAGCTTGAGCTCGAAGTCGCGGCCGTACCGGCGGATCGCGAGCGGGCGCAGCAGCACGGGGGCGAGGAACTCCTCGCCGTCGTTGCGCCAGTTCGCGAGCCCGATGGCGAGGTGCACGGATTCGATGCCGCGCACCGAGCGCAGCTCGATCCCCTTCTGGGTGATCTCGGCGGCGGCGAGCTTCGCGTTGCGGAGGGCGAGCTCGTCGCGGATCAGGCTCGAGAGCAGCGTGGACTTGCCCGTGATGAACTGCGGGAGCCCTCCGGGGTGCGTGGTCGACAGTTCGATCCTGGTGCGGGGGGTGTCGACGAAGCGCACGAGCGGGGACCGGCCGCCGATGCTCGACAGCTCGCCGATCCATCGCGCGCGCGCGGGATCGGCGATGTTGCCGGCAACCGCCGACGGGTCGCCGACGCTGATGCCGTCGGGGCTGGTGTGCTGCTGGCTCATGGCTCCCGGGGTGAGTTCGTCGGCCACGGCATCGGAGTCCTGAGGAAGCAGGTCCTCTTCGTCTGGATTCCGTTCGAGCCGCGGCACACCGGAAGGATACGTGCGGATACGACCGAATCGATGCATTCCGGGCCGTGATCCCCGGATTCGGATGCCGCCGCGCGAGGTATCGTTGTCGGTCGATCGACGCGACCGAGGAGGCAGGCGCATGCAGCACATCACGCCCGAGGAGGCGCACGCCGCCGAGGACTCGATCCTCCTGGACGTCCGCGAACCGACCGAGCTCGAACAGGCACGCATCGACGGGGCACTGCACATCCCGCTCGGCGAACTCGTCGCGCGGCTCGACGAGGTGCCGCGCGACCGACCGGTGCACGTCATCTGCCACGTCGGCGGGCGCAGCGCCCAGGCGGCGCAGTTCCTCGAGGGGCAGGGCGTCGAGGTCGCGAACATCGAGGGCGGCATCGTGGCGTGGTATCGCGCCGGCCTGCCGGTCGTGCTCGGCGACGAGACCTGACCCCCGGTTGATCAGATGGCTGCGTGCAGCTCCAGGTCGTGCGCGGCGGCCACGCCCGCGTTCGTGATGCGGCCGCATGTCGCATTGAGCCCCTTCGCCAGCGCCGCGTCCTCGGCGAGCGCGGCCTGCCAGCCGAGGTCGGCGATCTTCAGCGCGTACGGGAGTGTCGCGTTGGTGAGCGCCGGCGTGGAGGTCGCGGGAACCGCACCCGGCATGTTGGCGACGCAGTAGTACACGGCGTCGTGCACGGTGAAGGTGGGCTCCGCGTGCGTGGTCGGGCGCGAGCCCTCGAAGCATCCGCCCTGGTCGATCGCGATGTCGACGAGGACGGCGCCCGGCTTCATCCGGGCGACCATCTCGTCGGTGACGACCTTCGGGGCCGCGGCGCCGGGCACGAGGACGGCGCCGACGACGAGGTCGGCGTCGCGAACCTGGCGGGCGATCTCGTACGCGGAGGAGGCGAGCGTCTTGATGCAGTGGCCGTAGCGCTCGTCGATCTCGCGGAGCTTGGGCAGCGAGATGTCGAGCACGGTCACGTCGGCTCCGAGGCCCAGGGCGGTCTGCGCGGCCTGTTCGCCGGCGACGCCGCCGCCGATGACGACGACCTTGGCCGGCGCGGTGCCGGGCACGCCGCCGAGGAGCACGCCGCGGCCGCCCTTCGAGGCGAGCAGCGAGGCCGCACCCACCTGCGGTGCGAGTCGGCCGGCGACCTCGCTCATCGGGGTGAGCAGCGGCAGCGAGCGATCGGCGAGCTGCACGGTCTCGTACGCGATCGCGGTGACGCCCGAGTCGATGATGGCGCGCGTGAGCGGGAGGTCGGCGGCGAGGTGCAGGTAGGTGAAGAGCGTGAGGTCCTCGCGGAGGAATCCGTACTCCTGCTCGACCGGCTCCTTGACCTTGAGGACGAGCTCGGCGGCCCAGGCTTCGTCGGCGGTCGCGACGATGCCTGCGCCCGCGGCGACGTACTCGGCGTCGGTGTACCCGGCGCCCGAGCCTGCGCCGGACTGGATGTCGACGCGGTGGCCGCGTTGCGCGAGCGCGTGCACGCCCGCCGGCGTCATCGCGACGCGGAACTCGTTGTTCTTGACCTCTGCCGGCACTCCGACGTGCATGGGGCTCTCCGAATGTTCTGATGACGGGATGCATCCATGATGACCGTTCGTTCGCCAAGTCGGAAGAGTCGCCGAATATCGTTCGGTAGACTGCCTCACACTTGTTCGAAAGTTCGGGAAAGGATCGGTGGATGACCGACGCACCGCAGATCAGCGCGAACCCGTACGGCCTTGACGGGATCGACCGCGAGATCGTGGCGCTCCTGCACGAGAACGCCCGGCTGCCCAACGTGGACCTCGCGAAGCAGGTGGGGATCTCGCCGTCGACCTGCCTCGCCAGGGTGCGGTCGCTGCGCGAGCGCGGCGTCATCGTGCGCTACACCGCCGAGATCAACCCCGCGGCCCTCGGGTTCACGCTTCAGGCGCTCGTCAGCGTGCGCATCCGGCCGGGCGCCCGCCATCTCATGGAGCAGATCTCCGACGAGCTCCGGCGCGAACCCGAGGTGGCGCAGCTCTTCTTCCTCGGCGGCACCGAGGACTTCCTGATCCACGTCCGCGTCCGCGACAGCGAGCACGTGCGGCAGTTCGTGCTGAAGAACCTCTCCGCCAACCCGGCCGTCGCCCTCACCGAGACCAACCTCGTGTTCGAGCACCACACCGCGCACTCGGCCGGGCTCCGCGCCGTGCTCTGAGCGCGGGCAGCGACGCGCGGCGGCGGCTCACGTCACGGCGCAGGCCCGCGCCGACGCTGCGCCTCAGCCGCGCAGCGGGAGGATCTCGCCCAGGTCGAGGGGCGTCGGCTCCTCGAGCTGGTCGTACGTGCAGCTCGAGGCATCCCGATCCGGACGCCACCTCCGGAACTGCGCCGTGTGCCGGAAACGGTCGCCCTCCATCTGGTCGTAGGCGACCTCGACGACTCTTTCGGGCCGCAACGGCACGAACGAGAGGTCCTTGCCGGCGCTCCACCGGCTCACGGCACCGGGCATGCGCGTCGCCGCGTGCGCCGACTGGTCGGCCCACTCCCCCCATGGATGCCGCGACAGGTCGTCTTCGACGAGGGGCGCGAGCTCCTCGACGAGGCTCGCCCGCTTCGCCATCGGAAACGACGCCGCGACGCCCACATGATGCAGCCGCCCGTCGTCGCCGTACAGGCCGAGCAGCAGCGACCCGACGATGCCGCCGGACTTGTGCCACCGGTACCCGGCGACCACGACGTCGGCGGTGCGGTCGTGCTTGACCTTGAACATGGTTCGCTTGTCGGGCAGGTAGGTGCCGTCGAGGGGCTTGGCGATCACGCCGTCGAGTCCTGCGCCCTCGAACCGCTCGAACCACTCGCGTGCGACGGCCGGGTCGCCGGTCGCGGGCGTCACGAAGACGGGGTCGGATGCCTCGGCGAGCGCCTCCTCGAGCAGTCGCCGCCGGTCGCCGAACGGCCTGCCGGTGAGATCGTCGCCGCCGAGCGCCAGCAGGTCGAACGCGACGAACGATGCGGGCGTCTGCTCGGCGAGCATCCGGACGCGGCTGTCGGCCGGATGGATCCGCTGCTGCAGCACCTCGAACTCGAGGCGGCCCTCGACGACGAGGATGATCTCGCCGTCGACCACGCAGCGATCGGGCAGGTTGCGCCGCAACTGCTCGACGAGTTCCGGGAAGTACCGGGTCATGGGCTTCTCGTTGCGGCTGCCGAGCACGACCTCGTCGCCGTCGCGGAAGACGATCGTGCGGAATCCGTCCCACTTCGGCTCGACGTGACCCACGTCGGGGATCTCCTTCACCGGCTTCGCGAGCATCGGAGCCACGGGCGGCATCACCGGGAGGTCCATCCGTCATGGGTAGCATCCGGCGCCGGAGGCGGTCAATCCCCTGACGGCCGATCCGGAGGCGCGCCTACCGTCGGCCACGAGGGATCCGACGGGAGGGGGCACGACGCCATGCACCGCATCCACTACGCCGGCGGCGAGCTGGTCACCGGGGACGCGATCGCCGAAGCGCTGATCGGCCTCGCGGCGGCGCTCGCGCGGCAACACTCGGCGGCCTCGGTGGAGATCCCCGTCGTGGGCGCCGACGGCGGCATCGAGCGCGCGAAGCTGCTGCTCGGACCCGCCAGCCAACTCGTCTCGGAACAGCTGCCGGGTCATGACGACCTCGACGATGCCGGCACCGTCGCCGGGCTCCGGGCCGAGATCGCGCTGCTGGTGTCCCATCCGATCGCGGAGGTCCCGCCGCCGCGCGGCGGTGACGCCGATCCGGCCACGGTCACCGGCGAGTACGACTGGCCGGAGCCCTGATCGCCGGCGTACCCTGATCGCCGGCGTGCCCTGATCGCCGACAACCCGCCGTCAGTCGTCGGCGGGTGTCGAGACGTCCGCCGGGATCGGCACCAGGCTGATCGGGATGCCCGGTCCGATCAACAGCTCGGCGGGCTGCGGCCGCCCCTCGCCGAGGTTCAGGGTCACCCAGACCGGTCGGCCCGACCGGTACGCCTCGTCGACCGCCGCCCGGAGCGCCTCGACCTCGGTCTCGCCGACGGAGTACTGGTGCCCGTCGTAGAGCACGTTCACGCGCTTCACGATTCGCTCCCCCGGTCGGTCGGGCCGGGCGGCGGCTCCGGCACGATCACGAGGCCCGACGGCGAGTTGGCCGTATCCATGAGCGCCTCGATCCAGGTGCGGTTGATCGACGGCGGCCGACCCCCCGAGTACTTGAACGCGAGCGGCACGCTCGGATGCATCCACAGCGAACTCCGTCCGTCGCCGATCGACGGGTCGTCGCGCCAGCTGAAGAAGAAGGACTCGCCGCGTCGCAGCTTCGCCCCGATCACCAGTTGCAGGTGCGCCAGGACCCGATCGTCGAAGTCGACGCCCAACGTCGAGTCGTACGTCAGCTTGCCCATCCACGCCCCCACTCCGCCCGCGAACGCGCCCGCACGCTTCGATGCCTGCCCGACCGGATGCCCAGATTCCCACGCCTCGCCGATCCCGGCAATGGGTTGACGGCAGCGGGTGGCTTGACCGACGGTGAGTGCCCCTGGAGGGACTCGAACCCCCAACCCTTTCCTTAGGACGGAACTGCTCTTCCATTGAGCTACAGAGGCTGACCACGAGAGTCTACGGCACCCGATAGCCTGTCCTGCGGCGCGCACGGGGCGCGGGCGCGGCGCGGCCGCGGAGGGAGCGGACATGCCGGAGCGGGAATCGACGAGGTTCTGGGTCGGCGCCTCGACACAGGGTGCGCTCGGATCGGCGGCGACGGGCATCCGTCGCCTCGACATCGACGCCGACGGCGGCTGGACCCTCGGCGATCCGGTCGACGTCGGCCCCAACCCGATGTACCTCGCGATCGCGGCCGCCTCGGGCTTGCTCGGGATCGCGAACGAGCTGCACGAGGGCCTCGTCTCCACCTGGACGCTCGAGGGCGACGGCCTCCGTCCTTTCGGGCCGTCCACCCCGACCGGCTCGGGCGATCCCTGCCACGTCGCGTTCGACGAGGCCGGACGTTGGCTGTTCGCCGCGAACTACTCGGGCGGCGACCTCACCGCGCACCCGGCCGTGCCCGATGCCGAAGCGTCTGATGCCCCGCTGTCCGTCGCATTCTCCGGCACCGGGCCGAACGCGGAGCGCCAGCAGTCGTCGCACCCGCACCAGGTCGTCGTCGACCACGCACGGAACCGGGTCCTCGTGCCCGACCTCGGCTCCGACCGGATCCGGGTCGCAGGCATCGCGGAGCTGCCGGACCGGCTCGGTCACTCCGATGAGGACGACATCGCCGTGCACCCCGGCGCCGGACCACGCCACCTCGTGATCGCGGGCGACCTCGCCGTCGTCGCCAACGAACTCGACCGCACCGCGAGCGTGATCGATCTCGTCGTCGGCGACGAGGTCGCCGTGTTCCCGGTCGACGAGCGGGTGCCGCCCCGCGCACTCGGCGTCTCGGCGATCCGGCTCACGCGTGCGGGAACCGTCCTGATCGGCGACCGCGACGCCGACGCGCTGGTCGCACTGCGACTCGACGCCGACCGCCGCACCCTCGAGCACGCGGCATCCGTCGTCACCGGCGGCCGGCACCCGAGGGACCTGCACGTCACGCACGACGAGCGGTTCGCCCTCGTCGCCGACCAGGCATCCGACTCGATCGCGATCATCGCGCTCGACGGCGGGGTGCCGACGCACGTCGTCGACACGATCACCACGCCGGCACCGTCGTGCCTCGCTCGCGTGCCGTGAACGCCTCGCGGTCGGTCGCCGCACCGTCAGGGCCGACTGTGCGGCCCGAGGGACGTCAGTTGTAGCCGAGGATGACGATCGCGCTCGTCGCGGGCGCGGGCTCGTCGACGAACCCGACCTCCTCGAGTCGTACGTCGTCCATGGCCTGCTGCGTCATCGCCCTCACCTTTTCCGCGTGGAGTGGTTCCCCTCACGCTACCGGCGTCGCGCCGCCGCGGACATTAGCCGAGCCGTCCAACAGAGATTGCGGATTTCGCCATGGTGTCGACAACCCGGCTTCGGCAGGCGTCGCGCCGACGCCGATCAGACCGGCGGGTACAGGTAGATCGCCGACGACGCCGGAATCGTGCGCACGTGGTACGAGTGATCGGAGTTCTGGTTGTACTCCTCGATCGTGACGGTGCCGTCACCGTTGACCGCCTGCACGTACGCGACGTGGTTGTACGGGAACCAGGCGACCGACCCGACGATCGGTTCGCTGCTCGTCGCGCGGCCGCGCGCCGCCCATTCGTCGGCCCACGCGTACGCGCTGCCTGAGGCGAGGTTCGACCAGTCCCACTTCCAGGGGCCGCTCGTGACCCCGGCGTCGCGGTTCATCCGCCAGGCGACGAAGTCGACGCACTCGCGGTAGTAGTACCGAAGCGGTGACAGGCCGCCGCCGTAGTCGTCGGGCGTCTCGTTCCACCACGGATAGTCGTCGCCCTCGGCCTGCTGCGCGGGCGTGTAGTAGGCGCCCGCACGATTGACCAGGCTCGCCGCGCTCGAACGCTCCGCCTCCGCAGCCTCCTCGTCGATCTCGACCTTGGTCTTCACGGCGTAGGCATCCGAGGAGAGGCTGGCGCCGCCGGCGAGCGCCGAGACGTCGACGTCCTGCGCCTCCGCCGTGGTGCGGGAGAACTGGTGCGAGGTGTCGAACCCGGGCGCTCCCGGCGCCATCGCGTAGGCGGGCAGCGCCACGGTCCCGATGATCGCCGGCACGACGAGCACGGCGGCGAGCACCCGGGTCGGGCCGGTGCGACGAACGGCTCCGGTCGCGCGCGGCGCCGGGGCCGGAGGGGCGACGGGCCGCTGCCGGGCGGCGGGGATCGGGGTGCGGGCCGGGCGCCCGGCGGGCGGAACCGGCCGGGCGGTCGCCGACGCGGTCGGCTGCGACGCACCCGACGCGACCTGGTCGGTGGAACCCCGACGACGACCGGAACGGGTTGCGGATGCCTCGGCGGCGGCTTCTGCCGCGCGGCGTGCTGCCCGGCTCGTCGGCTGCTGCATGCCGCTCGTCACGTCACCGCTCACGTACTGGACCTCCTGGCCCGTGCACGTCGGGAGCGTGTCGGGCAGACAGATGCATCGCGGAGCAGGGGGCGCTCCGGACTCAGACCACCATAGAGCACAGCGCCGCCGGTGTCACGATCACGCGGCCTGGAGGAACTCGCTCCATTGCGGCAGGGGGCGTTCGAACCCGCGCACGACCCATCCTCGGCCCTGCGGCATCCGCGGCGTGAAGCGCAGCTGCCATCCCATCTCGGCGGGCGTGTGGTCGCTCTTCACGTTGTTGCACCGCAGGCAGCACGCGACGAGGTTCTCCCAGGTGTCCCGCCCGCCGCGCGACCTGGGGAGCACGTGGTCGATCGTCGCGGCCGATGCCCCGCAGTACGCGCAACGGTGCTCGTCGCGCCGCAGGACCCCTCTTCGGCTCACGGGAACGTGGTGCACCCGCGGGGGCCGCACGTAGCGGGTGAGCACGATGACGCTCGGTCTATCCCAGTCGCCGTTCGCCGCACGGACCGGGTGATCCGCGTCGTGCAGGACGACGGTCGCCTTCTCGTGCATCACGAGGAGCAGTGCGCGCTTGAAGGAGACCACGGCGAGCGGCTCATAGCCGGCGTTGAGCACGAGGGTGCGCATTGGGTGCCTTTCGATCGGTGCTGGATGGCTTCCAGCCGCGTGAACGGATCGACGGACCGCGCGAGGCGCACGGCGGGTGCTTCCCGCCGGAAACGCGCCCCGGGAACGAAGAACGGGCACTGTCCAGATGACAGTGCCCGTCGGCATGCGGTTCGCGAGCGTTCCGGTGGTCCCGGCGCCCGCTCACCCGACTGCTGCGGCGTTGGTCGAAACGCGCGCGCGCATCCTTGGAATGGATGCCTCCCGCGTCGATCATCACCCTCGCTCCGTTCCCGGTTCGCGGTTCGTCATGGCACACGTTACGCGACGAATGGCGCGCCGGAGGCTCCCGGCGCGCCATTCACAGGCTCGCGTCATGCGATGTTCACCGCGCGGATGCAGCGCGGTGGCGGCTCAGATCCCGATGCGCACGATCTGGTACGAGCTGGTCCAGATCGGCTGCACGCGCACGGATGCCCCCTCGTACGGCGCGTGCAGGATCATGCCGTTGCCGGCGTAGAAGCCGTCGTGGCCCGACATGATCACGAGGTCGCCGGGCACCGCGTCGGCCTCGGAGATGGGCGTGCCCATCGCACCCTGGCCGGCGGACGAGTGCGGCATCGCGATGCCGAACTGGGCGAACACGTACATCACGAAGCCCGAGCAGTCGAAGCCGGCGGGCGTCGAGCCGCCGTAGACGTACGGGGTGCCGATGTACTGCGTCGCCACGTTGTAGACGCTCGCGAGGTCGAAGCTCGGGTACGGCGGGTTGGCGAGCAGGTCGGCGACGCCGGGGCCGCTGTACGACGCGGCGTACGAGGTCATCTGCTGCTCTGCCGCGGCGCGTGCCTGCGCGGCGCGTTCGGCTGCGGCGGCGGCCTCTGCGGCCGCCTGTTCGGCGGCGCGGATCTCCTCGCCGGTGACCGCGGCATAGCCGTCGGTCGAGACGGGCGCCGCGATGACGTCGCCTTCGACATCGACGGACTGCGCCGCGGCGTCGGTCAGGCGCGCCTCGTCGGACTGCGCGAACTGGAGGCCGACCTCGTCGGGCGACATGGCGTACGCGGGGATCGCGAGCGTGCCGACGATGCCGGCGGAGACCGCGATGACCGCGACGTTCGCGAACGGGCCGCGGCGGAGCCGCAGGCTCGACGACGGCCTGGTCGTCGCAGCGGGCATCGATCGCGCTTCGGGCGTGGGAACCGCCGTCGCCTCGGCGATCTCCGTGGAACCGGAGCGCCTGCGGGGGCGGATGGCGGTGATGCGCGACTTGCGCGGGCTGGCGCCGCTGACGCGGCGGCGGGGGGAACGAGCCAAGGGGGAACCTCCGTCGCCTGCCGCCCTGTCGGGCCGCCCCACCTGGCCGTGCCGAAGCACCTTCACGGGTTCCGGATCGAGCGGTGGACCCTGAGGAGGCGTCTCGATCGTCGTTCCCGCCGGCTGGCTTCTGCCGGGGGACTCGTCCGAGGATACGCGAGGAAACCCCGATTGTCACATCTCGATAACGCTGCGGCGCAGATCGGCCTCCCGAACCGCCCCCGACGCCGGGATGGAACGGCCGATCGACGTGAGCGCCATCCGATCCGGCGAGCGGGCCCCGGCCAGGGCCCCGGCCGCGTCAGTCGCCGATGAAGAGGTGGCCGGCCACGTCGGTCGCCAGTTCGAGGGCACCGTCGACGCCCTCGATCTCGACGCGGACGAACCCGCCCCTCGTCTCGAAGGTCGCCCGTGCGCCCGGCAGGATCCCGGCCTCGCGGAACTGCGCCAGGAGTTCGGGGTCGAACTGGGCGGGTTCGGCGAGCCGTCGGACGACGCCCTCGACCCGCCCGTCGGACTCGGCGAGTGCGACGACGACGTTGCGCACGCCGCTCAGGAACGGCTGCGCCGCCGGAACGCCGAGCTCCTCGAGCCCGGGGATCGGGTTGCCGTAGGGCGAATGCGTCGGCTGGCCGAGCAGCTCGACGAGACGGCGCTCGACCTGCTCGCTCATGACGTGCTCCCAGCGGCACGCCTCCTCGTGGACGTACTCCCACTCGAGGCCGATGACGTCGGAGAGCAGGCGCTCGGCGAGCCGGTGCTTGCGCATCACGTGCACGGCCTTGCTTCGCCCCTCGGGCGTGAGCTCGAGGTGGCGGTCGCCGCCGACCACGACGAGCCCGTCGCGTTCCATCCGCGCGACGGTCTGCGAGACCGTCGGGCCGGAGTGCCCGAGGCGCTCGGAGATCCGCGCCCGCAGGGGGACGATCCCCTCCTCCTCGAGATCGAGGATGGTTCGGAGGTACATCTCCGTCGTGTCGATCAGATCCGTCACGTGTACACCCTCCCGGTCGCAGCCCGTCATCCAGCCTAGCGGCCACAGCGCCCTCGCTAGACTCGTGCGCATGCCCAGCCTCGCGATCCCCGCTGCCCTGCTGCCCGCCGACGGACGATTCGGTTGCGGGCCGTCGAAGGTGCGCCCCGAGCAGCTCGCCCACCTCGCCGCCGAGGGACCGCGGATCCTGGGCACCTCGCACCGCCAGGCGCCGGTCAAGCAGCTCGTCGGACGGGTCCGCGAAGGCCTCGCCGACCTCTTCCGGCTGCCCGACGGGTACGAGGTCGTGCTCGGCAACGGCGGCTCGACGGCGTTCTGGGACATGGCCGCGTTCGGACTCATCGAACGGCGGGCGCAGCTGAGCACGTTCGGCGAGTTCGGCGCGAAGTTCGCGAAGGCCGCCGCGGCGCCATGGCTCGAGGCCCCCGACGTTCGCACGGCCGCCCCCGGCACGCGCGTCGGGGCGGAGGCCGTCGAGGGCGTCGACGTGTACGGCTGGCCGCAGAACGAGACCTCGACCGGCGTCGCCTCACCGGTGGTCCGCGTCGACGGCGACGCCGGTGCGCTCACCGTGATCGACGCGACGAGCGCCGCGGGCGGCATCGACGTCGACCCCGCGCAGTTCGACGCCTACTACTTCGCCCCGCAGAAGAACTTCGCCTCCGACGGCGGCATCTGGTTCGCGCTGCTGTCGCCGGCCGCGATCGAGCGCGTCGAGCGCGTCGCGGCGAGCGGCCGGTACATCCCCGACTTCCTCTCGCTCAAGCAGGCCGTCGACAACTCGCGGCTCGACCAGACGCTGAACACGCCGGCGCTCGCGCCGCTCCTGCTCCTCGAGAACCAGATCGAGTGGATGCTGGCGTCCGGCGGCCTCGCCTGGGCCGACGCCCGCACGCGCGAGTCCTCAGGCGTCCTGTACGACTGGGCCGAGGCATCCGACGTCGCGACCCCGTTCGTCGCCGAAGCGGCGGACCGCTCGCAGGTGGTCGTGACGATCGACTTCGACGAGCAGACGGATGCCGCGCGCATCGCGAAGATCCTCCGTGAGAACGGCATCGTGGACACGGAGCCGTATCGCAAGCTCGGCCGGAACCAGCTGCGCGTCGCGACGTTCACCGCGATCGAGCCGGATGACGTGCGCGCGCTCACGGCCTCGATCGACTACGTGCTCGAGCACCTGGGCTGATCCCGTGCGCCTTTGGCTGGGCGAGGACGAGCGCAGGCCCGACCCTGCGCCGGCCAGGGCCGACGCCAGGAAGGCGCTCGCGACCGGTACCGCCGCCTGGCTGCTCGGTGCGGGCCTGGCGTGGTTCTTCCTGCCCGCGCTCGACGCCGCCGGCTTCGGTTGGCTGCTGCCGATGTCGGTCATCGGGTTCGCGCTCGGCATCGCCGGGATCACGGTCGTCCAGGTGCACCGGCACCGCACCGGCGAGCGCGGACGCCGGAACCGCGGCGGACCGACCGTCGATCAGTCTTCCGAGGACTGATCCCCGGCAGCACCCGACGTGCCGGCGGAGGAATCCGCCGTCTCGGTGGACTCGACCTCGGAGGCGTCCGACTCGACCTCGGAGACGTCCGGCTCTGCCGGATCGCCCAGCGCGTCGATGTCGATCCCGTCGAACACGTCGTCGTGATCGTCGTGATCGTGATCGTCGTGCTCGTGGTCGTCGTCCTCTTCGACGTCGCTCCCGTAGCCGTCGGCGTCTCCGAGTCCGTCGTCCAACCCGTCGTCGGCGTCGTCTTCATCGAATCGGTCACCGTCGAATCCGTCGCGGAACTCGTCGTCGTCGGCCGGGTCGCCGTCGCCGAGCGCGGCGGACTGCGCCTGAGCCGCCCGGTACTCCGCGAGCCGCTCCGACCAGGGCACCCACTCGGGCGCGAGGAGCGCCTGCTCCCCCGGCATGAGCTCGGTCTCGAGCACCGTGGGGTCGGCGCCCTCGACCCGGGCGATGGTCACGCTCCAGTGCCAGCCTCGGTAGCCGGCGAGGTCGGCGGCGAACAGGAGGGTGAGCACGTGCTCGTCCTCGACGATGTGGCCGATCACCGAACCGACGGTCTCCGGCGGCGTCGTCTCGAGCAGGGCCCGCTGCGCGAGTGCGGCCGAGGCGAGCAGCACTTCGTCCGCGACGGCGTCCACGCGTGTCTCCCCGGCGACCTCCGCCGCCGCCGACTCGTCGTCTGCGGTCGACTCGTCGTCGGCCTCCGGCGCGTCGTCCGGGATCAGCGCGTCGTCCGCCGATGGCGCGTCGTCCGCGATCGGCCCGTCGTCCGCCGGCGGCGTGACGAGCGGCTCCTCGTCAGGCATCGAGGTCGTCCGCGACGCGTCGGAGCACGGCCGCGACGGTGCGCGCCTTGCCCTTGTCGGGGTATCGGCCGCGACGGAGGTCTCCGCCGATGCCGTCGAGCACCTTCACGAGGTCCTCGACGATGACGGCCATGTCGTCGGCCGGCTTGCGGTGGATCTTCGCCATGCTCGGCGGCGTGTCGAGCACGCGCACCGAGAGGGCCTGCGCGCCGCGCTTGCCGTCGGCGATGCCGAACTCGAGCCGCGTGCCGGCCCGCACGGTCGCTCCGGACGGCAGCGCCGAGGCATGCAGGAAGACCTCCTGGCCGTCGTCGGCGGCGATGAAGCCGAAGCCCTTCTCATCGTCGTAGAACTTGACCTTGCCGGTGGGCATCGCTGAATCCTCGCTCGTCGTCTCACGGCGCGCCAAGGCGCGTCGCCGTCGGAGTCCAGTCTAGGTCGCGGGCGCTCGTCGCCGCGCTGTCCTAAGCTGAGAAGGTGACCGATCAGAGCCCCATCGCCGACCATCGCCTCGAGCGCACGCTCGCCTTCATGGTCGCAGGCGTGGTGATCGCCTCGGTGATCGCGTTCATCGCCGTCATGATCGGCTCGTTCGCGAACGGCGGCACGACCGGGTGGGCCGAACAGGGCATCTGGCCGTTCGTGCTGGTGTTCCCCCTGATCGGCTTGCCGATCGGGTTCATCCTGCTGATCACCCTACTGATCGTGAACGGCGTCCGGCGTCGGCGCGAGGCCGCGCGACGAGAAGGGGACTGACGCAGGCCATGCTCGAGCTCGCCGCGAGGCTCCGCGCGATGACGCGTGACGAGTTGGCCGGCGCGCTCGCGCTGCGCGAGTTCGACGCCGCCGCTATCCGCGACCAGTTCGACCTCGCCGAGGCGCTGCTCTCCGCAGACTCCCTCGACTCGGCGATCGGCCGGCTCGATCGTCGCCACCTGGCCGTCCTCTCGGCCGCGACCACTGCGGCCGGGTCCGACGGCGTGCTGGACCCAGCGGCGCTCACCGCCGAGCTCGAACGGATCGAGGCCTCCGACCAGATCCGCGGCATCCGCGATGAGCTGCTCGACGATCTCGCCGACCGCCTCCTCGTGGTCCGCGACGACGACGAGCGCGTTCGAGTCCCGTCCGCCGTGACCACGCGGCTGGCCGCGCGGCTCGGCACCGACCTCCCGACCGCGACCGAGCTGGCCGCGACCCCGCCGCCCGTGCTGCAGCCGGTCGACGCGGTGGATCGCCGGCTCCTCGCGCGCCGCGGCGCCGAGGCCGCGTATGCGACGGTGACGGCGACGGCGGAGCTCGTGTCGGCGATCGGCATGCAGCCCGCCCGCGAGCTCGCGAAGGGCGGTCTCTCGCTCCCCGACTCGAAGCGGCTGGCCGAGGCGACCGGGGTCGAGCTCGACGAACTGCCCCGGCTGTTCCGGCGAGCCGTCGAGGCCGGGCTCGTCACGCGCGACGGCGCCTACTGGCTGGAGTCCGACCTCGGCGGGAACTGGTGCCTGCTGCCCGCGGCCGAGCGGTGGAAGCTGCTCGCCGATCGCTGGCGCGACCGCATCCCGCCGGCGCTGCGCGAACTCGTCGTTCGCCGGACCGAGGTGCTCTCCGCGGCCGACTTCCGCGCGGACGTCACCTGGCTCTACCCCGCCGGCGGGCGATGGGTCGACGAGGGCCTCGACCGGCTCGCCGACGAGGCCGACGCGCTGGGGCTCGCCGTCGACGGCAACCCCGTCGATCCCGGTCCGACGGTCGTCGCGGGCGATCTCGACCGGGCCGCCGAGGAGATCGGTGCCTGGTTCCCGACCCCGGTCGACAAGGTGTACCTCCAGCACGACCTCTCGGTGGTCGCGCCAGGGCCCCTCGCGCCGGCCGTCGACGCACGGCTGCGCGGGTTCGCCGACCTCGAGGCACGCGATCTCGCGTCGACGTACCGCGTCACCGCGGCATCCGTGAATCGCGGGCTCGCCGCGGGCGAGTCCGCGGAGTCCATCCGCGCGTTCCTCGAGTCGATCTCGTTGACCGGGATGCCCCAGCCGCTCGAGTATCTCGTGCAGGAGGCGGCTCGGCGATTCGGCAGCGTTCGCGTCGCTGCGGCGCCGCCGTCGGATGCCCCGGCGCTCGCGTCGGTGCGCAGCGACGACGGCGAGCTCATCGGCACGCTCGAGGTCGACCAGTCGTTGTCGAGCCTCGGGCTGCGCCGTGGCGGCGACCATCGCCTGCTGTCGCGCTTCGCGCCCGACCTGGTGTTCTGGGCGCTCTCCGACGCCAAGTACCCGGTGGCCGCCGAAGACGCCGACGGCCGCATCCTCCGTCTCAAACGGCACCGTCTGGCGCCGGCGCCGTCACCGGCACCGCGCGCCGATCCGGTCGCGGACCTGATCGAACGGCTCTCGAACGGCGACGGCTCGCCGGCGACCGAGGACGCCTGGCTGGCACGTCAACTGGAGGCGGCGGCGCGCGCGAAGGAGACGTTGACGGTGACGGTGCGGATGCCGGGAGGCCAGACCGCCGACTACCTGCTCGCCCCGGCGAGCGTCGCGAACGGCCGACTCCGTGCGCGTGACCGCAAGGCGGACATCGAGCGCACCCTGCCGCTGTCCGCGATCGCCGCGGTCGGCCCGGCACCCGCCGAATAGGCCCGGCCGGCCGGTCGAACCGGTTGCCCGTCCACCGGATCCGACACGTCGGGGCACGGTCGCAGCCGACAGGCGTAGACTGGTCGGTCATGTCGGACGGCCCCCTGATCGTGCAGAGCGATCGCACTGTGCTCCTCGAAGTCGCGCACCCGCTCGCCGAGGATGCACGGCACGATCTCGCCGTGTTCGCCGAGCTCGAGCGCGCCCCCGAGCACGTGCACACCTACCGCATCACCCGCCTCGGGTTGTGGAACGCGCGCGCCGCCGGCCACACGGCCGACGACATGCTCGGGACCCTCGACCGGTACGCCAGGTTCCCGGTGCCGCAGACCGTCGCCGTCGACATGCGCGAGACCGTCGCCAGGTACGGCCGGCTCGTGATCGACCGCACCGAGGAGGGACTGCTGCGCCTGCACTCGGACGACGTGGCGGTGCTCACCGAGGTGGCCGGCGCGAAGCGCATCGCCCCGCTGCTCGCGGAACGCATCTCGGACACCGGGTTCCTCGTCGCCGCGTGGGCGCGCGGCGCGCTCAAGCAGGAGCTGGTCAAGCTGGGCTGGCCGGCGGAGGACCTCGCCGGCTACACGCCGGGGACGCCGCATCCGATCGACCTCGAGCAGGACGGCTGGCAGCTGCGCGGCTACCAGCAGCAGGCGGTCGACAACTTCTTCGAGGGCGGCTCGGGCGTGGTGGTGCTGCCGTGCGGCGCCGGCAAGACCCTCGTCGGCGCCGGGGCGATGGCGACGGCGAAGACGACCACGCTGATCCTCGTGACGAACACGGTGTCGGCGCGTCAGTGGCGCGACGAACTGCTGCGTCGCACGTCGCTTTCTCCGGACGAGATCGGCGAGTACTCCGGCCAGGTCAAGGAGATCAAGCCCGTCACGATCGCGACCTACCAGATCCTCACGGCCCGCCGGAAGGGCGAGTACGCGCACCTGTCCGTGCTCGACGCCCTGGACTGGGGGCTCATCGTGTACGACGAGGTGCACCTGCTGCCCGCGCCGGTGTTCAAGCTCACCGCCGAGCTCCAGGCCCGCCGCCGGCTGGGCCTCACCGCCACGCTCGTACGCGAGGATGGTCGTGAGGGCGACGTGTTCAGCCTCATCGGCCCGAAGCGGTTCGACGCCCCGTGGAAGGAGATCGAGGCGCAGGGCTTCATCTCCCCCGCGGCCTGCTACGAGGTGCGCATCGACATGCCCCAGGGCGACCGGCTGCAGTACGCCGCGGCCGCCGACGACGAGCGGTACCGGCTCGCGGCGACCGCACCGGCGAAGCTCGGGGTGGTCCGCCAGCTCGTCGAGCGCCATCGCGGCGAGCGCATCCTCGTGATCGGGCAGTACCTCGACCAGATCGACGAGCTCGCGGAGGCGCTCGGAGCGCCCCAGCTGACCGGGTCGACGCCGGTCGACGAACGCGAGCGCCTGTTCCAGGAGTTCCGCGACGGCGTGACGCAGGTGCTCGTGGTGTCGAAGGTGGCGAACTTCTCGGTCGACCTCCCCGAGGCGACGGTCGCGATCCAGGTGTCGGGGTCGTTCGGTTCGCGGCAGGAGGAGGCGCAGCGCCTCGGACGCCTGCTGCGCCCGAAGGAGTCCGGCCTGTCGGCGAACTTCTACACACTCGTCTCGCGCGACACGGTCGACCAGGACTTCGCGCAGAACCGGCAGCGGTTCCTCGCCGAGCAGGGCTACTCGTACACGATCCTCGACGCGCACACGCTCGAGGCCGCGGCGTAGGCCCCGGGCTCAGTCCCTGGCGTAGCGCAGCAGGAGCAGGTCGCCCGCCGGGATCGCGTGGAGCAGACGCATCCGCCGATCCGCCTCGGGCGCGCCCTGCACGATGCGGCCCGCACCGCCGCCGACGAGCGTGGGGCTGAGGCTGAGGCAGAGTTCGTCGACGAGGCCGGCTGACAGCAGCGTGCCGAAGAGGTGCGGGCCGCCCTCGCACAGGACCTGGCGCAGTCCCGCTGCGGCGAGCGCGTCCCGCGTCGCACGGAGGTCGACCTCCTCGTCGCCGCAGATCAGCACCTCGGCGACCTCGGCGAGCGCGTCACGCCGCGCCCGCGCCGATCCGGCTTGGGTTGCGACGATGGGGCGCACGACCGCCTTCGCGAACACCGGATGCCCCGGGTCGAGGTCGAGCGCCGACGACACGATCGCGAGGCGCGGCTGCGGAGGCATCCCGCGCGCGATCCGCCACTCGGCGTCCTCGTCGTCGACGCGGATGCCGCCGTACCCTTCGGCGCGAACCGTGCCTGCGCCGACGACCACGACGTCGGCGAGGGTTCGCAGCACCCGCATGGCGAGGCGGTCGGCCTCGTCGCCGAGCCCGCCGCTTCGGCCGTCGATGGTGACGGCGCCGTCGAGGCTCGACACGAAGTTCATGCGGATCCGCGGCGCGGAGCGGTCGGCGATCGCGTAGGCGTCGAGCAGGCGTGCGCGGCCCGGCGCGTCGCCGCCCGCCTCACCGGTGCCAATCCCGTCGTCGCTCATCGGTTGTGCTCCAGGAAGACGGGCTCGCGCCATCCCTCGATCGCCTCGATCATCCGCATCGCGTCGACGGTCTCGCGGACGTTGTGCACCCGCACGATCCGTGCACCCTGCAGCACGCAGTACACGGCCGCGGCGATCGAGCCCTCGACGCGCTCGCCCCGGTCGCGACGGCCCAGGCTCTCGCCGACGAAGTCCTTGTTCGACAGCGCGACGAGCGTCGGGTAGCCGAGCGCGGTGATCTCGCCGAGCCGTCGGGTGAGCTCGAGCGAGTGCAGCGTGTGTTTGTTGAGGTCGTGGCCGGGGTCGACGATGACCTGCTCCGGCGCCACGCCGCGCGCGAGCGCGTGGGCGACCCGGTCGGTCAGGAACGCAGCGACCTCGCCGACGACGTCGCCGTAGCTCGGCTTCGGGTACGCGGTGCGGGGCTCGGCGAGGCTGTGCGTGATGACGATCGCGGCGCCGGTCTCGACGACGACGGCGGCCATGTCGGGGTCGTGCAGTCCGGTCGTGTCGTTGATCACGTGCGCACCGGCCGCGAGCGCGGCGCGGGCGACCTCGGCGTGGAACGTGTCGACCGAGATCACGGCACCGCTGTCGGCGAGCGCCGCCACGACGGGCACGACCCGGTCGATCTCCTCGGCGACGGGGATCGCGGGCCCCGGCGCGAACTTCGCGCCCCCGATGTCGATCCAGTCGGCGCCCTCGTCGATCGCGCGCCGTGCGGCGTCGACCGCGAGGTCGAGCGCGTCGGTGCGACCGCGGTCGTAGAACGAGTCGGGCGTGCGGTTGACGATCGCCATGACCGCGACCTGCCGGTCGAAGTCGAACTCGCGCGGGCCGATGGTGCGTCGACCGATCGCGGGCCGACCGCTCGCGGGCGCTCCGTCCGCGTCGGAAGCGGCGGGGCCGCTCATGCTCCGTCCCCCGCGAGCGCGTCGAGCGGCACCGACGGGTCGGCGAGCTCGTCGCGGCTCACCACGCGCTCCGAGCGGATGAGTCGCTGGACGAGCGGGTTCACGTCCCACACGTTCACGTTCATGCCCGCCACGACCCGGCCGTCGGCGAGCCAGAACGCGACGTACTCCCGCGCGGCCAGGTCTCCCCGGACCACGAACTCGGCGTCGCCGGCGAGGTCTCCGTACCCGGAGTACTCCATGCCGAGGTCGTACTGGTCGGTGAAGAAGTACGGCACCTCGTCGTGCACCGCCGCCTCGCCGACGAGCACCCGGCCGGCCGTGCGGCCGCCCGTATCGGCATTCGCCCAGTGATCGACCCGCAGGTGGCGACCGAGCCGCGCGTTCCACGTCGCCGCGACGTCGCCGGCCGCGTACACGTCGGGCGCGCTGGTCGCGAGGCCGGCGTCGGTGGCGACGCCCCCTTCGCGCAGGTCGAGTCCGGCGGATGCCGCGAACCGCGTGTCGGGCGTCGCCCCGAGGCCGAACACCACGACGTCCGCCGGAAGCTCCTCGCCGGTGCCGAGCACGACCGCGGCCACCCGGCCGCCCTCGCCGCGCACAGCCTGCACGGCGCCAGGCACGACGAACCGCACGCCCCGTTCCTCGTGCATGGCGCGGAACGACGCGCCGGCCTGCTCGCCGATCGCGTTCGCCAGCGGCGTCCGCCGCGCGACGACCGTGACCTCGTTGCCGTGCTCGCGGGCCGCTGCGGCCACCTCGAGGCCGATCCATCCGCCGCCCACCACGACGACACGTCGACCGCCGGGGGCGAGCGCCCGGCGCAGCGCGGTCGCGTCGGGCAGCCGGCGCAGGTGGTGGATGCCGCGGAGGCCTGCGCCGGGACCGGTGAAGCGTCTCGGCTGCGACCCCGTCGCGATGAGCAGCCGGTCGTAGCGGAGCGGCTCGCCCGCGACCTCCAGCCGGTGCTCGGCGGCGTCCAGCGCGGTCGCCGCCTCGCCGACGCGGAGTTCGATGTCGCGTTCGCGGTACCACCGTGCGTCGAACGGGTAGACCGCCGACGAGGCATCCGAGCCGAGCAGGTACCCCTTCGACAGCGGGGGCCGCTCGTACGGCTTCCGCGGTTCCTCGGCGACGACGACGATTTCGCCGTCGAACCCCGAGTCGCGCACCGCCTCGACCGCGCGCGCCGTGGCGAGGCCGCCTCCGACCGCGATGATCCGCTCGCTCCGTGACATGTCTCGAGTCTTCCACGCCTGCTCGTCGCAGCGGCGGCCCAGGTGTCGATCCGAGGACACTCGAAGAATGTTCAGTGAATCCTCAGCTCATCCGCAGCAGAATGGCGACATGAGCGACGGACCTCGAATTCTCATCGTCGACGACGAGCCGAACATCCGGGACCTGCTGACGACGAGCCTGCGCTTCGCGGGCTTCGCCGTCCGCGCGGTCGCGAACGGCGCGCAGACCATCTCGGCCGTGCTCGAGGAGGAACCCGACCTGATCATCCTCGACGTGATGCTGCCCGACATGAACGGCTTCAGCGTCACGAAGCGCCTGCGATCGGCCGGCTACACGGCGCCGATCCTCTTCCTGACGGCGAAGGACGACACCGAGGACAAGATCACCGGCCTGACGGTCGGCGGCGACGACTACGTCACCAAGCCCTTCAGCCTCGACGAGATCGTCGCGCGCATCAAGGCGATCCTGCGCCGCACGATGCACGCCGAGGAGGACGCGGTCATCCGCACCGGCGAACTCACCATGGACCAGGACACCCACGAGGTGCTCGTCGGCGACGTGCCGGTCGAACTCAGCCCGACCGAGTTCAAGCTCCTGCGCTACCTCATGCTGAACCCGAATCGCGTGCTCTCGAAGGCGCAGATCCTCGACCACGTCTGGGAGTACGACTTCAACGGCGACGCCGGCATCGTCGAGAGCTACATCTCGTACCTGCGCCGGAAGCTCGACCAGCACTCGGCCGAGCCCCTGATCCAGACCAAGCGCGGATTCGGGTACATGCTCAAGTCCTCCAAGGCGTAGCACGGCATCGGTACAGGTTCGGTACAGGGAGCATCCGTAGACTCGCCCGGCCATGCATCAGACCCTCTCAGACCGGTGGAACCGCGTCTCCCTGCGCACCAAGATCACCGGGGTGACAGTGCTGATGCTCACCCTCGGGCTGCTCGTCTCGGGCATCGGCACGGCCGCCATGCTCCGCGGCTACGTCGAGAGCCAGGTCGATGAGAAGCTGAAGGCCCTCGCCTCGAACAGCGACCTGCTGAAGTCGGCGGCACGGGGCAACGTCGATGCGTACGTCGCCGTCTACGAGGCCGACGGATCGTACGAGGACGACAACTGGTCGGTGATGCAGGAGGGGGCGCCGCCAAGCCGGCCCGCCGCCCTGTCGATCACCGAGGTGCTCTCGCTGAACCGCGACGGCTACGTGGTGCAGGTGCTTCCCGACGTCAACGGCAACGAGGTCTACCGCGCGATCCTGACCGTCCAGCAAGTGGACCAGGGCGACAACGTCGCGGTCGTCGTCGCGCTCTCGACCGCGGAGAGCGATCGCCTCCTCGCGGCCTACCTCACGATCTTCCTGGGCTTCGGGTTCGGCGTCATCCTGATCGGCGCCCTGCTGACCCGGATGCTCGTGACCTCGACCTTCACGCCGTTGCGCGAGGTCGAACGGACCGCGGCCGCGATCGCCGACGGCGACTTCAGCCAGCGACTCGGCGGCGCCACGCCGAACACCGAGGTCGGCCGCCTGACCCGGTCGCTCAACACCATGCTGAACCGCATCGACCGCGCCTTCCGCGACCGCGCCCGCACGATCGACCAGATGCGCCGCTTCGTCGGTGACGCGTCGCACGAACTGCGCACGCCGCTCGTGTCGGTCCGCGGCTACGCGGAGCTGTACCGCATGGGCGCGCTGCAGAGCCCGGAGGACGTCGGCCAGGCGATGGATCGCATCGAGAAGGAGGCGATCCGCATGGGCGGGCTCGTCGAGGACCTCCTCGCCCTCGCCCGCCTCGACGAGGCGAAGCCGCTCGAACTGACCGAGGTCGACCTCGTGCCGTTGGCGCGCGATGCGGCGCTCGACGCGATGGCCGCGAACCCGGGCAGGACCGTCACCGTCATCGCGCCCGCGGAGGGCGCACCCGACGACACCGCGCCGGTGCTGCAGGTCGACCTCGTCGCCGAACCGGCTCGCGGACGCGGCAGCCTCTCGTTCGCCGGAGCGACCCTCGCGCGACTTCGCGGCCGACGGCCGCGGACGAGGCCGGTCGATACGACGGATGCCTCCGCGGCCGCACAGCCCGAGACGGACGCCGAAGCGTCGGCGTCGTCGGCAGCGGCGGCGGTCGCCGAGCCCACCGCGCCGGTGCGCCGCGCCGTGGTGCTCGCGGAGGAGAACAAGATCCGTCAGGTCATCACCAACCTGATGGGCAATGCCGTGCGCTTCACCTCCGTGGACAGCCCGATCGACATCCGCGTCTCGGTCGACGACGAGGCCGAGCGCGCCATGCTCGAGGTCGTCGACCACGGCGAAGGCATCCCGCCGCAGATCCGGGAGAAGATCTTCCAGCGCTTCTGGCGCGCCGACACGTCCCGCACTCGCGAGACCGGCGGCTCGGGCCTCGGTCTCGCGATCGTGTCGTCGATCGTGGCCGCGCACAACGGCACCGTCGACGTCGTCCAGACGCCGGGTGGCGGCGCGACGTTCCGGGTCTCGCTGCCCCTCGCCGGCTCGGCGGCCGCGCCGCAGCGCGTCGGCGACGCCTGAGCCGGCGGCGCGCTCCCTCGCGGCCGCTCCTGCACAGTCGCAGGAGCGCACCTCGGATGCACGGACCCGCGCCGCACCGCCGGCCGGAGCTCGGTCATTCCTACGGTGGAACCCCATCCACCCGAGAGGAACTCCGATGACCGGTTACCACGTCGACGGCCTGCAGGTGCAGGCCGCGACCCAGTCCGCCCAGACGATCATGGACCGAATCCAAGGCGACGTGAGCGCGCTGCTCGCCCAACTCACCGGGCTGCAGTCGAGCTGGTCGGGGCAGGCGGCCGCCGCGTTCCAGGCCACGGTCGCCGACTGGCGGGTCACCCAGCAGCAGGTCGAGCAGAGCCTCGCCGCCATCAATCGCGCTCTCGGCACGGCCGCGACGCAGTACCTCGAGGTCGAGCAGGCGAACGCCCGGCTCTTCCTCCGCTGACGACGCTGCCGCCGTACCGGCACCGCACGCGACGAAACGGCGATGGGCGCCTCCCCCCGCAGGGGAGACGCCCATCGCGTCAGCTGGTCAGCCGTGGAACGGACTCAGAAGTCCATGCCGCCCGTGGGGTCGCCGACCGGAGCCGGGGACTTCTCGGGCTTGTCGGCGACGACGGCCTCGGTCGTGAGGAAGAGGCCGGCGATCGACGCGGCGTTCTGCAGCGCCGAACGGGTCACCTTGGCGGGGTCGATGATGCCCTGCGCGAGGAGGTCGCCGTACTCGCCGGTCGCGGCGTTGAGGCCGTGGCCCGCGGGGAGCTCCGACACCTTGTTCGCGACGACGCCCGGCTCGAGGCCGGCGTTGAGGGCGATCTGCTTGAGCGGGGCCTCGATGGCGACCTTGACGATGTTCGCGCCGGTCGCCTCGTCGCCGACGAGCTCGAGCTTGCCGAAGGCAGCGGCACCGGCCTGGATGAGGGCCACGCCACCACCGGCGACGATGCCCTCCTCGACGGCGGCCTTCGCGTTGCGGACGGCGTCCTCGATGCGGTGCTTGCGCTCCTTGAGCTCGACCTCGGTCGCCGCGCCCGCCTTGATGACGGCGACGCCGCCCGCGAGCTTGGCGAGGCGCTCCTGCAGCTTCTCGCGGTCGTAGTCGGAGTCGGTGTTCTCGATCTCCTGGCGGATCTGGGCCACGCGGCCGGCGATCTGCTCGGGGTCGCCCGCACCCTCGACGATGGTCGTCTCGTCCTTGGTGATGACGACCTTGCGCGCCTGGCCGAGCAGGTCGAGCGTGACGTTCTCGAGCTTGAGGCCGAGCTCCTCCGAGATGACCTGGCCGCCCGTGAGGATCGCGATGTCCTGGAGCTGCGCCTTGCGACGGTCGCCGAAGCCGGGGGCCTTCACGGCGACCGACTTGAAGATGCCGCGCACCTTGTTGACGATCAGGGTCGCGAGGGCCTCGCCGTCGACGTCCTCGGCGATGATCAGGAGCTGCTTGCCCGTCTGGATCACCTTGTCGACGATGGGGAGCAGGTCCTTGATGTTCGAGACCTTGGAGTTGGCGATGAGGATGTACGGGTCCTCGAAGACCGCCTCCTGGCGCTCCGGGTCGGTGACGAAGTACGCCGACAGGTAGCCCTTGTCGAAGCGCATGCCCTCGGTCAGCTCGAGCTCGGTGCCGAAGGTGTTCGACTCCTCGACGGTGACGACGCCCTCCTTGCCGACCTTGTCGATCGCCTCGGCGATGATCTCGCCGATCTGCGGGTCGGCGGCGGAGATCGACGCGGTCGCGGCGATCTCGTCCTTGGTCTCGATCTCCTTGGCTGCCTTGAGGAGCTCCTCCGAGACGGCCGCGACGGCCTTCTCGATGCCCTTCTTGAGGCTGATCGGGTCGGCGCCCGCAGCGACGTTGCGGAGGCCCTCGCGCACGAGCGCCTGGGCGAGCACGACCGAGGTGGTGGTGCCGTCGCCGGCGACGTCGTCGGTCTTCTTCGCGACCTCCTTGACGAGCTCGGCGCCGATCTTCTCGTACGGGTCGTCGAGCTCGATCTCCTTGGCGATCGACACGCCGTCGTTCGTGATGGTGGGGGCGCCCCACTTCTTCTCGAGCACGACGTTGCGGCCGCGCGGGCCGAGGGTCACCTTGACCGCGTCGGCGAGCGTGTTGAGTCCACGCTCGAGGCCGCGGCGGGCCTCCTCATCGAAAGCAATGATCTTTGCCATGTGTGTCTCTCGTCCCTTCCCGGACGTCTGGAGCATGTGGGTTTAGCACTCAGCTCAGACGAGTGCTAACACGATTCTGGCACTCTCGATCCGAGAGTGCAAGCGAGCCGGATGCCCCGCGCGCACGCCCCGCAGGCTTCCCGGGACATCCCGCGTCGCGGTCGCGACGAGCCCGATCAGGGTGCGAACGAGACGGATCCGTCGACGGGCACGAGTTCGATCCACGTGTTGCCGGGCGCCAGGCGCAGCGGGCTGCCGTCGTCGGCGGTCAGCACCACGGGCGCCGCCTGTTCGGCCTTCGACCAGGAACCGTGCGCCGTCCGCCCGGCCGTCGAGACCCAGGCCTCCCCGCCGCCGACGAGCACGGTCCGCGGCACGTCGCCGTCGCTCCAGTCGATCTCCACTCTTAGGATCACCACGTTCGTCGCGCGGACCCGGTCGCCGCATGCCTCGTGGTCTGGCTCGCCCTCCTGCGACCGCAACCAGGACGCGCCGGCCGCGTCCCACTCCCACGACGGGTACCTCGCGTCCGAGAAGACGGTGTCGATCCGCGCGGTCGCGACCGCGGCGTAGCCGGGTTCGGCCAGCGGATCGGCGCCGCCGTACGCGAACTGCACGCGCGGCGGCGCGAGGTCGGCGTGACGGGCGACGGCCTCGGTCGCGTCGAGGATCACGTCGTGCGGTCCGGGACGCTCATCGGCGCGGTGGAACAGCCCCGTGTCGTCGTAGTCGAACACGAGGTTCACGAGCGGCGTCGCTTCCATCGCCTCGACGAACCGCTCCTGGCCGCCGGAGTACGCGACCAGGCCGCCGAGCGGCGACAGGATGTCGGGATCCATCGGCCGGATGGATCGCACGGGACCGAGTTCCTCGGGCACGTCGGAGTGCCAGACGGCCGCGTATCGCGTGATCCCGCCTTCGACGAGTTCCTCGAACACGAGGTCGGCGCGATTGAGCGCGATCTGCGGCCGCGCGTCCTCGTGGTTGTCGATCTTGACCGCGAGCGACGGGTGCACCGTCGCCGCCGGATCGACGGGCGTCCCGCGAAGCGGTGCGAATCCGATCGCTGACGGCGCAACGGGATCTGCCGGCTGCGGCCGGACGGCGGCGGTGGGTTCGGCGGTCTTCGCCGGAGCCGCGTCGGCCTCGGCCGTGCATCCCGCGACGCCGATCACGACGACCGCGAGGCCCATGAGCGCGACGAGCCGCGCAGCGGCTCCCACCGCCCGAGCCGCTCGCCCCGACATGCATGGATCGTAGCGGCGCGCCGTGCCTCAGGAACTCCGCGCCGCGCCGGACCGGGCCGATATCCCCCGCCCGCGGGCGGACGCCGCCGTTCGTCCGGCTGAGACCCGGACATGCGAGTGCGCCGCCCGGAAGCCGGGCGGCGCATCCGTGAACTCGGATCAGGCGGGGCGTACCGACTCGGCCTGCGGTCCCTTGGACCCGGTCCCGACCTCGAAGACGACCTGCTGGCCTTCCTCGAGGACCTTGTAGCCCGACATGTCGATGGCGGAGTAGTGGACGAAGACGTCCTGCCCGCCGCCGTCGACGGTGATGAACCCGTATCCCTTTTCAGCGTTGAACCACTTGACGGTTCCGTTCGCCATGCGTTGCTCCCAGAGTGCAGTGTGTCGTCAGCACGTGCGTGTTGCCAGTACCGGGCCCCGAATCGTGCTGACCCTGTCGGAATTCCGTGCCGTTCACACTGGATCGGGTGACCGTCTCCAGATTGGAGGCCGGGACGGCGACTGCACAAGAGCCCGCCGGACGCGAATGGTCGCAGAATGGCAACGATTCGACTGATCAGCCACCCACTGCGGTCGCGTAGTCGGACCCGAGGACGACCGCGAGCGGCGTGCCGATCTCCGCGAACGTCGCCTCGAAGCGCACCTCGGTCTCGGGGAGCGCCTGAGCGACGCCTCGCGCGGCACCCTCCAGCTCAGGGGCGCTGTAGTAGACGTAGCTCTCCGTGAGGTCCTGCTCGCTGGCGTTCACGGTCGCGCCGACCGGGATGCCGGCCGCGACGAGCGCCTCCGACGCCTTCGCGGCGAGTCCCGAGGTGGTGGTCCCGTTCAGCACCGTCACCGGCACGTCCGGCGCGATCGTCGGTTCGGCGGTGACCACCGGCGCTGCCGACTCCGTCGGCTGCGCCTCGTCCGCGAAGTCGAGGCGGCCGCTGTTGACGACGACGGCCGTGATGCCGATGCCGACGAGCACGGCCGTCGCCAGAGCGGCCCATCCGAACATGATCCAGCGATGACCGGGGCGCTGCGGTGCGCGGTGCGCTCCGACGCGTTCCACACCGTGCGGAATGCGATCGAAGCGATCGCGGGGGTACTTCTGCGCCATGGGGTCCAGTCGAGGGTTCGGGGCCGGGCTCAGTCGAGCGTCCGGCCGAGGGTCAGGGTACGTCGGGATCGTGCGAGCGCGCGGCCCTCGCGCATCCGCTGCAACCGCCGGACCAGGATCGGATCGTGCCGCAGCGCGGCCGGGTCGTCGATGAGGCCGTCGAGGATACGGTAATAGCGGGCCGCGGAGATGCCGAACTCGTCGCGCACCGCCTCCGCCTTCGCACCCGGGTGACCGAATCCGCGCGTCTCGAACTCGAGGATCCTGACGGACCGTGCGTCGAGCCGCCCGTGCCCGTCAGGGCGCTCGGAGGCCGTCGCGCCGCTCATGCTCGCCTCCCGTCGGGCACGGCCCTTCACCGTGCTTCTCGCACATCCTAGGCAGTCGACGGCTGGGAGCAGCCCGAGTCGTCCGGCGTGCCGACCGCGAATCGCCCGGCGCGGTCCGGCGGGAACAGTCCGGGACCCGCCGACGTTGCCGGAATCGGCGGGTAGGCTGACTCCGCCTGCGAACCCGGCGGCTGCCGGATGGAAGGAGAACCATGGGCTACCGCATCGAGAAGAGCGACGAGCAGTGGCGTGAGGAGCTCGGCTCGGAGCAGTACGCCGTGCTCCGCGAAGCGGCGACCGAGCGCCCGTGGACGGGCGAACTGCTCGATGAGGAGCGTTCCGGCGTCTACACCTGCGCCGCATGCGACGCCGAACTCTTCAAGAGCGGCACCAAGTTCGACTCGGGCTGCGGGTGGCCGAGCTTCTACGAGTCGGTGCGGCCCGAGGCGGTCGAACTGATCGAGGACACCTCACTCGGCATGGTCCGCACGGAGGTTCGCTGCGCGGCGTGCGGCTCGCACCTGGGCCACGTCTTCCCCGACGGGTTCGGCACGCCGACGGGCGACCGCTACTGCATGAACTCGATCGCCCTCGGCTTCACGCCCGGCGCCTGATCCGTGGCATCCGCGTTCGAGGCCGCGCTCTCGCGCCGCTCCTCGTCGAAGGTCACGGATGCCGCTCCCGACGACGCCGAGCTGACCCGCATGCTCGGCGCGGCGGGGAGGGTCGCCGATCATGCCGGGCTCCGCCCGTGGCGCGTCATCGCGCTCCGCGGCGCCGCCCGCGGACGGCTCGGCGACGCGCTCGTCGAGGCATCCGCATCGACCGGTGAACCGGAGCACAAGCTCGCGGGTAAGCCCCTGCGCGCCCCGCTCCTGCTCGCGGTCGTCGCGACGATCACCGAACCGCACAAGAAGGTGCCCGCATGGGAGCAGGAGGCCGTCGCCTCCGGCGTCGCCCATGTCCTCAGCCTGCTCCTCGACGACGCCGGGTGGGGCGTCATGTGGCGGACGGGGCCGTACACGCGGCATCCCGCCGTCGCGCGCATGCACGACCTCGCACCCGGCGAGCTGCTGCTGGGCTGGCTCTACGTCGGCGGACGCGCCGAGCATCGCAGGCCCGGCCGCCCGGCCGACGTCGCACGGCGATTCAGCGTGCTCGACTGAGGGCTCAACGTCCGTCGCCCGACGTCTCGTCCGGCGACACCGCGTCTACCGTCTCCGCCACGTGCCGATGGTTGCGTCGGCGCACGCTCGCCACGGCGACGGCGACCAGAGCGAGCGCCACGCCGCCGACCGTCGCGACCTCAACGGGCCGACCGTGCGCCGGAACGAGTACCTCCAGCGCGAGTGCCGCGGAGAGTTGACCGGCGACGCCGGCGAGCGCCAGGACGAGCACCCCGATGATGCGGACGACCGCGGCCTGCCCGGCGATGAACAGGCATCCGATCGCCCCGCCGAGGTAGTACCAGGGTTCGGCGGGCAGTGACTCCGGCAGGCCGACCGTCGCCACGTGCACGAGCAGGACGACGACGAGCCCGGCCGTGCCGACCGCGAAGTTGAGCACCGTTGCGGTGAGCGCGCTGTCGGCCGCGCTCCGGACGCGGCCGTTCACCGCCTGCTGCCACGCCGAGCCGATCCCGGCCGCGAACGGCAGGAGCAGCAGTGCCACGGGCACGTCGTGGGCGAGCTGCCCCGCCATCGCCCACCCGATCGCCGCCAGCGCGAGGGCCGCACCGACCGCACGCTGCCAGGTCAGGCGTCGCCGACCGCCGGGCCCGAGTCCGACGAGGTCGAAGCAGAGGCCGCCGATCGTCTGGCCCGCGACGATCGCGACGGTGAACACGGCGACGCCGAGCGCGCCGGCCGAGAGGCCCTGGGAGGTGACGAAGAACCCGCCGCCGAGCCCGCCGAGCAGCATCCACCACGCGATCCGGCGCGCGCGCAGCTCGCTCCGCAGACGGGCGAAGCCGCGACGCCCGGGCGGCCACGCGACGAGCGCGACGAGGAGGATGGCCAGACCCGACCCGAACGAGATCACGGCCGCCGCGTAGGGATCTTCGATCGCCCGCGCCAGTTCGCCGTTGACCCGCGACTGCAGTGCGGTCAGGCCGCCGCAGACGACGGCCACGACGACGGCCGCCCAGGCGGGGAACCGCGTTCGTTCGGCATGCCGGTGCGGGTCTTCGCCGGGCCCGGCCGCGTCGAACGAGTCCGGCCGAGGGGTGTGCGCTTCCATGGAGCCGGCTGCGGGACTCGAACCCGCAACCACCGCTTTACAAGAGCGGTGCGCTACCAATTGCGCCAAGCCGGCAGATGCTTCACCGTCCATCCTAGCGAGCCGGTGCAGCCGGCATCGCCGCCGCGGGCGCGGCCGGAGACGACGCAGGCGGGCCCGGCCACGCCGGACCCGCCTGCTCGCGGATGGTGCCCGCCGACTACTGCGAGGGCGTCGGAGTCGGGGTCGGCGTCGCCGACGGGTCGTCGGAGGACTCGAGCGAGCTCTCGCTCGCGGCCTGCGTCACGAACGCCTGGAACTCGGCTGCGTCGTCGAGCGAGCCCTGGTACTGCTTGCCGTTCACGAGCACGGTCGGCGTGCCCTGGACCGACGGGATCTCGGAGTTCGGGATCGGGCCGCTCAGCGCACGGGTGGTGGCGTCCTGCACCCAGGACTTGAACCGGACCTCGTCGATGCACGCACCGACCTGCGAGCTCGCGCCCGCCTCAGACGCGAGCGACTTCAACTGCTCGTTGGTGAGACCGGTCGAGCTCTCCTCCGGCTGGTTCGCGAAGAGCGCCTCGTTGAAGTCGAAGAACGCGTCCGGCGACAGGTCGGCGACGCATCCCGCGGCGTTCGCGGCCCGCAGCGAGTACTGCGTGCCCGCGGAGCGGTTCGTGAGGATCGCGATCGGGTGCACCTCGAGGGTCGCGGCGCCGGACTCGACCAGCGTGCGCATGGTCTCCGAGTTCGTCGACTCGAACTGGCCGCAGAAGGGGCACAGGTAGTCGATGTACGTCACGATGTTGGCGACGTCGCCGCTCTCGTCCTGCACGGTCGGCACCGGGTCCTCGCCCGGTTCGAGCGCAGGCGTCTCCACCGCCGTGATGGTCGCGTCGCCCTCGGTCGCGGCCGTGAGCACGATGCCGTCGCTCGCCATGTTCCGCGGGCCGGGACCTGCCGGCTTGATGCTGTTGAAGATCAGGAGGGCGATGATGCCCGCCACCGCGACGACGGCCACGATCACGCTGGCCTGGATCAGGACCTTCTTGCGGCGGTCCTTCTTCTT
Organism: Agromyces sp. LHK192; assembly: GCF_004006235.1. Classification (NCBI taxonomy): domain Bacteria; kingdom Bacillati; phylum Actinomycetota; class Actinomycetes; order Micrococcales; family Microbacteriaceae; genus Agromyces; species Agromyces sp. LHK192. The sequence continues at coordinate 2,898,804 of NZ_CP034753.1, forward strand.
CTGCTCCTCCCGGAGGGCCCTGGCCTTCTCCCTCGCGGCCTCGCGGCGCTCGTTACGGTTGGGTCGTGGCTGGCTGGCTCCGCCGTTGCTCATCGATGGTCTCTCCGGGAAATGTGCTGTGGGGGCGCGCGCATCCATGCGTGCGAACGCCTCAACGATAGTAGGAACGATGGCTGGGAATCAGCCCACCGCCGGCTGGATCCCGCGGAGCGCTCCGCACGGGGTGCACGTGCGACCCGACGCCGTGGCGTCCGGCGCCTCCCGCGCGTGCGATACTTGACGGGCGTCATCGACGACGCACCCATCCATCACTACGGATCGTCCGGCACGTACCTGCCGGTGAAGGAGCAGCTGAACCATGGCATCTGTCACGTTTGACCAGGCCACCCGCCTCTACCCCGGCGGCACCCGCCCCGCGGTCGACGCACTCGACCTCGACATCGCGGACGGCGAATTCCTCGTCCTCGTCGGCCCCTCGGGCTGCGGCAAGTCGACCTCCCTCCGCATGCTCGCGGGCCTCGAGGAGGTCAACGACGGCAACATCTTCATCGGCGACCGCAACGTCACCGACGTGCCCCCGAAGGACCGCGACATCGCGATGGTCTTCCAGAACTACGCGCTGTACCCGCACATGACGGTCGCCGAGAACATGGGCTTCGCGCTCAAGATCGCCGGCGTCGGCAAGGACGAGCGCGCCGCGCGCGTCCTCGAGGCGGCCAAGCTGCTCGACCTCGAGCCCTACCTCAACCGCAAGCCGAAGGCGCTCTCGGGCGGTCAGCGCCAGCGCGTCGCCATGGGCCGCGCGATCGTGCGCCAGCCCCAGGTCTTCCTCATGGACGAGCCGCTGTCGAACCTCGACGCCAAGCTCCGCGTGCAGACGCGTACCCAGATCGCGTCGCTCCAGCGTCGTCTCGGCGTCACCACCGTGTACGTCACGCACGACCAGACCGAGGCGCTCACGATGGGCGACCGCATCGCGGTCCTCAAGGACGGCGTGCTCCAGCAGGTCGGCACCCCGCGCGACCTGTACGAGAAGCCGCAGAACGTGTTCGTCGCGGGCTTCATCGGCTCGCCCGCGATGAACCTGTTCCACGCGGACATCGCCGACGGCGGCGTCAAGTTCGGCTCGGCCCTGGTGCCCGTGGAGCGCGAGGCGCTCGACAACGCGACCGGCCAGGTCGTCACGGTCGGCGTCCGCCCCGAGGACATCCGCGTGTCGACGACCGCCGGCGACGGCCTCGCGGTCGTCGTCGACCTCGTCGAGGAGCTCGGCGCCGACGGCTACCTCTACGGCCACTCCGAGATCGAGGGCAAGCGCACCGACATCGTCGCGCGCGTCGACGGCCGCTCGCACCCGTTCGCGGGCGACACGGTCTACCTCACCCCGACGCCCGACCACGTGCACGTCTTCGACGCCGAGTCGGGCGAGCGCCTGGGCCACCGCGTCGTCGCGTAATCCACCGGATCGATCGGATGCCGGTCGGGCCTCGGCCCGGCCGGCATCCGTCGTCTCCGCGCCCGACCGGCCGGATCTGGAAGGATCGACCCATGAGCGGCTCCCTCAACATCACCTCGGCGATGGCCGACCCGGCACTGCTCGACCTGCCGTGGCACCTTCCGCTCGAGTCGTGGCCGAGCGACACGATCGCGGCGTTGCCGAAGGGCATCTCGCGGCACCTCGTGCGGTTCGCCCACCTGGGCGAGCATGTCGTGGCGATCAAGGAGACCACCGCCGAGATGGCGAAGGGCGAGTACGAGATGCTCCGCACCCTGCAGCGTATCGAGATCCCGTGCGTCGAGCCGATCGCGGTCATCACGAACCGGGCCGACGACGAGGGCGAGGGCCTGAAGCCGGTGCTCGTCACCCGGCACCTGCGGTTCTCGCTCCCCTACCGCGCCCTGTTCTCGCAGACGCTGCGGCCCGACACCGCGACCCGTCTGGTCGACGCGCTCGCGGTGCTCCTCGTCCGGCTCCACATCGCCGGCTTCTTCTGGGGCGACGTCTCGCTGTCCAACACGCTCTTCCGTCGGGATGCCGGCGCGTTCGCCGCGTACCTGGTCGACGCCGAGACGGGCAAGCTCTTCGACGGCGGCCTGTCGAACGGACAGCGCGAGAACGACCTCGAGATCGCACGGGTCAACATCGCGGGCGAGCTGCTCGACCTCGAGGCCGGCGGCCGGGTGGCCGACGAGCTCGACCCCATCCGGATCTCCGACGGCATCGTCGGCGCCTACCGGAAGCTGTGGGCGGAGCTCACCGGCGCGGAGTCGTTCGCGACGGCCGAGCGCTGGCGCATCAACGAGCGTGTCAACCGGCTCAACGACCTCGGCTTCGACATCGAGGAGCTCGCGATCCGCACGGATGCCGACGGCACGACCGTGCGCATCCAACCGAAGGTGGTGGACGCCGGGCACCACCAGCGCCGGCTGCTCCGGCTCACCGGCCTCGACGCCGGTGAGAACCAGGCGCGGCGGCTCCTCAACGACCTCGACTCGTATCGCGCCTCGTACGGCAAGGCCGGCCTCGACGAGGAGATGGTCGCGCACGAGTGGCTCATGCGCGTGTTCGAGCCGGTCGTCCGCGCGATCCCCGCCGACCTGCGGGGCAAGCTCGAACCGGCGGAGGTGTTCCACCAGCTGCTCGACCACCGGTGGTACCTGGCGCAGCGGGCCGGACACGACATCCCGCTCGCCGAGGCCGTGACGAGCTACATCAACACCGTGCTGCGGCACCGCCGCGACGAGGCGACCATCATCGGACCGCCGACGGGCACCTTCACGATGCCGATCGCGACGATCCTGACCGACGAGCAGGCCGCGGCGCTCGACGACCCCGACGACGCGGGCGACTGGCGCGCCAAGGTCTGACGGCATGCACCATGCCGTCGGGGCGTGGGCGGGGCGCCGCTCAGCGCGTCACCCCTCGGCGCGGAGCTTCGAGATCTCGTAGAGCGTGACCGAGGCGGCGATGCCCGCGTTCAGCGACTCGGTGGCCGACGAGATCGGGATCGACACGATCGCGTCGCACGTCTCGGTGACCAGTCGCGACAGTCCCTTGCCCTCGGAGCCGACGACGACGACGATCGGCCGGTCGGCGAAGTCCAGGCCGGGCAGCTGCACGTCGCCGCCGCCGTCGAGGCCGAGCACGAAGACGCCGCGCTCCTTGAGCGCCTTGAGGGTCTGGGTGAGGTTCGAGGCCATCGCGACGGGGATCCGCGCGGCGGCTCCCGCCGAGGTCTTCCATGCACCCGCGTTGACGCCGACGGATCGGCGCTGCGGCACGATCACACCTTGCCCGCCGAACGCGGCGGTCGAACGGATGATCGCGCCCAGGTTGCGGGCGTCGGTGATGCCGTCGAGGGCGACGAACAGCGGTGTGGCATCCGACTCGAGCACCTCGTCGAGGAGCTCGATCGGGTGCGCGTACTCGTACGGCGGCACCTTGAGCCCGACGCCCTGGTGCACGGCACCCTCACCGGCGAGCCGGTCGAGCTCCTGGCGGGTCACCTCGAGCACCGCGATGCCGCGGTTGGTGGCGATCTTGATCGCCTCCTTCACCCGGTCGTCCATCTCGATGCGCTGCGCGAGGTAGAGCGTCGTCGCCGGGATCCTGGTGCGCAGCGCCTCGATCACGGAGTTCCGACCGGTCACGATCTCCGACTCGTCACCCGCACGAGCGCGCTGCGCGGCACCGGATGCCCCGCGGGGTGCACCCTTCTGCCCGGTGCGCCCCTTGCCGCCCGCGGCCTTGTAGCGTTCCTCGGCGGCCTTGCGCTTGCCCGCCGGGTGCCATGCGCGGTCCTCGGCCTTCGGCGTCGGCCCCTTGCCCTCGAGGGCCTTGCGGCCGTGTCCGCCGGTGCCGACCTGCTTGCCGTGGCCGCCCTTGCGCACGGCTCCGCCGCGCCCCTTGCCGCTGCTGCTGCCCTTCATGAGCCGATGCTCCAATGCGTTCCGGAAGACGAGTCTTCGATCGTGATGCCCGCTGCGGCGAGCTCGCCGCGGATGCGATCCGCGGCCTGGTAGTCCTTCGCGGCGCGCGCGGCCCGGCGGTCCTCGATGAGCCGCTCGACGAGCGCTTCCAGGGCGGATGCCGCAGGCCCGGCGTCTGCCGTCGCCCAGTGCGGATCGCGAGGATCGATGCCGAGCACGCCGACCATGGCGCCCACGTGTCCGAGCGCGACGGCGGCCTCGCCGAGCCGCTCGTCGTCGAGCGCCTGGTTGCCCTGTCGAACGGTGTCGTGGAGGACGGCGAGCGCCTGCGGAACCCCGAGGTCGTCGTCCATCGCCTCGGCGAACGCGTCGGGCACGACCGGCGTCGCCTCGTCGGCGAAGCGCGTGCCGGAGAGCCGGCGCCCGGCGCGGACGAGGAAGGTGCGGATGCGCTCGACGGTGGCCTCGGCCTCGGCGAGCGAGCCGGCGTTGTAGTCGAGCGTGGACCGGTAGTGCGCGGCACCGAGCAGGTACCGCACCGCGAGCGGCGACGCCTGCGAGAGCAGTTCCGCGGCGTACACCGAGTTGCCGAGCGACTTCGACATCTTCTGCCCGCCGATGTTCACGAGTCCGTTGTGCACCCAGTACCGGGCGAACCCGTCGCCGACTGCCGTGGACTGCGCGAGCTCGTTCTCGTGGTGCGGGAAACGCAGGTCGAGTCCGCCGCCGTGGATGTCGAACTCCGGACCGAGGTAGCGACGGCTCATCGCCGAGCATTCGATGTGCCAGCCCGGGCGCCCGTCGCCCCACGGCGACTCCCACGACGCCGATTCGGGCTCGGCCGCCTTGCGCCCCTTCCAGAGCGCGAAGTCGCGCGGGTCGCGCTTGCCGCGCGGATCGGCGTCGACCGCGGCCTCCATGTTGTCGCGCGACTGCCGGGTGAGCTCGCCGTAGGCGGGCCAGCTCCCGGTGTCGAAGTACACGTCGCCCGAGGCATCCGTCGCCGGGTACGCGTGCCCGCGCTCGATGAGCCGGCCGATCAGCTCCTGCATCTGCATGATGCTCGCGGTCGCGCGCGGTTCGTAGGTCGGCGGCAGGATGCCGAGCGACCGGTAGCCGGCGGAGAACTCGAGTTCCACGCGGTACGCGAGCGCCCACCACTCCTCGCCCGTGACGGCTTCGAGGATCTTGTCGTCGATGTCGGTGACGTTCCGGACGAAGGTGACGTCGAAGCCCCGGTAGGCGAACCAACGGCGCATGAGGTCGTAGTTCAGCGCGCTGCGGAGGTGGCCGATGTGCGGGCTCGACTGCGGGGTCGGGCCGCAGACGTACATGCCGACGTGCCCCTCGCGGAGGGGCACGAAGTCACGCAGCGCCTGGGCCTTGGTGTCGTACAGTCTGAGCGTCACCCGTCAATGCTACCGGCGGCCCGTCATCCGGGACTTCGCCGCCGGCCGGATCAGGCCGGCAGCACGAGCGCCGTGGCGATCGCGGTGATGCCCTCGCCGCGGCCGGTGAACCCGAGCCCGTCCGTGGTCGTCGCCGCGACGCTGACCGGGGCTCCGACGATGCGCGTCAGCTCCTCCTGCGCCTCGGCTCGGCGGGGGGCGAGCTTCGGCCGATTGCCGACGACCTGCACGGTGACGTTGCCGATCCGCCATCCGGCCTCGGCCAGCCTGCGGACGGTCTCCGCGAGGAACACCTCGCCGTGGGCGCCCGCGAACCGCGTGTCGTCGGTGCCGAACATGCCGCCGATGTCGCCGAGGCCGGCGGCCGCGAGCAGTGCGTCGCAGATCGCGTGCGAGACCGCGTCGCCGTCGCTGTGGCCCGACAGGCCCCGTTCGCCCGGCCAGTGCAGCCCGGCGAGCCAGAGCGGCGTCTCGGCGTCGTCGGCGAACCCGTGGACGTCGATGCCGGTGCCGATCCGCGGCCCCGGGTCGGATGCCGGTGCCGACGGCGTTCCGACGGCCGATGCGCGCACGTGCGGCCCCGCGGCGGGCACGGCCTGCTCGGCCCGACGCAGGTCGGCGGGCACCGTGATCTTGTACGCGCGAGCGTCACCGGGGACCACATCGACGACGACGCCGACGGATGCCGCGAGCGCCGCATCGTCGGTGAAGTCCTCGGTCGCCGCGGCATATGCCCGGTCGAGCGCGTCCCGGGGGAATCCCTGCGGCGTCTGCACGGCGACGAGGGCCGAGCGGTCGACGGTCTCGACCACGCGGCGCGACCCGTCGGCGCGCGGGACGGTGTCGACGCGCTTGACGGTGTCGACGACCGGCAGGGCCGGGATGATGCCGTGCCCGCGCGCGCGGACGGCCTCGACCACCTCGTCGAAGACCGGTGCAGGCGTCAACGGCCTGGCGGCATCGTGCACGAGCACCGTGTCGACGAGGTGCGGCAGCCGTTCGAGGCCGGCCGCGACCGACTCCTGACGGCTGTCGCCGCCCGCGACGACGTCGAGGGGCGCTCCGGCCGCGTCGGCTGCCGGGGCGATGGCGCGTCGTGCCTCGTCGACGCGATCGGCTGGGACGACGAGCACGAGGTGCGGAGTCTCGCGCATGCCCAGCACGGCATCGACCGCGAGCTCCAGCATGGTGCGCGTACCGATCGGGACGAACGCCTTGGGCTCGGGATGGCCGAGCCGGGTGCCGCTGCCCGCGGCGACCAGGATGACGGCGACGGTCGATGCACTCACGGTTCGAGCGTAGCCCCGCCGGCACGCGCCGGCTGAACGCGACAGAGCGGTGCGCGAGGCGCACCGCTCTGTCGCGGACCGGTGTGGCCGGCCCGTGAACGTCAGTCGTTCGGACGACTCAGGACGCGAGGACCTCGTCGAGGACGACGGATGCCTGCTCCTCGTCGGTCTTCTCGGCGAGCGCCAACTCGGAGATGAGGATCTGGCGCGCCTTGGCCAGCATCCGCTTCTCCCCCGCGGACAGCCCGCGGTCCTGGTCGCGACGCCACAGGTCGCGCACGACCTCGGAGACCTTGATCACATCGCCCGAGGCGAGCTTCTCGAGGTTCGCCTTGTAGCGGCGGGACCAGTTGGTGGGCTCCTCGGTGAACGGCGCGCGCAGCACCTCGAACACGCGGTCGAGGCCCTCCTTGCCGATGACGTCGCGCACGCCGACCAGGTCGACGTTCTCGGCCGGGACCTCGATGACGAGGTCGCCCTGCGTGACGTTCAGCTTGAGGTAGAGCTTCTCTTCGCCCTTGATGACGCGTTTCTTGACTTCGACGATCGTTGCGGCGCCGTGGTGGGGGTAAACGACGGTCTCGCCAACCTCAAAAAGCATGAAATGGTGTCCTTTCGGCAACGTCCAGTTTATCACACCGGGTTCCTGCTAAGGTTCCGCCCCCGGCTTCGCCCGGCGCCGTAGGCTATGCTCGATTCGACCCGCGCGCTCGGTCGTTCCTGCCTGCGCGCACACGCACTTGGAGGTTCTGTGAAGGCGCGTCTCGCGGCATCCGTCGCCCTGGCTCTCGGCATCGTCATCGGGGCGAGCGGCTGCTCGATGCTCACCTACCAGGCGACCACCGAGCACTACGACGCGTCGGACGGCGTGCCCGCGACCGTCGGCGACCTCGAGCTGCGCAACATCCTCGTGCTGACCGAGGCCGGCGACGACCGCGCCAACATCATCTTCACCGTCGCGAACACCGGCGACGACGACGCCACCCTCACGGTCGAGCCCGTCGAGGGCGGCGAGCCCGTCGAACTCGAGGTCCCGGCGATGGAGCAGGTCGTGCTCGGCGTCGGCGAACAGGAGCCGCTCACCATCGAGGGCCTCCAGGTCGACCCAGGCGCCGACACCCCGATCTACTTCACGGCACCCGGCGCCGAGGGCGTCGAGGTCCTGGTGCCCGTCCTCGACGGCACCCTGCCCGAGTACGCGGACCTGCTGCCGTAAGGCGGCGCCCAGAACCGCACGTTCGAACGGCGGATGCCTCGAGGGGCATCCGTCGTTCGTCGTTCCGGCGCTGTGCGAGGGCCCGGCCCGCGTTCGTCGACCGCGGCTCAGGCTTCGAATCGGTAGCCGAGCCCGCGCACGGTCACCAGCTGCACCGGTTCGGACGGCACGAGCTCGATCTTCGCCCTGATGCGCTTGATGTGCACGTCGAGCGTCTTCGTGTCGCCGAAGTAGTCCGAGCCCCACACCCGGTCGATCAGCTGGCCGCGCGTGAGCACCCGGCCGGGGTTGCGCATGAGCAGTTCGAGCAGCTCGAACTCCTTGAGCGGCATCGACACCGCGTCGCCGTCGACCTCGACCGTGTGCCGGTCCACGTCCATCCGGACCCGACCGCCCTCGAGCAGCGCCTCGTCGAAGTCGAGCGCCTCGACCCGGCGTCGCAGGACCGCGCGGATCCGCGCGAGCAGCTCGCGGGTCGAGTACGGCTTCGTGACGTAGTCGTCGGCGCCGAGCTCGAGCCCGACGACGATGTCCACCTCCGAGTCCTTCGCCGTGAGCATGATGATCGGCACGCTCGAACGCGTGCGGATCTCACGGCAGACCTCGGTGCCCGGCAGCCCCGGCAGCATGAGGTCGAGGAGGACCAGGTCGGCGCCCGAACGGTCGAACGCCGCGACGGCCTCACGGCCGTCCGCGGCCACCTCGACCTCGTAGCCCTCGCGTTCGAGCAGGAACGCGAGGGGCTCGCTGAGCGCGGCCTCGTCCTCGACGAGCAGGATGCGGGTCACTCGGATCTCCCTCCGTCAACGGCGACCGCGCGGGCCGCCTGCTTCTTGGTACTGCCGGATGCCCCGGCCGGGGCATCCTTCGCCGTCGTGTCCGTCGGGACCTCGGCGGCGATGGGGAAGCGGATCGTGAACGTGGTGCCGCGACCGAGCCGGGACCACACGCGGACGTCGCCGCCGAGGTTCTGCACGGTGTGCTTCACGATCGAGAGCCCGAGTCCGCTGCCGCCCGTGTTACGCGCACGCGCCTGGTCGACGCGGTAGAACCGCTCGAACACCCGGTCGAGATCCTCTTCGGCGATGCCGATGCCCTGGTCGATGACCGAGATCTCCACCGCGTCGCCGTCGGTCCGCACGCCGACCCCGACACGACCGCCCTCGTTCGAATAGGCCACCGCGTTCGCCACGAGGTTGTGCACCGCGACCACGATGAGCGCGCGATCGCCCCAGACCTTCGCGCGCGACTTCGCACGCACGGCCACGTCGATCCCCTTCGCACGGGCCACCACCAGGTTCTGGTCGACCGCGGCACGGCACGCCTCGTCGACGTCGACGAGCTCGTCTGGCCGGAGCGCGTCCTGCGCCTGCAGTCGCGAGAGCTCGATGACCTCGCTCGTGATGTGCGCGAGCCGCGCGGACTCCTCGCCCAGTCGGTTCGTGAAGCGACGGACCTGGTCGGGCTCCTCGGCGGCGAGGTCGATCGCCTCCGCGAGCAGCGACACCGATGCGATCGGGGTCTTCAGTTCGTGGCTGATGTTGGCGACGAAGTCGCGGCGCACCTCGTCGAGGCGGTGCGCCTCGGTGCGATCCTCCGCGAGCAGCAGCACGAACCTGGTGCCGAGCAGCGCGGCACGCACCCTGAGCCGGAGCTGCGCTCCCCCGAACGGGCCGCGCGGGACGACGACGTCGGCCTCCGTCGGCTCGCCTGTGCGCCGGACGTCGGCGAGCAGGGCCAGGAGTTCGTCGTGCACGAGCGTCTGGCCGCGCACCAATCCCATCGCCAGCGCGCCCGGCGAGACCCGGAGGACGTTGTTCGAGGGGTCGAGCACGATGCCCGCCGACTCCAGGACCTCGAGCATCTGCTCGACGCCGTCCGGGATGGTCGGGGCCACGACGCGGGCCGCAGCCTGCCCCCGACGCTCGGCGAGGTGCAGGACGACCATGAACGCGGCGCCGAGGAACGCGCCGAAGGCGAGCGCGGCGAGCACCAGCCAGGTGGACTCCATGAGCACCACGATAACGACGAGTGAAGGGCGTCCACGCTGGTTTCCGCCGCTCCCGGGCTAGGTTGGGAAGTGTTCAGGTGTTCGGCACCTGCTGTTCACCTGCCGCGGGGAGGATGGCGGGGCCGGTTGCGACCGGTGTGCCCGCGCGCGCGGCGCGGGCGGCGAAGACGAGGGAATCCGTACATGCGTGAAGTGTTCCAACAGGAACTCCGAGAGGTCCAGGACCGGCTGGTCGAGATCGCCGGCCTCGTGGCCGAATCGATCGACAAGGCGACCAGGGCGTTCAACGAGTCCGATGTGAGCCTCGCCGAGGAGGTCATCGCGGGAGATCCCAGGATCGACCAGGCGGCCGTCGAGCTCGACGAGCTCGCGATCACCATCCTCGCCAAGCAGCAGCCGGTCGCCCGCGACCTCCGCATCGTCGTGAGCGCCCTGCGCATCAGCGCGTCGCTCGAGCGGATGGGCGACATGTCGTCGCACATCGCGCAGCTGGCCCGCTACCGGTTCCCCGACAAGGTGGTGCCCAAGTCGCTCCGCGGCACGTTCGCCGAGATGGGCCGCCTCGACGTCGAGATCGCCCGCAAGCTCGCGCGCCTCCTCGCCGAGCAGGACGTGCAGCTCGCCGAGGAGATCCGCAACGAGGACGACAAGGTCGACGCGCTGCACCTCAGCGTCTTCGACAAGGTCCTCGGCGAGACGTGGAAGGGCGAGGCGATGGACACGGTCGACGCCACCCTCGCCAGCCGGTACCACGAGCGCTTCGCGGACCACGCGGTGTCGATCGCCAAGAAGGTGCAGTACCTCGCCACCGGCGACTGGATCCCCGAGTCCTGAGCACCGGGTCCTGAGCACCGGGTCCTGAGCACCGGGTCCTGAGCACCGGGTCCTGAGCACCGGGTCCTGAGCACCGACTCTCCAGACGGACGAACGGCCCGGCGGATCACCGCCGGGCCGTTCGCGTCGCCTGCGTCGACCGCTCGAGGAGGTCGAGCTACTTCTTGCCCTGCGCGGCCACCGCCGCCGCACCCGCGGCCGCAGCCTCCGGGTCGAGGTACTCGCCCGGCTTGGTCGGCATGAAGTCGTCGCCGAGCTCGTAGACGAGGGGGATGCCGGTCGGGATGTTGAGTTCGGCGATGTCCTCATCGGAGATGCCGTCGAGGTGCTTCACGAGGGCCCGCAGCGAGTTGCCGTGCGCGGTGACGAGCACGGTCTTGCCCGCGGCCAAGTCGGGGATGATGCCGTCCTGCCAGTACGGCAGCATGCGCGCGATGACGTCCTTCAGGCACTCCGTGCGGGGCAGTTCGTCGTCGGCGAGGCCCGCATAGCGCGGATCGCCGACCTGCGACCACTCGGCGTCGTCGGCGAGCACGGGCGGCGGCACGTCGAACGAGCGGCGCCAGAGCTGGAACTGCTCGGGACCGTACTTCTCGAGCGTCTCCGCCTTGTCGAGCCCCTGCAGCGCGCCGTAGTGGCGCTCGTTGAGGCGCCAGGTGCGACGCACGTCGATCCAGAGTCGGTCGGCCTCCTCGAGCGCGAGGTCCGCAGTCTGGATCGCGCGGGTCAGGACCGACGTGTGCAGCACGTCGGGCAGCACGCCGTGCTCGACGAGCAGCTCGCCCGCGCGCTTGGCCTCGGCCCGGCCGAGCTCGGAGAGCCGGACGTCGACCCATCCCGTGAACAGGTTCTTCTGGTTCCATTCGCTGTTGCCGTGGCGGAGCAGCACGAGGGTGTGAGGCATGCTCCCAGCCTATGGCCTGCGAGACTGGGTGGCATGCCCACCGGAGTGGTCACGCGCGGCACCACCAACACCAACCGCCTGCGACGGGTGGACCGTTGGATCGCCGCGCAGCCGGCGTTCGCCCGCAGCGCCGACCCGCTCGTGATCGACCTCGGGTACGGGGCCAGCGGCGTCACGGCGTTGGAGCTCGCGACCCGGCTCCGGCGCACGCGGCCCGACGTCGACGTGCTCGGCCTCGAGATCGACCCGGGCCGGGTCGCCACGGCGACCGCGCAACTCGAACAGGTGCGCGCCGGCGCGACGCCGTTCGCGCGCGACCTCCCCGTCTCGTTCGGCCGCGGCGGGTTCGAGGTGCCACTGCCCGCCGGACGCCGGCCGGCCGTGATCCGCGCCTTCAACGTGCTGCGCCAGTACGACGAGTCCGAGGTCGCCGCGGCCTGGGGCCTGATGACCGGGCGACTCGCGCCGGGAGGACTCCTCGTCGAGGGCACGTGCGACGAACTCGGCCGCATCGCCGCCTGGGCGGCCGTCGGGACATCCGGACCCGAGACGTTCACCGTGAGCCTGCGCCTGACCGGCCTCGATGCGCCGTCGATCGTCGCCGAACGGCTGCCCAAGGCGCTGATCCACCGCAACGTCCCCGGCGAGCGCGTGCACGACCTGCTCGTCGCGCTCGACCGCGCCTGGCGCGTGCATGCCCCGCTGTCGGTCTACGGGCCGAGCCAGCGCTTCATCCGCTGCGTCGAGACGCTGCGCGGTGAGGGCTGGCCGGTGCTCGGCGGCGTCCGCAGGTGGCGACTCGGCGAGGTCACCGTCGCCTGGTCGGCGGTGGCGCCGCGCTGACGGATGCCTCGCCACGCGGAAGCCCTGGACCGACCGCAGCACCGGCGCACGGCATCCGGCGCACAGGCAGCCGGAACATGCGTCCGGTCGACGCGACCGTTCAGCGGACGCCGAGGCGCGGGAGCCTCGGCACGTCGATCGCCGCGCCGGCGTCGGCGGGCACGATCTCGACCTGCGCGGCGGCGACGTCGATGCCATGGCTCTCGACGATCAAGTCGAGGTCGGCGGGCACGGCCCTCTTGACGACGGCGAGCGCGATCGGGCCGAGCTCGTGGTGCATGGCGCTCGAGGTGATCCGGCCGACCACCTTGCGCTCGGGCGCTTCGCCGGCGGCCGGCTCCGGGCGCACCTTCTCGCCGACGACCTGCTCGCCCGGCGCGGGCAGCACGGTGTCGCTGCCGTCGAGGTGGAGCAGCACCATCCGGCGCGGGGGCCGGCCGAGGTTGAGCACCTTCGCGACCGTCTCCTGGCCCTTGTAGCAGCCCTTGCCGAGGTCGACCGCGCTGCGCAGCCAGTCGAACTCGTGCGGGATGGCCTTCTCGTCGACCTCGGTCGCGAACCGCGGCCGCCAGGCCGCGATGCGCAGCGCCTCCTCGGCGAGGGAGCCTGCCGCCTCCACCCGGCCCGCGGCGACCGCAGCCGCGGCATCGCCCAGCGAGTCACGGGCCACGATGCGCTCGACCCAGGTCCAGTCCGACGAGGGATGGCTCGCCTCGTGGGAGTACTGGTGGCCGGGGGCACCGCGCCAGGGGTCGTGCCAGTCGAGTGCGACGCCGTTCGGGGCGGCGGCCGGAACCGCGGCGTCGAGCGCGTCGACCGCCATCGCCCCGAGCACCGCCCAGTCGGCCGTCACGTCGGCCACCTCGACCCGGAGCATGAACCGCATCCGGTCGAGGAACGTCGCGAGCGCGGCGGCCTGATCACCCTCGACGACCAGCCACGCGGTGGCGCCGTCGTCGAGGACGTGCACGGCGTGCTCGATGTGGCCGTTGGCGTCGAGCAGCAACGCCTCGGAGCCCTCGCCCGGCTGCAGGCGTGCGACCGCCTGGCTCGCCATCGAGTGCAGCCAGCTCAGTCGGTCGGGACCGGTGACCGTCACGACGCCGCGCGTCGAGCAGTCGACGATCGCGCGCCCCTGCTCCAGGTGCCGCTGCTCGACGATGGGGTTGCCGTAGTGACCGGCCACGCCCACGTCGACACCCTCCGCAGCGACCGCGCCGTGGAGGGAGAGGAACGGGGAGGACATCACTCGGCCTTCGCGAGCCTGGCCGAGGCGTGCGTGCGGAGGTCCTGGCCGAGTGCCGAGACGTCCCAGGCCCACAGCAGGTGCGCGTCGACGAGCCCGTAGAGGCGGGTCGCGGCGGCGTACTCCTTCGCGCCCGAGGAACGGACGACGGCGTCCGTCGCGAGGTCGATGCGCGGACCCTTCACCTGGCCGAGGTACAGCTCGAGCACCCCGCCGGGATGCACGATCGAGACCTCGATGTCGAAGCCGTCGTCGGCGTTGCGGAGCGTCTCGACCTCATCGGCCGTCGTGTATCGCGACGCGCCCTCCGCCGGCAACAGGCCGGGGCCGGGATCGCCCTCTCCGAACGGGCGGGCGAGCCGCCAGTAGCCGCTCTCGGTCGCGAGGGGCTCGGGCTCACCGCCCTCCTCCTCGGGGAACAACCACGCGTACGAGGTGTAGTTCAGGTGCGGGAGGCCGTCATGGCTGAAGCTCACGCGTTGGCCGAACTCGCGCGTGACGCGCTCCTCGCCGATCTTGTAGTCGATGACGCCGGAACCCTCCCAGACCCCGAGGAGCCAGGAGAGCGGGACCAGTTCGGCGGGAAGCCCGACGGGCAGGTCGATCATCGGCTCAGCGCTGACCCTTGAAGAGCTTGTAGACCACGACGCCCGAGACCCAGGCGATCGCGACGCCCGCGAGCCCCAGCAGACCGAGGAAGAAGAGTTCGAGGGCGAGCAGCTCAGACATGGTGCGAGTCTACCCCGCACCGCCGCGGTCGCGAGCGCGCCGGCCCCGCCCGCACCGCCGCGGTCGCGAGCGCGCCGGCCCCGCCCGCACCGCCGCGGTCAGGTCACGACGAGCGGCACGAGCACCAGCGCGGCGAGCGCGCCGATCCCGAGCGCTCCGGCGACCGACCAGCTCACCCGCGCGACGAACCCCTCGGGCCGCCGCGTCGCCAACTGCGCGACGAGCGCCGCCAGCACCGCGAGGCCGAGCACGAAGCCGAGGCGGCCGTAGGCCGCCATCGGGTCCGCACCACCGTCGGCGGCCGCACCGACCACGACGACGAGGCATCCGGCCAGCGCCAGCACCCACACCGCGCCGATCGAGATCGCCGCGCCCGCCGAGCGTGTCATCGGGGCCTCCAGCCTGCCGTGCGTGGACGGCGGTCCGCCGTCCCGTAGTATTGACCGCACCTTACTACTGGAGGGTGTGCGTGGCGCAGCTGTTGATCCTGTCGCCGGCGGCTGACGAAGACGTCCTCCCGGCTCTGTCGCTTCTGACTCACCGGACCCGGGTCATCCCGGCGTCACCGGAGCAGTTGGTGCGCGCACCGGAGTCCGATCTCCTCTTCCTCGACGCGCGGACGAACCTCGCCGGCGCGAAGGCGCTCGCACAGATCCTGCGGACCACGGGCCTGTCCGCCCCGCTCATCCTCATCGTCACCGAGGGCGGGCTCACCGCCGTCTCCCCCGACTGGGGCGTCGACGACGTCGTGCTCGAGCACGCCGGCCCCGCCGAGATCGACGCGCGCATCCGCCTCGCCATCGGCCGCGCGCAATCGGCGCAGCCGTCCGAGCGCATCCAGACCTCGGGAGTGGTCATCGACGAGGCCAGCTACTCGGCCAAGGTCCACGGGCGCCCGCTCGACCTCACGTACAAGGAGTTCGAGCTGCTCCGCTTCCTCGCGGCGCACCCGTCGCGGGTGTTCACCCGCGAGCAGTTGCTCAGCGAGGTCTGGGGCTACGACTACTTCGGCGGCACGCGCACGGTCGACGTGCACGTGCGACGCCTCCGCGCGAAGCTCGGCGACCTCGAGAGCCTCATCGGCACGGTGCGCAACGTCGGATACCGCTTCAACGTCCACGAGGAGGACGAGCAGACGCCCGCGGTCCGCTGACCGACCGCACCGGATCGTCACGAGCGGTTGCCCCGTCGGCAACACCCCCATCACGGGCCGGTGGCATGATGTGGGGATGACCGACACCCTCGACGACGACCGCACCGCGAGCGACTTCGACGACGACTTCGAGCCGTTCGACCTCGAGGGTGCACCCGAACTCCCCGCCGAACGCTACCTCGACCGCGAGCTGAGCTGGCTGGCGTTCAACCAGCGCGTGCTCGAACTCGCCGAGGATCCGCGGCTGCCCGTGCTCGAGCGTGCGAACTTCCTCGCGATCTTCGCCTCCAACCTCGACGAGTTCTTCATGGTGCGCGTCGCGGGCCTCAAGCGACGCATCATGACCGGCCTCGCCGTCCCGACCAACGTCGGGCGTGCGCCGATCGACGTCCTGGCCGACATCTCCCGGAAGGCCCACGTCCTGCAGGAACGCCACGCGCTGGCGTACCAGGAGCTGGTGCGGCCGGCACTCGCCGAGGCGGGCATCCACGTCGTGCGATGGAGCGAGCTGGGAGAGACCGAGCACGCCCACCTGCGCGAGTACTTCGGCGCGCAGATCTTCCCCGTCCTGATGCCGCTCGCGGTCGATCCCGCACACCCGTTCCCCTACATCTCCGGCCTCTCGCTGAACCTCGCCGTCCGCGTGCGCAACAGCCGCACGGGCCGGCAGGAGTTCGCGCGCGTCAAGGTCCCGCAGATGCTGCCGCGATTCGTGCAGGTGAGCGCGACCGAGCACGCCGACGACGCGAGGTACATCGCGCTCGAGGAGCTGATCGCCAACCACCTCGGCGACCTCTTCCCCGGCATGGAGATCCTCGACCACCACGTCTTCCGCGTCACCCGCAACGAAGACGTCGAGATCGAGGAGGACGAGACCGAGAACCTGATCAAGGCCCTCGAGAAGGAACTGCTGCGGCGCCGATTCGGACCGCCGATCCGGCTCGAGGTGACCGATGACATGGACGACCTCACGCTCGGCCTCCTCGTGCGCGAGCTCGACATCTCCGACCAGGAGGTCTACCGCCTGCCGGCGCCGCTCGACCTCGGCGGACTGTTCGACCTGTCGAGGATCGACCGCCCGGAGCTGCACTACTCGACGCAGGTGCCGACGACGAACGCGCAGCTGATGCCGACGGAGCCCAACCGGTCGGTCGACGTCTTCGAGGCGGTCTCGCGCAAGGACGTGCTGCTGCACCACCCGTACGAGTCGTTCGCCACCAGCGTGCAGGCGTTCCTCGAGCAGGCCGCGGCAGACCCGAACGTGCTCGCCATCAAGCAGACCCTGTACCGCACTTCGGGCGACAGCCCCATCGTCGAGGCGTTGATCGATGCCGCCGAATCGGGCAAGCAGGTGCTCGCGCTCGTCGAGATCAAGGCCCGCTTCGACGAGGCCGCGAACATCACCTGGGCGCGCAAGCTCGAGAAGGCGGGCGTGCACGTCGTGTACGGGCTCGTCGGCCTCAAGACGCACTGCAAGCTCGCGCTCGTGATCCGCCAGGAGCGCGGGCAGCTCCGCCACTACAGCCACATCGGCACGGGCAACTACAACCCGAAGACGAGCCGCATCTACGAGGATCTCGGCCTGCTCACGGCCGACGACCAGGTCGGCAAGGACCTCACCCGCCTGTTCAACGAGCTGTCCGGGTACGCCATCGAGAAGAAGTTCAAGCGACTCCTCGTGGCGCCGCTCCACCTGCGCAAGGGCCTGCTGAAGCTCATCTCGGCGGAGACCCGCAACGCCGAGGCCGGCAAGCCGAGCGGCATCCGCATCAAGGTGAACTCGATGGTGGACGAGGCGATCATCGACGCGCTGTACCGCGCGTCGAACGCGGGCGTGCCCGTCGAGGTCTGGGTGCGCGGCATCTGCAGCCTCCGGCCGGGGGTCGAGGGACTCAGCGAGAACATCCGCGTCCGCTCCATCCTCGGGCGGTACCTCGAGCACTCCCGGATCTTCGCGTTCGCGAACAACGGCGACCCGCAGGTGTACATCGGCTCCGCCGACATGATGCACCGCAACCTCGACCGCCGGGTCGAGGCGCTCGTGCGCCTCACCGACCCCGACCACCTCGACGAGATCGAGGCGAACTTCGACCTCGCCCTCGATGAGGGAACGGCTTCGTGGCACCTCGCCGGCGACGGGACCTGGACGAGGCACTCGAGCGACGCGGAGGGGCATCCGCTGCTCGACCTGCAGGAGTCCCTGATGCGCCGCGTCGCCCATCGCAGCCGACCCGGGAAGCGGCGATGAGCCGCGCGGTGGTCGAGGAGGCGGTCTTCGCCGCCGGGGCATTGTGCTGGCGGCTCATCGAGGGAC
Organism: Agromyces sp. LHK192; assembly: GCF_004006235.1. NCBI lineage: Bacteria > Bacillati > Actinomycetota > Actinomycetes > Micrococcales > Microbacteriaceae > Agromyces > Agromyces sp. LHK192. Next base: position 2,916,682 of record NZ_CP034753.1, read on the forward strand.
GTGTGCACGTGCTCGTCGTGCACCGCACCGCCTACGGCGACGTCACGATCCCCAAGGGCAAGGTCGACCCCGGCGAGACGCTGCCGCAGACCGCGGTCCGCGAGATCGCCGAGGAGACGGGCCTCGCGATCGCACTGGGGGTCCCTCTCGGCGAGTCGCGCTACACGATGCCGAGCGGCCGCGACAAGGTCGTGCACTACTGGGCGGCCGAGGTGAGCGAGCAGGCCGTGCAGCGCTCGACGTTCCGGCCGAACGCCGAGATCGCGGCGGTCGAGTGGGTGACCGTCAAGCGGGCGCGCTCGTACCTGAGCTACGAGCCCGACGTCGCGATCCTCGACGCGTTCGCGAGGCTCGTCGACGAGACCGTGACGACCACGTTCCCGTTGCTCGTGGTGCGGCACGGAAAGGCGGTGTCGCGCTCGGGCTGGGAGGGCGCCGATCCCGGCCGGCCGCTCTCGGCGACCGGCGTGGCGCAGGCTGCCGCCCTCGTCGAGACCCTCACGGCCTGGGGGCCCCGACGCATCGTGTCGAGTTCCGCGGTGCGATGCGTCACCACGGTGACGCCGCTCGCCGCGGCGACGGGACTGCGCATCAGGCGCGACGACGGCATCAGCCAGGAAGCCTGGGAATCCGGCGACGACGAGGTGCGCCGTGTCGTCGGCAAGCGCGTCAGGGTCGGCAAGCCCGCCGTGCTGTGCAGCCACGGCCCGGTGCTGCCCGGAATCCTCCGGGAGCTCGCCCTCGCGACGGCGACGCCGTTCGGCGCCTACATCGACGACGCCGCCGCGCTCGAACCGGGTGCCTTCAGCGTCGTGCACGTCTCGGCGACGAACCCGAGCTCGGGCATCGTCGCCGTCGAGACGCACCCGGCGCCGACCCTCCGGATGTCGCGCACCGCCTGAGCACCTCCCAGGGCACCCGACCCGGGGCATCCGCTCGTTCACCTCCGTTCACCTTCCGTTCACCGTCCTAGCGCAAGCTCGTCACTCGAGCCGCTTAGCGTCGCAGTCGGGCCGAGCACCGGCCCGCAACCTGCAATCGGACCCCGGAAGGGAATCACGTGAACCTCAAGCGTTTCGGCGTGCCTGCCGTCATCGCCACCGCAGCTGTGCTCGCGCTCAGCTCCTGCGCCTCCAACGAGTCGGGCGCCACCACCGAGGAGTCGGCCTCGTCCCTCTCGGGCAACCTCGTCGGCGCCGGCGCGTCGTCGCAGGACAGCGCGCAGCAGGCGTGGATCGCCGCGTTCCAGACCGCGAACCCCGAAGTCACGATCGACTACGACCCCTCGGGGTCGGGCGCAGGCCGCGAGACGTTCCTCGAGGGCGCCAGCGACTTCGCCGGCTCGGACCGTGCGTTCAACGACGAGGAGCTCGCCGAGGGCGGCTTCGCGAAGTGCGCCCCCGACACCGACATCGTCGAGCTGCCGCTGTACATCTCGCCGATCGCGGTGATCTTCAACCTCGAGGGCGTCGACTCGCTCAACCTCGACGCCGCGACCGTCGCGGGCATCTTCGCCGGCACGATCACCACGTGGAACGATCCCGCGATCGTCGCGCTGAACGAGGGCGTCGAGCTCCCTGCCACCGCGATCACGCCGGTCCACCGCTCGGACGACTCGGGCACGACCGAGAACTTCACCGAGTACCTCGGTGCGACCGCTCCCGACGTCTGGACCCACGAGGCCGACGGCGTCTGGCCGATCGAGGGCGGCGAGGCCGCACAGGGCACCTCGGGCCTGGTCGACGCAGTCACCAACGGCACCGGCACCATCGGCTACGCCGACGCGTCGCGCGCCGGCGACCTCGGCACCGTCGCGATCCAGGTCGGCGACGAGTTCGTCCAGTACTCGCCCGAGGCCGCCGCAGCCATCGTCGACGCCTCGCCGCTCGCCGAGGGCCGTGCCGCCGGCGACCTGGCGATCGAGATCGACCGCACCTCGACCGAGGCCGGCGTCTACCCGATCGTCCTCGTGAGCTACCTCATCGCCTGCCAGGAGTACGCCGAGCCCGACAACGTCGAGCTCGTGAAGTCGTACCTCTCGTACATCGCCAGCGCCGAGGGCCAGGACGCCGCGGCGACCGACGCCGGTTCGGCCCCGATCTCCGACACGCTGCGCGAGCAGGTCGTGGCGGCGATCGACTCCATCAAGTAAGCAGGCAGGTGCCCGGCCCGGTGCTCCGCGACGGAGCCCGGGTCCGGGCACCGACCCGTACCACCCACCGAGCTCCAGCAGCACCGACGAACCGAGGAAACCCGACCAGATGAGCACCGCTCCCGCACCGATCAAGGCGAAGATGCGCCTCGGTGACCTCGTCTTCTCGCGGTCGGCGCTGTTCGCCGGCTCGATGATCCTCGTGACGCTCGCCGCGGTCGCGATCTTCCTCGTCGTGCAGTCGATCCCCGCGCTCTTCGCCACGAACGAGGACGCGTCGATCCTGCCCACCAACTTCTGGGAGTACGTCGGCCCGCTGGTATTCGGCACCATCTGGGCAGCCGCACTCGCGCTGCTCATGGCGGTGCCGGTCTCCATCGGCATCGCGCTGTTCATCTCGCACTACGCACCGCGGCGGCTCGCGTCGGTGCTCGGCTACGTCGTCGACCTGCTCGCCGCTGTGCCCTCGGTCGTCTTCGGCCTCTGGGGCATCGGCGTGCTGGCGCCGGCGATCGTGCCCTTCTACGCCTGGCTCAACGAGAACCTGGGCTGGATCCCGCTCTTCGCCGGGGACGTCACCGCGACGGGCCGCACCATCCTCACCGCGGCGGTCGTGCTCGCCGTGATGGTGCTCCCGATCATGACCGCGATCTGCCGCGAGGTCTTCCTGCAGACGCCGGTGCTGCACGAGGAGGCCGCGCTCGCGCTCGGCGCCACCCGCTGGGAGATGATCCGGATGGCGGTGCTGCCGTTCGGCCGCCCCGGCATCATCTCGGCCTCGGTGCTCGGACTCGGCCGCGCGCTCGGCGAGACCATGGCCGTCGCGATGGTGCTCTCGGCCTCGCACGTGATCACGTTCGAGCTCCTGACCTCCGTCAACCCCACGACGATCGCCGCGAACATCGCGCTGAGCTTCCCCGAGGCGTACGCGCTGAACGTCAACGTGCTCATCGCCACCGGCCTCATCCTCTTCATCGTCACCTTCGCGGTGAACGCGATCGCGCGCTGGATCGTCGACCGCCGCAAGGAATTCTCGGGAGCGAACTGATGACCGTCACCACGACTCCGCCCGAGACCGGCCGGAAGCCCGCCGCCGCCCCCATCTCGAACTCCTTGACCGCCGGACGCCTGCCGACCGGTGCGCCCTGGTACATGCTCGCCGCCACGCTCGCCGTCTCCGCCGTGCTGTTCGGCGTGATCGCAGCCGGTTCCGGCGAGTTCAACTGGGTCGGCATGATCCTCCTCGGCGCCGTGCTGTACGTGCCGATCGTGTGGATCTTCTCGTCCGTCGTCGAGGGTCGCCGCCGGGCGACCGACCGCCTCGTCACCGCGCTCGTGACCGGCGCGTTCCTGCTCGCGATGATCCCGCTCATCTCGGTGACCGTGACCGTCGTCAGCCTCGGGCTCGCCCGCTTCGACGCCGACTTCTTCACGATGTCGATGCGCAACGTCACCGGCGAGGGCGGCGGCGCGCTGCACGCGATCATGGGAACGTTGCTGATGACCGGCACGGCCGCGCTCATCTCGATCCCGATCGGCCTGATGACCTCGATCTACCTCGTCGAGTACGGTCGCGGCAAGATCGCGCGCGGCATCACGTTCCTGGTCGACGTGATGACCGGCATCCCGTCGATCGTGGCCGGCCTGTTCGCCTACGCGCTGTTCGCGCTCATCTTCGGTCCGGGCGTGCGCCTGGGCATCGCCGGCGCCGTCGCATTGGCGGTCCTCATGATCCCCGTCGTCGTGCGGTCGAGCGAGGAGATGCTCCGCCTCGTGCCCATGGAGCTCCGCGAGGCCTCCCTCGCCCTCGGCGTGCCGAAGTGGCTCACGATCGTCAAGGTCGTGCTGCCGACCTCGATCGCCGGCATCACGACCGGGGTCATGCTCTCGATCGCCCGGGTCATCGGCGAGACCGCGCCGCTGCTCATCGCCGCCGGCTTCACGCAGAGCATGAATTACAACCTCTTCGACGGCCGCATGCAGTCGCTGCCGGTGTTCGTCTACACGCAGTACGCCAACCAGGGCAACCCGGCCGAGGCGTACCTCGACCGCGCGTGGGCCGGTGCGCTCACCCTGATCCTCATCGTCATGGCGCTGAACCTCATCGCGCGCCTCGTCGCGCGGTACTTCGCGCCCAAGTTCGGCCGTTGAGCCGGCAGTAAAGGAAACCCGTGTCCAAGCGCATCGAAGTCAACGACCTCAACGTCTACTACTCGAAGTTCCTCGCAGTCGAGGGCGTGTCCCTCGACATCGAGCCCCGCAGCGTCACCGCCTTCATCGGGCCGTCGGGCTGCGGCAAGTCGACCTTCCTCCGCACCCTGAACCGCATGCACGAGGTCATCCCGGGCGCGCGGGTCGAGGGCGAGGTCCTCATCGACGGCAACGACCTCTACGGCCCGGGCGTCGACCCGGTGCTCGTGCGCCGTCAGGTCGGCATGGTCTTCCAGCGGCCCAACCCGTTCCCCACGATGTCGATCAAGGACAACGTGCTCGCGGGGGCGCGTCTGAACAACCGCCGGATGTCGAAGTCGGAGGCCGACGAGCTCACCGAGAAGTCGCTGCGCGGGGCGAACCTCTGGAACGAGGTCAAGGACCGGCTCGACCGACCCGGCTCGGGCCTGTCGGGCGGCCAGCAGCAGCGCCTGTGCATCGCACGAGCCATCGCGGTCTCCCCCGAGGTCATCCTGATGGACGAGCCCTGCTCGGCGCTCGACCCGATCTCGACGCTCGCCATCGAGGACCTCATCGAGGAGCTCAAGCAGGAGTACACGATCGTGATCGTGACCCACAACATGCAGCAGGCGTCGCGAGTGAGCGACCGCACCGCGTTCTTCAACATCGCCGGCACCGGCAAGCCCGGCAAGCTGATCGAGTACGCCGACACGACCACGATCTTCTCGAACCCGTCGGTGCAGGCGACCGAGGACTACGTCTCCGGCCGCTTCGGCTGATCCGCCGACCGGGTCGCGCCGGCAGGGTCGCCCCGGCCAGCGGCCCGCACGGCGGAGACGAACGGATGCCCCGGAGCTCGTGCTCCGGGGCATCCGTGTCTCTCGGGATCGGCGTCGCGGTCAGGCGGCGCCGATCAGTGCGTCAGGCGATCAGCATGCGCCCTGCAGCGCCCACGGTCCCCACTGCTCGGCACCGGGGACGTTGTTCTGCGTCCACCACTTGGCCTTGTAGACCGAGCCCTGGTGGCTCACCGTCGCGCCGCCGCTGTAGGCCGTCGACGCGTTCCACGCGGCCGTCGAGCAGGTGCCAGGGTCGGTCGGGTCGGTCGGGTCCGTCGGGTCGGTCGGGTCGGTCGGGTCGGTCGGGTCCGTCGGGTCCGTCGGGTCCGTCGGGTCCGTCGGGTCGGTCGCGCACGGGCCGATGAGCGCCCAGACCGCGGCGGAACCGGGCGTCTCGCCCTGCGTCCACCACTTCGCCGCGTACTCGGAGCCGTCGTGCGAGACCTTCGCACCGCCCGTGTAGGTGCCCGAGGCCGTCCACGCGGCCGCCGTGCAACCCGTCGGGTCGGTCGGGTCGGTCGGGTCGGTCGGGTCCGTGGGGTCGGTCGGATCCGTCGGGTTCGTCGGGTCGGTCGCAGGACCCGTCGGCGCCGCGCGCAGGCCGTCGGCGAGGAGGCCGACGAGCTCGCCCTCACGGTCGCCGTCGAGCTCCCACCACATGCCGCCGCCGAGGCCCTTCGAGACGATGTAGTCCTTCTTCAGCGCGATCGTCTTCGGGTCGTCGATCGACCACCAGTTGGTGCCGTCGAAGCGCCAGGAGGCCCCGACCGCGGCGTCGTGGTAGCCGGTGCCGACGTTCTTCAGCTTCGAGTAGTCCTCGATGCCGGCCTCCCAGGTGCCCGCAGCGGCACCGGTCGCCGCGCCCCAGGGCGCCTGCGAGCTCGACTTCCAGCCGCGGCCGTAGGCCGCGAGGCCGAGACCGAGCTGCTTGGGCGCGATCCCCGCGGTGAGGTACTTCTTGACCGCCTTGTCGACGCTGAACTGCTGCGACGCCGAGCGCGTGTCGGCCGGGTCGTCGTAGAGGTTGATCTGGTGCCCCGTCAGCGACGGGTTCCACGCGCCGTGCAGGTCGTACCCCTGGACGTTGCCGAAGTCGAGGTACTGGAACAGCTCGGGGTCGTTCCAGCCCCCGGCGTCGATCACCGACGGGCTCGCGGGCAGGAACGCCGAGAGCTGGTAGTCCTTGCCGGTCGTCGCGCCGTAGGCGTCGAGCTGGGTGCGGAACTCCTTGAGCAGCAGCTTGAAGTTGCCCTTGTCGTTGACCGGATCGACGTGGTTGCCGACCTCGCCGTCGTTCGAGCCCGGCCACTCCCAGTCGATGTCGATGCCGTCGAAGACGCCCGCCGCGGCGCCGGCGCCACCGCGTCCGTCGATCACGGGCAGGTTGCCCTTGATGTAGAGGTCGATGCAGCTCGACACGAACGCCTTGCGCGTGGCATCCGTCGCCGCCGCCTTCGAGAAGTTCTTCGACCAGGTCCAGCCGCCGATCGACAGCATGACCTTGAGGTTCGGGTGCTTCTGCTTGAGCTGCTTCAACTGGTTGAACGATCCGGCGAGCGGCTGGTCCCAGGTGTCGGCGACGCCGCCGACCGAGTTGGCCGCGGTGTAGCCCATGCCGAAGTCGGCCCACGCGTCGCCGGCGCCGTCCGAGCCGTTGGGGCCCGTGCCCTGGGCCTTGTTGGCGATGAAGCACTTGAGCGTCTGGTGGTGGATGTTGCCGAACGCGTAGTTGATGTGGGTGAGGTCCGCCGCGGCGCCCGAGGTCTCGAGCTGCTTGAGCTTGTAGTCGCGGCCGTAGACGCCCCACTGGGCGAAGTAGCCGACGTTCCGGTAGCCGTTGACGCCGCTGGGCGCCTCCGGCTCGGCGGCCTGGGCGCTCGCCGCGCCCATGCCGGCGAGTCCGGCGACGAGTGCGCCGGTCGCGATGGCCGCGAGCACGCGACGGATGCCGCGCCTCGGTGGTGTCTTCTGCATGCACATGCCTTCGTGGTCGGGGTGACGTGTCGTTCACCCTTGGAGGAACGGGGTGCGGTGCACCCGTGGACGTCCCCACGCTAGGAAGCCGGGGTCGGCTGCGGCGTCCGCGGGAACCACATGATCGGCATCCGGCCGCGTACGTGGAAGCACGTACGGGCGGGGATCCGAGGATCCCCGCCCGTCGTGCCCGAGCGCCGCGTCAGCGGCCCCCGGTGCGGTTCATGCCGGCGTCAGCAGGTCACCGGGTCGCCCCAGACCGCCGCCGAACCCGGCTGGTCGCCCTGCGTCCACCACTTCGCGGTGTACGTCGAGCCGCCGTACGACACCTTCGCGCCGCCCGTGTAGACCGCGGTCGCGCTCCAGGCGGTCGCCGTGCACGTGCCGGTGCCGCCGCCGGTGCCGCCGCCCGACCCCGTCGAGGGCTCGACGACCGTGGCACCTCGCGGCAGGTCGTGCAGCGCCGCGTACGTCTCGGACCCGACCTTCACGCGGAGGTTCGAGATCTCGGTCATCGGGAGCCGCCACGACAACTTGGTGTACGCGCTGCCGTTCGCGGGGATCCCGCCTGACGGCACCTTCAGCGTGTACGTGTGGAAGTCGCCCTTGAGACCGCCGACGTTGCTGCCGGTGTGGTCGCTCGAGACCTTCGTGATGCCCCAGCCGTTCTGCTCGCCCATCGCGCCGGTGTCGCTGGTCGCCGTGTCGAACGTGATCGTGGAGCCGGCCGGGATCGCGGTGTCGGAGTTGTTGACGAACGTGACCCGCGGGTTGATCGGGTAGTTGTTGTCGCCCAACGCGAACTCGGTGTACTCCACGCCGAGGTCGATCGCCTTCGTCGGCATCGCCACGTTGGCCTTCGTCGCGTCGTACGGCTGCGAGGCCGCGAGCGTGTCGTGCAGGAGCCCGACGAGCGTCGAGCCCATCTCGTACTGCCCCTTCTGCGCGTTGTACTCGTAGTCGCCCGCGAGCTCCCAGATCATCGCACCGCCGATCCCGTTGTCGGCGATGTAGTCCGCCTTCGCCGTGATCGCCTGGTCCGAGTCGCCGGAGAGGAAGGTCTTCGTCGAGGCATTCCACCACCACTCGGTCTTCGTGGTCTGGTCGAAGTGGTGCGTGTACGTGCCCGTGATGGTGGTCGGGGCGCCGTACGAGGCGGTGTAGTCGCCCACGACGCCCTTCTGCAGGTTCAGCACGTGCCAGATCGGGTTCGCACCGGCGCCCACCTCCGCGCCGGTCTTGTCGAGGTCGTGCCACAGGTTGTTGATGCCCGTGGCGCCGTTGCCGCACTTCGACGTGCCGCCGATCGTCGGACCGGTGCCCGGCGGGCACTTCGCCTGGTCGGCGAGGGGCGCCTTGCCGTACAGGCCGTTGGTGCCGCCCTGCACGTCGTCCCAACCGCGCGTGTAGAAGGGCACGCCGAGGTTGATGCGGCCCGCCGGCATCGCGCCGCGGAAGTAGTGGTACGCCCAGTCGGTGTTCAGGTACCCGATGTTGCTGTAGGCACCGTAGACGCCGCCCGCGGCGAGCTCGGGGTCCTTGCCGTCGTCGAACAGCGGACCGTTGCCGCCCACGTAGTCGTTCCACGACCCGTGCAGGTCGTAGCTCATGATGTTGACGTAGTCGAGGTACGGCGTCACCTGGTAGACCTCCGCGCCGCGCAGCAGCCAGCCGGATGCCGGTGCCGCGACGGTGAGCAGGTAGTGGGTGCCGTCGGCCGCACCCGCGCGGTCGAGCTTCTCGCGCAGGGTCTTCATGAGCGACTCGTAGCCGGCCCACAACTTGGCCCGACGCGGCTCCGAGAACGAGAAGTCGTCGGGGCTGCCCGCCTTGCCGTTGCTGTTGGCGTACTCGTAGTCGATGTCGACGCCGTCGAACCCGTAGGTGCGGATGAACGACACCGCCGACTCGGCGAATGCGTCGATCTTGGCCTGCGAATCCGTCAGCGTGTAGAAGCCGCCGTCGGCGACGCGAGCGCCGGACCCGTCGAAGTGTCCTCCGGTCTCGGCCCAGCCGCCGACCGAGACGAGCGCCTTGACGCCGGGGTTCTGCTTCTTGTACTTCGTGAGCAGGTTGAAGTGGCCCTTATAGGGCAGCGCCGGGTCCATCTCGGCGCCGGCGACGCCGGGCCAGGTCATGTCCGTGGACGCGTTGCCCGCGACGGTCTGGTTGACCGAGACCTTGCCCTGCCCGTCGATGTGGGCGAACGCGTAGTTGATGTGGCTGAGCTGCTTCCACGGGATGTCGTTCGCGAGGTAGCGCGGCTGGCCGTTCGCGCCGGTGCGCCAGTTGGTGAAGTAGCCGATCACCCGGTGCTCGAGACCGTTGGGCAGCTTCTCACGGCCCTGCTCGTCGTAGATCGTGCAGTAGGGCACGTCCACGCCGGGGGTCTGGTACAACCCGTCGGGGCGGCACTTCTCGTCGGGGTTGCTCGTCCAGGGGGTGCCGGTCGCGGGCGGCTCGGTGGCCGGGGCGTCGTCGCCGGCGGCGTCGTGGCGGGGGCTCGGTGGCCGGCGGGGTCGTGGCCGGCGGGTCGTGGCCGGCGGTGTCGTGGGCGGCGTCGTGGTGCCGCAGGCGCCCTGCGAGGCCCACGGACCCCACTGCTCCGCGCCGGGCACGTCGTTCTGGGTCCACCACTTGGCGGAGTAGTTCGAGCCGTCGTAGGAGACCGCCTGGCCTCCGGTGTACACGGTCGTCGCGTTCCACGGCGTGGCGCAGTCGGGGGCGGCGTTCGCTGCTGCGAGCGGCACGAGCGCCGTCCCGAGCACCGCGAGCCCGAGGGCGACGGCACCGACGCGGAGTCGGTGACGCAGCTTGCCTGTCGGTCGCATGGGAGTCCTTCGTCCAGTGAGAGCCGGCGCGGCTGCGCACGGCACCTGAGAACCTAACGACGGCCCCCGCGGCTGCGCGTCCGCACATCCACGCATACGCAGGACTACGTACGCGGCGCGGCTCCATGGATCCCGGCGGGCGTGCCTCGGTGTGCGAGCACCGCGAGCTCGACGCGCGAGTGCACGCCGAGCTTCGTGAACACCCGCCCCACGTGCACCTCGACGGTGCGCACCGACACGAACAGCTCGCCCGCGGCTTCCCGGTTCGAGGCGCCCCTCGCGACCAGCATCGCGACCTCCAGCTCGCGTTCGGTGAGCAGGTCGGCCCACCGTTCGCGGCATCGGCGCAGCGGGTCGGATGCCTCGGCGGCCTCGAGCGGTGCGGGTCCGGCGCCCGGCGCGGCCGACGCCCCCGACCCGTCCGGCCGGGTGGACGACTGCCGGACGGGTTGCGGGCCGGCAGCGGCCGGGGCGGGCTCTCGCGGCAGTTCGTGGAGCCGGCGCGTCACGATGCGCTGCCACGGCCCGACGCCGCTCTCGCGGAATAACCCCTCGGCCAGCACGAGGTGGCGGAGGGCCGCTCCCGTCGCCCCCGCGGCCACGCAGGCCTCGCCGAGCAGGAGCTCCGCACGGCCGCGTTCATACGGCGACGCGATCGCCCGTACCTCCTCGGCGAGCCCGGTGAGCTCGGTGGCGCTGCCCGCAGACACGACACGTCGGATCCGAGCCCGTGCGACGCGAGCGGCGACGGCGTCCGCGGGCAGTCGCTCGACCCCGGCCACGCCCGGCTCGGCGCCGGCGACCTCGTCGACGTCGGTGAGGTACAGGATGCCGCCGTCGATGGAACGCCGGCGCTCCCCCGCGAGGGCGAGGAGCGCACGCGCCTCGATCGGGCGTCCGTCGACGAACGCGATGAGTGCACGGTCGACCTGTTCGGCCACGCGCCGGGGGACCGAACCCGATGCGGGGTTCGCATCGTCGATCGCGGCGGCGAGCACGCCGACGGTGCCGTCCGCGAGCAGGTCGAGTCGGCGGGCGAGCGCGGCGCCGAACCCGCCGAACGCCAACCCGACCGGCAGGTCGGCCGCTGCGCGTGCGAGCCCCTCCGCCGCGCAGTCCACCGCTCCGGCCCATAGCCGGACGACGGCGGCGACGACCTCGCGGCAGGCGCGCGCGAGCGGTGAGCGCACGTCGCCGTCGCGTTCGCTGCCGAGCCGGTCGCGCAGGCGTCGCAGCGCGGCATCCGTCTCCCCCGCGAACGCGAGTTCGAGGGACTCGGTCAGCGTGCGCACCTCGGCGAGCGGCCGGCCGTCGGCCGGCATCGGTCCGAGGTCGTCCGACGGATCCGGTGAGATGCCGAACACGGCGCACCACCCGCGGGCCGAGCTCCAGGCGGTACCCGCCGACCCGAGGGCCGCACTCGCGGCATCCGTCGGTCCGCCCGTGCGCGCCCCACCCACTGCTCCGACCGCGTCTGCGGCTCGCACGAGCCGCGCGAGATCGGCGAGCCGGCGACGCGCTGCGACGGCCTCACCCCATTCGGCATGCAGGCACGCCGCGATGGCGACGGCGTGGGCGAGCGCGCGCAACCGGTCGACGGAGTCGGTCTGCGCGGCGGCGTGGAGCCGGAGGTCGAGCGCATCGTCGGGCACCTGTCCGGTCGCGATCCCGACCGCGTGGACGAATGCCGGCAGTGCGGGCAGCTCGACCGCCGGGTCGTCGGAGTCGAGCGCCTCCGCGAGTCGCTCGACGGCCTCGTCGACGATGCCGAGGTGCAGTGCGGCGATGCCGGTGAGGCAGAGCGCCGCGCCTCGCGCCCGGCCTCGCGCATGGCTCGCCGCCTCACGGGCCACGGCATGCGCGCGCTCGGGCTCGCCGATCGCGTCGGCGGCCGCGGCGATCGCGAGCAACGGCTCCACGAGCTGCGGGTCGCCTTCGAGGGTCGAGAGCGCCCGATGCCAGACGGCGTCGTCGCCGTCGCCGATCTCGTGGTGCGCGGCGGCCAGCGCGGCGTGCACGTCCGTGCGTTCGGCCAGCGTCGCCCGCCCGTGCACCCAGATCCGCATACGCGGGTCGGCGAAGGTGAAGTGGCCCGCGACGAGAAGCAGGTGACGGCTGACCTGCCCGTCGAGGAGGTCGGCGATCGAGCAGTCGGCCGCCGCGAGCAGCACGTCGGTGCGGTCACCGACCGAGACCGCGGCCGTGAGCAGGACCCGGCGTTCCCAGTCCGCGAGTTCGCCCGCCTGCCCGTCGAGCGCACGTGCGATCGCGGGTACGACGGGGAGCGGGTCGGGCAGGGCGGTCCGGCCGAGTCGCTGGCTCGGCCGGAGCGCCCTGGCCGTCTCGAGGACGGCTTCGGCATCACCGGCGACGGCGAGGCCGATCCGAGCCGCGATGTGCGGCACCACGACCAGGTCGTGTCGGGCGAGGAGCTCGAGGATCTGCACGGTTCCCTCGACCGCGTCGCTGTCGCGGGTCGGGCGGGCGACCTTCGATGTGGAACGTGACTCTGCAGTGCTCATGCTGACTCCGCTCGCTTCATCGACGTGGCGTGCGAATATGTTAGCAAACTTTACAAAGCCGACCTAGACCATTCGCCCGACGTTCACGCAAGCCCCCGTTGACGGGGCAAGCCGGAGCCCGAACGCCGCGCGAGTCAGTCGCGGGGCGTCAGCAGGTAGGCGTTGAACGCAGCCGTCTCCGCCGCGTCGTACGGCATCGGCCGGTCGTCGAGGGCCGTGATGCCCGCAGCGAGTCGCACGCTCGACACCAGCCACGCGGCATCCGCCGAACGAAGGTCGGCCACCGGGATGTCGCGGTATTCGACCTGTCCACCGATGGCCGCCAGGTGCTCGAAGAGACTCTGCTGGGTCGTGCCGTGCAGGATCGCGCCCGATGGCGCGGGTGTCGAGTACACGCCGCCGCGGCGCAGGATCACGCTCGACGTCGGCCCCTCCATCACGTAGCCGTCGGCGGAGACGAACACGGCGTCGTCGGCCCCGCGGCGCTTCGCCTCCCGGATCGCCGCCATGTTGACCGCGTACGAGAGCGTCTTCGCGCCGAGCAGGAGCCACGGGGCGCGCTCGGCTGCCCCGCGGTCGTATCCGCGATCGAGCGTCACCGCCCGGATGCCCTGCTCGCGCGGGCCCGACTGATCGGCGACCGGCGACGCGGCGAGCCACGCGGTCGGCGCCGGCCCGTGCTCGACACCCCTGCTGAGCACCAGCTTGATGCCGAACTCCCCGGTCGCCGGGATCCGTGCGAGCGCGGTCGCGATCGCCGCCTCCCACTGCACGAGGTTCGGTTCGGGCAGGTCGCAGATGCGCGCGGAGTTGCGCAGCCGCTCGAGGTGGGGACGCACCTCCTGCGCGTGCCCGTCGACGACGCCGATCGTCTCGAAGATGCCGTCGCCGCGCTGCGTCGACAGCTCGCCGACCCGCAGCGCCGGCTCGGCCTGGTCGACCTCGCGGAACGTGCGCTCCAGGTCGTCGACGGATGCATCGGCGGGCAGCGGTTCGATGAGCAGCGTCACGGTCGCGGGCATGCCTCGATCGTACGTGCTCGGCGGATGCCGTCGTCCACTGCGGGGAGGGCGGACATGAAGATACCGGGCCGCAGAAACGCCTCTCGGCGGAAGGTGCAGCCCAGCCCGCTCCGAACCGCGGACATGAAGACCGCGGACATGAAGATACCGGGCCGCAGAAACGCCTCTCGGCGCGAGGCCGCTCGAAGCGGCGAGATTTGGAGCCCGGGGTTACTGCGGCCCGGCACGAAAGAGTCTAACGGAGTCGACCCCGGACCTATTCCCGGGCCGCGGCGACGATTCAGTCGAGCGAGTCGTGTCGCCAGAGGCGGGCGCACGACGACAGTTCGTCGGCCAGTTCGGTCAGCCGCAGCGCCCGGCGGGTGAGCTCCGCGGGGCGGTCGGGGTTCACGGCGTCCGAGGCATCCGCGTCGTCGGCGAGGTCGGCGTATCCGGCGGCGGTGACCCGGCAGAAGGCGGCCGCCCGGTCGAGCGCGACGGCGAAGTCGCCCGCGAACACCCCGTGCAGGATGGTGTCGGCGAGGTCGCGGACCTCGTCGGGGCCGGTCGGGATCGCGGCACCCGCGACGACCTGGTCGATCGTGTGCGACACCTCGGTGCCGCGCTGGAATGCGAGTCCGGTGCCGGTCGCGTCCTGGCGGATGAGGGTGCGCAGGAGGTAGATGCGCCAGAGGGCTCCGGGCAGGCTCCTCGGCGACGAGTTCGCCCAGAGTTCGGCGATGGTGTCGATGCCGTGCGTGTCGGCGTAGGAGACGAGTCGGCGCACGACCTCCGGGTCAGGGTCGGCGCGCACCCTCGAGAGCAGGGCTGCGGCGGTGTCGTGCGCGATGCGGCTGAGGGCGGCGGGGTCGTCGCCGCCCTGGATCGCGTCGAACATCCCGGGCGGGAACCTCGTCGGACGGTGGAAATCGGCGGCCATTCGCGACAGGATACCCCGGCGGCCCGATGGTGCCCCCCGTCAGGCTCGAACTGACGACCCGCGGATTAAAAGTCCGCTGCTCTACCAACTGAGCTAGAGGGGCTCGACGTCGATTCTTCCATGCGCACGGCGGGCGGAACGAACGCGCTGCCGCCGGGGTGACGACGGGGTGGGCGATCCGACGGATCGCGGGCCGGACCGCGTCCTGATCAGGCGGCCGGGACACCGCCCGACGGGAGCCGTCCGGAACCGTGGAGGCGGGCGCTCCCGCCGATCCCCTGTTCTCGATCGACGGCTCCCGTCACGGCGGCTCCTCCCCAGGATCCCCTTCCGCACAGCGATGTGCGGTGCATTCACCGTAGGCGACGACGGCGCCGGACGCCAGACCTGAATGCCGATCCGTTACCCCGCGTTCACGGGGTGTTCGTCCGGTTCCGCCGCTCAGTCGGCGATCCGGCGGAGCCCCGCCATGAGCGCGATGCGATCGGCGGATGCCTCGGCCAGCGGCGTGACCGCGAGCGTGGTCACCCCGGCCTCGCGGAACGCCGCGACCCGGTCGGCGACCTCCGCTGCCGAGCCGATCAGCGAGATCGCGCGGACGAGGTCGTCGGGTACGGCGGCGATCGCCTCCGCCTTGCGTCCCTCCAGGTAGAGGTCCTGGATGACGCGTGCGTCGTCGGCGAACCCGTAGCCGGCCACGAGGTCGTTGTAGAAGTTCTTGCCGCGGGCCCCCATGCCGCCCACGTAGAGCGCCAGGTTCGGCTTGACCGCGGCGATCGCACGCTCGACGAGTTCCGGACGTTCGCTGATCGCGAGCGCCGGGTTCGCGAACACGTCGAGGGCTCCCAGCGCCGGGTCGCGACGGCCACCGCCCGCGGCGAGCGCGTCGCCCCAGACGCCGGCCGCGCGCTCGGGGTGGAAGAACATCGGCAGCCAGCCGTCGGCGATCTCCGCGGTCTGCTCGACGGACTTCGGGCCGAGGGCGGCGACGGTCACGGGGATCCGGTCGCGCACGGGGTGGTTGATGAGCTTGAGCGGCTTGCCGAGGCCGGTGCCCTCGCCCTCGGGCAGCGGGATCCGGTAGTGCCGGCCGTCGTGCACGACCGGCTCGCGGCGCCAGACCTGACGGCAGATCTCGATGAGCTCGCGCGTGCGGCCGAGCGGTGCGTCGTAGCGGACGCCGTGGAATCCCTCGATGACCTGCGGCCCGGAGGCGCCGACGCCGAGCTCGAACCGGCCCCCGGAGACGAAGTCGAGCCCTGCCGCGGTCATCGCGGTGAGCGTGGGGGTGCGCGTGTAGAGCTGCAGGATGCCCGACATGAGGGTCATCCGCTCGGTTCGGGCGGCGAGGAAGCCCAATTGGCTGACCGCGTCGAACGAGTACGCCTCGGGTACGACGACCAGGTCGATGCCGGATGCCTCGAGCTCGGCGACCTCGTCGGCGGCTTCGCGGAACCCGCCCGCATAGTTCAGGAACATCCCGACGCGCATGTCACTCCTCATCGTGCGGCATCGCGCCGGCGCGCGAGCGCTTCCGACCCTAACCGATCGGCGAGCGCGATCGATCCCGGTCGCGGGAGCGGTCTGGGCGTCGTCCCAGCCGGATGCGAGAGGGTGGTGCCATGGGTTGGAGCCTGCTGCTCGACATCGCGCTCGTCGTGCTGCTCGTCGGTGCGCTCGTCAACGGCTACCGCGCGGGGATCCTGCGCACCGCGGCGGGGCTCGCCGGCCTCGTCGCCGGCGGCATCGCCGCGTTCTTCCTGATGCCGTGGGTCGCCTCGTTCGTGCCTGCGCCCGAGTGGCGGGTGGCCGCGGCGACCGCGACGGCGGTCGTGCTGCTCTCGGTCGGCGCATCGCTCGGAGCCGTGGTCGGACGGGCGCTTCGCAGGGGTGCCGACGCCGTCAAGCTCGGGGTCGTCGACCGGCTCCTCGGTGCGGTGGGCAACCTGCTCGTCTCGGCGTTCGTGATCGGGCTCGTGGCATCCGGCGTCGCGACGCTCGGCGTCCCGGTGCTGTCGCCCGCGGTCGCCGGCTCGTGGGTGGTCCGCGGCATCGACCAGCTGACGCCGACCCCGGCGAAGGCGTTCATGGCCGAGGTCCGCACGGCGGCCGTCGGCGGCGCACTCCCCTGGATCGGCGAGGTGCTCGGCGGGCCGACGGTGGCCCCCGACCTGCCGCAGGTGTCGGTGGACGACCCCGAGCTCGCGGTCGCGTCGGCGTCGGTCGTGCGGATCACGGGCACGGCCTTCGAGTGCGGAAGCACCATGTCCGGGTCGGGCTTCGTCGTCGCCGACGACCGCGTGGTCACGAACGCGCACGTCGTCGCGGGAGTCGACGAACCCCTGATCGAGGTGCCCGGCGGCGGTGCGCGCGCGGGGAGCGTCGTCGCGTGGCTGCCCGACGTCGACCTCGCGGTGATCGCGGTGCCCGGCCTCGATGCGGATCCCATCCCGCTGGCCGCCGAAGCGCCTCCCGGAACGGCATCGGCCGTCGCCGGGTATCCGTTCGGCGGGCCGTTCCAGCTCCGTCCCGCCGAGGTGATGTCGACCGGCGCGCTCACGATCATCGAGGACGGCGAGCGTTCGACCCGCGACGTCACGACGATCGCGGCCCAGGTCGACCACGGCAATTCGGGCGGGCCGGTGCTGAACCTCGACGGCGAAGTCGCGGGCGTGGTCTTCGCCCGCAGCGAGCAGGTCGACAACGTCGGCTACGCCGTGCCGCTGGCGACGCTCGCACCGCTCGCCGCCGCGTCACCGGGCCTCGCCGACCCGGTGGACTCGGGCTCCTGCGCGGGCTGAAGCCGCGCGACCGCCGCCGCACCCCTCACGAGGTTCGGATGAACGCACGAACCTCGGAGGTTTCCGCGGGAAGGCTCCGAACTACGCGCGATGCTCCGGACTTCGAGCGAGACCCGCGTCGCGCCGCCGCCGCTACTCGGCGGCGGTGAATCCCCGGAAGCGGATGCCCCAGCTCGCGCGCCACTCCTCGCCCGGGTCGAGCAGCCGGAGGCCGCGGCCGGAGTTGAACGCCTCGGCCGGCGCCGTCATCGGTTCGACGGCGATCGCCTGCTGTCCGTCCTCGCCGGGGAACTCGCGCGTCGTGTACACCTGCACGTACCCGAACTCCTCCTCGGCCCAGACGGCGACCTCACGGCCGTCGGGTGCCGTGAGGGTGTGCTCGATGATGCCGTCGTCGTCGGCCGCGAGCTCGCCGAACGCATCGTCGAGCTGCACGTCGCCCACGCGGCGCCCCTCGCGGAAGTCGAATCCGGTACCGTCGACGGGCACCTCTCCCGTCGGGAGCAGACGGTCGTCGACCTCGATGTGGCTGGACGCGTCGAGGCGCAGCACGAGGTCGTCGGTGGACACGCCGCCGATCTTGACGAACGGGTGGGTGCCGACGGCGACGGGCGCGGCCTCGCCGCCCTGGTTCTCGAGGTAGTGGGTGACCTTCAGCCCGTCCGCGACGAGTTCGTACTTGACGGCGGTGCCCAGCGTGTACGGGTAGCCGAGTTGGGGGTACACGGTCGCCGCCAGGGTCACCGAGTCGCGTTCGCGCTCGACGACCCGGTACTCGGCGTAGCGCAGCAGTCCATGGATCGCGTTGTCGAGCTTCGGTTCGGTGATCGCGAGCTGGTGCACCTCGCCGGACTCGTCGGTCCATCGACCGTCGCGGATGCGGTTGGGCCACGGCACGAGCACGATGCCGGCGCCCGACGGCGGAGTGCGGTCCTCGGCGTACGGCGGCACGAGGTCGACGCCGTCGATGGTGAGGGTGCGGATCGCGGCGGCGACGGCCGTGATGGTCGCGCGGAGTTCGCCGCTCGCGGTGGTGGTCTCGAGGTCGAACTGTTCGCCAGTGGGCAGCGTCATGGCACCCAATCCTAGAGGGATCGCCGCGGCCGGAATCGCGCGCGCCGGGATCGCTCAGGCGTCGCGGCCGGCGAGCCGGACCGTGAGTCCGCGCTCCTCGAGTTCCTCGACGAGCACGTCGGGCGCTGCGGTATCCGTGATCAGGAGGCCGAAGGCGTCGACGGGTGCGATCCGCCCGAGATGGACCTCGCCGAGCTTCGCGGCGTCGGCGACGACGACGGCGCGGGCCGCCGATCGGAGCATGAGCGCCTTGACCTGCGCCTCCGGAAGGTTCGCGTTCGTGACGCCGAGGGTGGCATCGACGCCGTTGCATCCGATGATCGCGAGGTCGACGTGCACCTCGTCGAGCATGGAGCCGGCGAGCGGATGCACGAGCGAGTGCTGCTTCGGACGCAGCGTGCCGCCGGTCACGACGACGGTGAAGCGCGGGATCTCGGGCTCGAGCTCGAGCGCGATGGAGAGCCCGTTGGTGAAGATCGTGACGTCCTCGAGGTCGGTGCGGGCGCGCAACGCCCTCGCGACCTGGAGGGTGGTCGTGCCCACGTCGAGGATGAGGCTCTGGCCGCTGCGCACCATGGCCGCCGCCGCCGCGCCGATCGCGCGCTTCGGGCTGACGCTGGTCGCGAGCGCCTCCTCGAAGGTGGGTTCCCGCTCGGGCCGGGGCGCCTGGTCGAGGAGGGACCGCGCCGCGGAGCCGGTCGGGGCGGCGGGCACGGCGCCACCGTGGACCCGCCGGATGCCGCCCGCCCGCTCGAGCGCGTCGAGATCGGCCCGCGCGGTGACGGGAGTCACGCCGAACGCCGCGGCGAGGTCGGCGACGCGGACGAAACCGCGCTCGGTCACGAGCGCGAGGGCGAGGTCCCTGCGCCCTGCGGCGTCCACCGGTTCGGCCATACGGCCATTGTCGTTGCGAAAGCCTTGCTTTGCAATACGCAACCGACTTGTTTGCGAAACGAAAGCGGCGTAGCCTGTGCCGGGTGACCACGCAGGATCCGCGCATCGCCGTGCGACGCTCATCGCTCGCCGACGGCCGCGAACTCATCTACTTCGACGATGCCGACACCGTGCTCGGACCCGAACGCGCACTCGACGAGCGCGAGCTCGACCCGCGTCCGGCCACCGCGCACATGCGGCAGGACCCGCTCACCGGCGACTGGATCTCGATCGCCGCCAACCGGCAGAACCGCATGTTTCTGCCGCCCGCACACCTGGACCCGCTCTCGCCGCAGTCGCCGGGCAACCCGTCGGAGATCCCCAGCGTCTACGACGTCGCGGTGTTCGAGAACAAGTCGCCGTCGTTCGGACCGGGCCTCGCCGACGACGTCGCGGCGGATGCCTCCGCGGATGCGATCACGGCCGCGGCGGCCGCCCGCCTCGCCGAGACCCGCACGATCGGCATCGAGCGCAGCCTCCCGTCGATCGGACGTTGCGAGGTCGTCTGCTTCTCCCCCGAGCACGAGGGCTCCTTCGGCACCCAGTCGGTCTCACGCGCCCGCACCGTGATCGAGGCCTGGGCGCACCGCACCGCCGAGCTCTCCGCCCTGCCGGGCGTGCAGCAGGTCTTCCCCTTCGAGAACCGCGGCGAGGCGATCGGCGTGACCCTCGGGCATCCGCACGGCCAGATCTACTCGTACCCGTACGTGACCCCGCGCACGCAGCGCCTGCTCGACGCGATCGACGACTACGGCCCGACGCTGGTCGCCGACCACATTGCGCGTGAGCTCGACGGCCCGCGCGTCCTCATCCGCGGCGAGCACTGGAGCGCCTTCGTGCCGTTCGCCGCGCGCTGGCCCATCGAGGTGCACCTGGTTCCCCACCGGCACGTGCCCGACCTCGCCGAGACCACGCTCGACGAGCGCGACGAGCTCGCCCGCGTCTACCTGCGACTGCTGCGCGGCATCGACGCGCTGTACCACACGCCGACCCCGTACATCGCGGGATGGCACCAGGCACCGGTGCACGAGCGACGCGATGAGGTGCGCCTGACGTTGCAGCTCACGAGCCCGCGGCGGGCTGCCGACAAGCTGAAGTTCCTCGCCGGCTCCGAGGCGGCGATGGGGGCCTGGATCGGCGACGTCACGCCGGAGGCGCAGGCAGAGGCGCTCCGCGCCGCGATCGAGAGGGTCCACGTATGAGCTCCGAGGGCACGAGCGGGCACGACGCCGACCACACCGACTCGGCAGCTTCGGACGGATTCCTCCAGCGGTACGGCCGGCGGCCGGCCGGGGTCTGGAGCGCGCCGGGCCGCGTCAACCTCATCGGCGAGCACACCGACTACAACGACGGCTTCGTGTTCCCGTTCGGCCTCGACCGGCGCACCGCGGTCGCGCTCGGCGACCGGCACGACCAGGTCGTGCGAGTCTCGTCGGGGTTCTCGCCCGACGAGGTCTCGATCCACCTCGACGAGATCACCCCCGACTCCGTCGCCGGCTGGTCGGCGTACCCGCTCGGGGTGGTCTGGGCGCTCGCGCAGTTCGGCGCCGACCTCGCGCACGTGCGCGGCGTCGACCTGCACATCGCCTCGGAGGTCCCCGTCGGCGCCGGGCTCTCGTCGTCGGCCGCGCTCGAGAGCGCGGTCGCCCTCGCACTGAACGAGCACTGGGGCCTCGGGCTCGACCGTCCGACGCTCGCGAAGGTCGGGCAGCTCGCCGAGAACCGCGTGGTCGGCGCACCGACCGGCATCCTCGACCAATCGGCGTCACTGCTCGCGCAGGCGGACGCCGGCGTGTTCCTCGACTGCCGCAGCCTCGACAGCGACGTGATCCCGCTGCACTTCGCCGAGGAGGGGCTGACGGTGCTCGTCGTCGACACCCACGTCGCCCACGCGCACGCCACCGGTGGGTACGCGGCCCGACGGGCGTCGTGCGAACAGGGCGCGAGGGCGCTCGGCGTCGAGTCGCTGCGCGACGTGCACCTCGACGACCTGCCGCGCGCCGAGGGCGTCCTCGACGACGAGACCTTCCGGCGCGTGCGCCACATCGTGACCGAGAACCAGCGCGTGCTCGACACCGTGCGCACGCTCCGCGAACGCGGGGCGCACGCGATCGGCGCGCTGCTGGACGCCTCGCACGCGTCGATGCGCGACGACTTCGAGATCTCGGTGCCCGAGCTCGACCTCGCGGTCGCGACCGCACAGGCGGGCGGCGCGGTGGGGGCCCGGATGACCGGTGGCGGATTCGGCGGATCGGCGATCGCGCTGGTCGACGTCGCGCTCGTCCCGGCGATCACCGAGGCCGTGCTGGCCGCGTTCGCCGCGGCGGGACACCGCACGCCGACCGTGTTCACCGTCACCCCGTCGCAGGGGGCTCGCCGGGACGGCTGAGCGAGCCGGGACCCGCCGAGTCGGTCAGGCCGCGGCCTCGCCCGGTTCGACCGCCGTCGGTGTGCCGCCGGTGATGCGTACGAGCTCGTCGAACGTCGTCGGGAACACCGTCTTCGCGTGCCCCGCGGCCGCCCAGACCTCGTCGTACCCGGCGAGCGCGACGTCCACGTACGTCCGCACCGCGGCAGGGTGCCCGACGGGCGCGACGCCCCCGATGACCTGGCCGGTCGCCTGCTTCACGTCGTCCTTCGAGGCGCGACGGATGACGCCCCCGAGCTCGGCGCCGAGCCATTCGGTGTCGACCCGGTGCGCACCCGAGGTGAGCACGAGGATCGGCTCGTCGTCGAGCAGGAACACGGGGGCCGAACGCGATCGGGGCGCTGCTGGATGCCTCGCACGCGTCGATGCGCGACGACTTCGAGATCACCGTGCCCGAGATCGACCTCGCCGCGGCCACGGCACAGGCGAACGGAGCCGTCGGCGCCCGCATGACGGGCGGCGGCTTCGGCGGATCGGTCATCGCGCTGCTCGCCGACGAACTCGTGCCGGCTGTCACGCAGGCGATTCGCGACGCGTTCGCGGCGGCGGGCTACCGCGAGCCGGTGATCTTCACCGAGCAGCCGAGCGACGGCGCGCGGCGCGACCGCTGAGCCCCGGCGTGCGGTGTGCGGCGTGCGGTCACTTCGCCGTCGCCCACTCCTCCGCGAGGATCGCGTAGGTGACGCCGTCGACCCAACCGAGCTCGGCGTGCCAGGAGTCACGAACGCCGTGCTGCTCGCGGCGCATGCCGAGTCGCTCCATCACCCGCCACGACGCGACGTTGTCGGCGAAGCATCCGGCCGTCACGCGGTGCAGCCCGAGCTCGTCGAACGCGAGTTCGAGCAGCGTTCGGGCGATGGCGGTGGCGTAGCCCTTGCCGGCGTACGCCGGAGCGATCAGGTAGCCGAGCTCGGCCTCCGACCGGCGCCACGCATCGCCGTCGAACTGCCCGATGCCGTCGTGCACGCGAAGCGAGCCCGTCCCGACGACGGTGCCGTCGAGGACGGCGACGGCGGTGTGGTGGTCGGGCTCCCCGACATCCTCGAGCCAGACCCGGATGAAGGTCTCGGGGTCGACCGTCGTGCGCAGCAGCCAGCGGACGACCTCGGGCCGGTTGCGCCACACGAGCACCTCCTCGAGCAGCTCGCGCGTCGGCGTGCGCAGCTCGAGCACGCCGGCACGTCGCGGCCAGGCCACGCCGGGCGAGGTCACGCCGATGCCTCCAGCCCCGGCTCGACCTCGCTCGGCGTGCCGCCCGTGAGGCGCACCAGCTCGTCGAACGTGGTCGGGAACACGGTCTTCGCGTGCCCGGCGGCGGCCCAGACTACCTCGTAGTCGGCGAGCGCGACGTCGACGACCGTGCGCATGGGCGACAGATGGCCGACGGGCGCGACGCCGCCGATCACCTGGCCGGTCGCCGCTTTCACGACCTCTTTCGAAGCGCGACGGATGGTGCCGCCGAGCTGCTCTCCGAGCCACCCGGTGTCGACGCGATGCGATCCCGAGGTGAGCACAAGGATCGGCTCGTCGTCGATGGTGAAGACGAGCGAGTTGGCGATCTGGCCGACCTCGATGCCGAGCGCGTCGGCGGCCAGCTGCGCGGTCGTCACGGCGCCGTCGAACCAGGTGATGCGCGGCTCGACGCCCGCGGCGCGCAGGGCCTCGGCGACACGGTCGACGGCGGCGTGGGAGGGCATGGTCATCCCCCGATCGTATCGAGCGGCTACGATGCGCGGGTGGACACGGAGCACGCGCCCGCCCGCCGTCTCGGGCTCGGTGGAGCGGCGGCGATCGGCATCGCGTCGATGGTGGGGGCGGGCGTGTTCGCCGTGTGGGCTCCCGCCGCCGCGGTCGCCGGCGAGCTCCTGCTCGTGGGACTCAGCATCGCGGCGCTCGTCGCGCTCGCGAATGTCGGATCGACGGCGCAGCTCGCAGCCCGGTACCCGGAGTCCGGGGGCGCGTACCGGTACGGACGCGAGTTGCTCGGCGCCTGGCCCGGGTTCCTCGCCGGGTGGGGGTTCGTGATCGGGAAGACCGCGAGTTGCGCGGCGATGGCCCTGACCGCGGCGGAGTACCTGGCACCGGCCGGATGGGAGCGCCCGATCGCCCTCGCCGTGGTCGCGGTCGTCGTCGGCGTCGACCTGGTCGGCATCACGCGCACCGCCCGCGTCGCGGCGGTCATCGTGATCGCGGTCGGCGCGGTGCTCGCGGTCGTGATCGCCGCGGGAATCGCGCTGGCCGCGGAGGGCGACGGGGCGACGGCGACGGCGACGGCGACGATCGAGCCCACGCCGTACGGCGTGCTCCAGGCGGCCGGGCTCTGCTTCTTCGCGTTCGCGGGGTACGCGCGCATCGCGACGCTCGGCGAGGAGGTCGTGGATCCCGCGCGGACGATCCCGCGCGCGATCGCGATCGCCTTCGCCGTGGTCGTCGTGCTCTACGCCGGGGTCGGCGTCACGCTGCTCGCCGCGCTCGGGGCGCCGCACCTCGCCGACGCCGATGAGCCGCTCGCCGACGTCGTGCGCCTCGTGGGGTGGCCCGCCGCGGTCCCGCTCGTCCAGGTCGCGGCCGGCGCGGCATCCGTCGGTGCGCTCCTGGCCCTGGTCGCGGGCATCGGTCGCACCTCGCTCGCCATGGCCCGCGACCGCGAACTGCCGGCCCCGCTCGCACGGGTGTCCACGCGCTTCGGGGTGCCGTGGGCAGCCTCCGTCTCGGTGGGCGTCGGCGTCGCCGCGCTCCTCCTCATCGGCGACCTTCGATCGGTGATCGGGTTCTCGAGCTTCGGAGTGCTCGGCTACTACCTCGTCGCCAACCTCGCAGCGCTCCGGCAGCCCGCGCCCGAGAGACGGCTCCCCCGCTGGGCGTCCGCGGCCGGTGCGATCGGGTGCCTCGCACTCGTCGCCGCCCTGCCGTGGCAGTCCGTCGTCGGCGGCGTCGGCGTGTTCGCCGTCGGGGCGGGCATCCGGCTGCTGGTGCTCGGACGTCGACGTAGGCTTGCGGCATGAGTGCCGACGCCGCCGCCCGGATCATCCCCCTCGAAGGTCGCCCCGCCCCCGCGATCGACGGCTCGGCCTTCGTGGCGCCGGGCGCCGTCATCGTCGGCGACGTGCGCCTCGAGGCCGGTTCGAGCGTCTGGTACAACTCGGTCCTGCGCGCCGAGGCCGCGCCGATCGTGCTGGGCGAGGGCTCGAACCTCCAGGACGCGGTCGTCTGCCACGTCGACCAGGGGTTCCCGCTGACGATCGGTCCCGGCGTCTCGGTCGGCCACGCCGCGGTGCTGCACGGTTGCACGATCGAGGCGGACTGCCTCATCGGCATGAGCGCGACCGTGCTCAACGGCGCGGTCATCGGCGAGGGCTCGCTGGTGGCCGCGGGCGCGGTCGTGCTCGAAGGCACGGTCGTGCCGCCCTGGTCACTCGTCGCCGGCGTTCCGGCCAAGGTCCGCCGCGAACTCACCGACGCCGAGCGCGACGGCATCCGCCGCAACGCGGGCGCCTACCTCGCGCACCGCGACCTGCACGCGACGTCCCTGGGCCGTACCGGAGACCGGCCGTGACGGCGACCGGCCCGAGGCGGAGGCGGGAGCCGACGCTGCCATGACCCGAACCGACTCGGCGAGCCTGCTCGTGCACGCGGCCCCCGACGCCGTGTTCGCCGCACTCACCGACGCGGACGCGCTCGCGGCATGGCTGCCGCCCGCGGGTATGCACGGACGGTTCGAGCGATTCGACATGCGCACCGGCGGCGGATTCCGCATGGTGCTCACCTACGACGACGCGACGGATGCCCCGGGCAAGTCGTCCGCCGACGAGGATGTCTCCGACGTCCGCATCGTCCGGATCGACCCGGGCGAACGCATCGTGCAGGAGGTCGAGTTCGTCTCCGACGACCCCGCGTTCCACGGCACGATGCGGATGACCTGGACGCTGCGCAGCGTCGGCGACGGTACCGTCGTGGAGGTGCGTGCCGAGGGCGTCCCCTCGGGCATCGGCGCGCGCGACCACGCCGAGGGCATCACCTCATCGCTCGTGAACCTGGCCGGCCACCTCGAGCGCTGAGCGAGCCTCCGGTGCGCGACCGAGCCCGGTCGACGATCTCACCGGCTGCACCGCGGCACCGACGTCACCGGCACCGCCCGCGAGCACCCGCCGCGCCCGCCGCACGGCGCGCACCGCGCCGCGGGCCGGGATCGCGAACGCCATCGCGACCGTGCCGAGCGGTTCGCGGTCTTCGCTTCCGAGCATCTTGCGTCGCTCGAACGCGCGGCGCAGAGCGCCGCCCGTGAGGTTGTGCCGGCGCTCGAGCGCGGGCAGCGGCGCGGCGGTGCGCTCGACGATCAGCTCGTCGAGCGCTACGAGCCAGTCGTCGTCGGATGCGGGATGGAAGTAGTTGTCGTCGAGCCAGGCCGGTTCGGGCAACCGCCAGTCGCCCGCGGCGAGCGCCGCTCCGTCGCCGAACAACCCGCTCCCGGCGAACACCACGTTGATCTGCTTCGGCCCGATGCCGAAGTCGTCGAGCAGGAGCGCGGGCACCCCGGCCGCGATCGCCTCGAGCACGGCCGTCGAACTCACCGTCACGAGCGCGGCGGCGCGCGCGAGGTGGGCGGCCATCGGCCCGTCCTCGATCACGAGGTTCGCGGGAAGCGTGAAGCCGAGTTCGCGGTGCACCGCCGGGTCGGCGATGAGCTCGCCGAGGTCGAACTCCTCGAGGTGCGTCTGCGCCTCGCCGGCCCGCGCGCGCACCTTGACGACCACCCGCCGCGACGGGTTGCGCCGGGCCGTCTCGCCGAGGATGCCGACCAGCGCGACCCGTTCGTCACGCGTGGCCGGCACCTTCGCCTGCACCGCGAACACGATGTCGGATGCCTCGGGCCCTCGCATGGAGCCGGTCGCGGGCGCCGCTGCTGCCGCGGAAGCCGCCGCCGCGTCGGCGAGGAACGGCAGCGTGCCGAGCGCGAAGCGCGGCCGCTGGGGCAGCGCCTGTGCGACCCCGGTGAAGTCGCGCACCTCACGCCGGCTGTGCAGCACGACGAGGTCGACCTGCTCGCGGTAGATCGTCGCCTTCGGCACCGCAGGGATCGTCAGGCCGGGAAACCCGGACACGAGCACCGGGCGGTCGGGCAGCGCGTGCAGGTGCGGTGCCACGACCCGCACCAGCGGGCCGCGCAGCGCGAGCAGCACGGCGTCGGGGCGAAGTTCGGCGACGAGCGCGGCGAGGTCGGCGAGGTGCACGCGGTGCGGGGCGTCCGTCGCCCACCTCGTGCCCGTCAGCGCGGCCGCGAGCTGCCTGGCGCTCGGCCGGACGTCGGTCGCGAGGATCGCGAGGTCGCTGCGCCACCCGGCGGGAAGCCGGGTCGCGAGCGCGGCGCCCCACTTCAGGTACGAGTCGGTGTCGCCCACGACGAGCAGGTGCCGCGACGCGGCATCCGGCGCCACGCCAGCCGCCGACGCGGCATCCGCCGGTTCCGGCGTCGACCGTTCGGTCACACGAGCACCCGGCGCAGCTTCGCCTTCGGGGCGAGCTCCCCCGGGAAGACGCGCTTCACGCCGTCGCCCATCGCCTCCTCGATGATGCGGATGTCCCGCACGAGGTGCTCGAGGCCCTGCGGCTCGAGCGACGCCGAGTGGTCGCTGCCCCACATCGTGCGGTCGAGCGTGATGTGGCGTTCGACCGCGACGGCGCCGAGCGCGACGGCGGCGAGCGAGATCTGCAGGCCGCGCTCGTGGCCCGAGTACCCGATCGGCACCCCGGCGTAGCGTTCGCGCAGCGTGTGGATCGTGCGGAGGTTCGCCTCCTCGTGCGGCATCGGGTAGCTGCTGGTCGCGTGCAGCATCACCAGGCGACCGGTGCCGGTGCCGCCGAGCGCCTCGACCGCGGCGTCGATCTCGGCGATCGTCGACATGCCCGTCGAGAGGATCACCGGCTTGCCGGTCGCGGCGACGGCGTCGAGCAGCGGCAGGTCGGTCACCGAGGCCGACGCGATCTTGTGCGCGGCCGCACCGACCTCCTCGAGGAACGCGACCGACGGCTCGTCCCACGGCGACGCGAACCAGTCGAGGCCCGACAGGTCGGCGTGGCGCGCGACCTCGAGGTACTCGTCGCGGCCGAACTCGACCCGGCGACGGTAGTCGAGGTAGCTCATGGTGCCCCACGGCGTCTCGCGCGGGACGTCCTTCATGTGCTCGGGCGTCGCGAGCTCCGGCGTGCGCTTCTGGAACTTCACGGCCTGGCATCCCGCCGCCGCCGCGACGTCGATCAGGCGCTTCGCGATCTCGACGTCGCCGTTGTGGTTCAGGCCGATCTCGGCGATGACGTAGGCGGGTCGGCCTGCGCCGACCTCGTGGCGACCGATGCGGACGGACATGTCAGGCTCCTTCGATGGCGGTGGCGTAGGTGGGGCGATTCGCGTCCCCGGATGCTGCGGCGGCCCGGGCCGCGAGCACGGCGTCGGCGAGTTCGCGGACCGCGCCGGCCCCGCCGCGGCGCTGCAGCACGACCCGCGCGACCCGGTGCACGTCGGGGATCGCGTCGGCGACCGCGATGGGCCAGCCGACGATCTCGAGCGCCGGCAGGTCGCCGCGGTCGTTGCCGACGTAGGCGATGCGATCGAGCGCGATGCCCTGTTCCACCGCCCACTCGCGCAGCGCGGCTCCCTTGTCGGCGACGCCCTGGCGCACCTCGACGCCGAGCTTCGCCGCGCGGGCCGAGACGACCGGATGCGTCTCCGCCGAGAGGATGAGCACCGGCACGCCCGCCTCGCGCAGCCGCGCGACACCGGCCCCGTCGCTGCGGCTCACGCGCACGAACTCGACGCCCGCCTCGCCGACGATCGCGGTGTCGTCGGTGTGCACGCCGTCGAAGTCGGTCACGACCGCGTCCACGTCGACGCCGTGCGACGCGCCGTCGATGAGGTTGGCGAGCGCCTGCGCGACGACGAGGTCGGCCGCCGTATCGATCTCGACCCCGTGCAGCTCCGGCACGAGCTGCACGCCGACGCGCCCGAAGAAGCGGTGGCCCGCCGCACGGAACCCCGCCGTGCGCATCGCGTAGAACGCGCCGGTCTCACGGAACTCCGGCTGGCGCTCCTGCCGGCGAAGCCGCACGGCAGCGTCGTGGTTCACGCCGATGGCGCCGGCCGCGAACCCAGCCCGCTCGCTCGCCTCGACCTCGCGCCACAGGAACGCGTGGTTCGGAACGGCCGAGAACACGCTGTCGACGTCGCCGGTCGCGACCCTCGCGACCGCGGCGTCGAGGTCGGACGGGTCGACGAACGGGCTCGTCGCCTGGATGAACACGACGACGGGTGCCTCGCCCCGCGGGTTCCCCCGAGCCGCGGTGGGCCCGTCGTCGTGGCTGTGCGCCGCATCGGCGGCTGGTTCGGGATGCAGCGCGCCCAGCGCGTGCAGCAGCGCGGACTCGCTCGTCGCCGTGTCGCCCGACAGCGCGGCCGGCCGGTCGACGATCTCGGCGCCGGCGGCCCGGGCGACCCGGGCGATCTCGTCGTCGTCGGTCGACACCACGACGCGGCCGATCGTCTCGGCAGCCCTGGCGGCCGCGACCGCGCGCGCCACGAGCGGCACGCCGCCGACGCGCATGACGTTCTTGCCCGGCAGGCCCTTCGACCCGCCGCGCGCCGGGATCACGGCGACCGCGGTACCGCGCAGACGGGGATCGATTCGGGCCATGCGGGCACGCTACGTCGGCGACGTGACCCGACGGTGGCGCGACGGTGAACGCTCCGGGGGCGCCCGGTGGACGGGGCGCGACGACGGATGCCCCGGTGCCCGCGCGGTGCGCGAGCCCGGGGCATCCGATCAGCGGTCGTGCGCCGACGGTGCGCCGCCCGCTCTCAGCCGGCCAGCTGCAGTTCCGCCGCCTTCACGACGTTCGCCAGCAGCATCGCCCGGGTCATCGGGCCGACCCCGCCCGGGTTCGGCGACAGGAACCCGGCCACCTCGGCCACGGCCGGGTCGACGTCGCCCGTGAGCCGGCCCTTGCCGGTCTCCTCGTCCTGCACCCGGGTGATGCCGACGTCGAGCACCGCAGCGCCCGGCTTGACCCAGTCCGCCTGCACGAGGTGCGGCACGCCGACCGCGGCCACGACGATGTCGGCCCGGCGCACCTCGGCGGCCAGGTCGGTCGTGCGCGAATGCGTGAGCGTGACCGTCGCGTCGAGGCCCTTGCGCGTGAAGAGCAGCCCCAGCGGCCGACCGACCGTCAACCCGCGGCCGATCACCGTCACGTGCTGCCCGCGGATCGGCACGTCGTACCGGCGCAGCATCTCGACGATGCCCGCCGGCGTGCACGGCAGCGGCGACCGCAGCTCGCCCTCGATGCCGAGCACGAGTCGACCGAGGTTCGTCGGGTGCAGTCCGTCGGCGTCCTTCGACGGATCGATCGCCTCGAGCGCCGCGTGCTCGTCGAGCCCGGCGGGCAACGGGAGCTGCACGATGTACCCCGTCACCTCGCGAGCCTGGTTCAGGTCGCGGATCGCCGCGAGCACGTCGGCCTGCGTGGCCGACGACGGCAGGTCGACGCGGATCGACTCGATGCCGACCTCGGCGCAGTCGCGGTGCTTGCCCGCGACGTACGACTTCGAGCCCGGGTCGTCGCCGACCAGCAACGTGCCGAGCCCGGGCACCACGCCGTGCGCACGCAGGTGCGCGATGCGATCGGCGAGTTCCGACTTCACGGCCGACGCGGTCGCGACGCCGTCCAACTTCACCGCGGTCATGCGGGTCTCCCCTCGCCCTACTGCTCGAGGCCGGGGTACAGCGGGAACCGACCGGTGAGCGCCTCGACCCGGGCGCGCAGCGCCGGAAGGTCGGCGCCGCCCTTGAGCGTCTCGGCGATGATGTCGGCGACCTCGGTGAACTCGGCGTCGCCGAAGCCACGGGTCGCAAGGGCGGGCGTGCCGATGCGCAGGCCGGAGGTGACCATCGGCGGGCGCGGGTCGAACGGCACCGCGTTGCGGTTCACCGTGATGAGCGCTTCGTGCAGCAGGTCCTCGGCCTGCTTGCCGTCGATCTCGCTGTTGCGGAGGTCGGCGAGCACGAGGTGCACGTCGGTGCCGCCCGTGAGCACGTCCACGCCGGCGGCGCGGGTGTCGTCGGCGGTGAGGCGGTCCGCGAGGATCGCGGCGCCGCGCAGCGTGCGCTCCTGGCGGTCCGTGAACTCCTCGGACGCGGCGATCTTGAACGCGGTGGCCTTCGCCGCGATGACGTGCATGAGCGGGCCGCCCTGCTGGCCCGGGAACACGTTCGAGTTCAGCTTCTTCTGCAGGTCGGCGTCGTTGGTCAGGATGAAGCCCGAGCGCGGGCCGCCGATCGTCTTGTGCACGGTCGACGACACGACGTCGGCGTAGGGCACGGGCGAGGGGTGCAGGCCCGCGGCGACGAGGCCGGCGAAGTGCGCCATGTCGACCCAGAGCTTGGCGCCGACCTCGTCGGCGATCGCCCGGAACGCCTCGAAGTCGAGGTGGCGCGGGTACGCCGACCAGCCGGCGATGAGCACCTGCGGCTTGTGCTCGAGGGCGGCGTCGCGCACCCGGTCCATGTCGACGCGGAACGACTCGGGGTCGACGCCGTACGCGACGGCGTTGTACAGCTTGCCCGAGAAGTTCAGGCGCATGCCGTGCGTGAGGTGGCCGCCGTGTGCGAGCTCGAGGCCGAGGATGGTGTCGCCGGGCGTCGCGATGGCCGAGAGCACGGCCGCGTTCGCGGAGGCGCCGGAGTGGGGCTGGACGTTCGCGAACTGCGACCCGAAGAGCGACTTCGCGCGCTCGATCGCGAGGTTCTCGGCGACGTCGACGTACTCGCAGCCGCCGTAGTAGCGACGGCCGGGGTACCCCTCGGCGTACTTGTTGGTGAGCACCGAGCCCTGCGACTGCAGGACCGAGACGGGCACGAAGTTCTCGCTCGCGATCATCTCGAGGTAGTCGCGCTGGCGGCCCAGCTCGAGTTCGAGGACCTCCGCGATCTCGGGATCGACGACGGACAGCGGCTGGTTGAAGACCGATTCGGCCAAGGCTGGCTCCTTTGAGCAGGTGGGACGGACCAAGAGATGCTGCCTCGCGCGACTCGCGACGAGGTTCGCGTACCGGCCCAGGCGTGCGGTCGGTCCGTACCAGTCGCTCCCCGATGGGCACCCATCTCAACGCCAGTCGCGACGGGTACCACCCTAGCAACGGATCGGCGCCGGGCACTGTCCGAATGGCGGCGATCGTGGGATGCTCTTGGTAAAGATCCCTTCCTTCCAGTTCCTGCCCTCCAGTTCCTGCCCTTCCAGCTCCTGCCCTGAGGACACCGCATGCGACGACGCACGACCCGCTCGACCCCGCCCGACCGGAATCGACGAGCGACCGCGACCGTGGCCGCCCTCGCGACCATCGGCACCCTCGGAGTCATGCTCACCGCCTGCACCTGGACCGCACCACAGAATGGTTCCCCCATGACCACCGGAATCGTCCCGCTCCCCGCATCCGCCGAGTACCGCCCCGATGACACGCCGTTCCGACTCGCCGGCGACACGAAGCTCGTCGCGTCCGGCGACGGCGCCGCCGCGATCGCCGAGCTCCTCGCCGATCGCCTCCGCGGCGGAACCGGATACGACCTGCCCGTCGTCGACGGCATGGAGGGAGGGGCATCCGACATCGTCCTGGTCGTGCGCGGGGCATCCGCCGGCGAGTCGACGACCGACCCCGCCGCCGACGCGTACACGCTCGAGACCGGTGCCGACGGCGCCCGCATCGAGGCCGACGCCGCCTCGGGGCTCTTCCGCGGCACCCAGTCGCTGCTGCAACTGCTGCCGCCGGATGCCTCGGGTCGGACCCCGGCACCCGCCGACGGCTTCGCCGCCGTCGCGGCGTCCGTCGACGACCGCCCGCGATTCGCCTACCGCGGGGCGTCGCTCGACGTCGCCCGCCACTTCATGCCCGTCGACGACGTGCTGTCGTACATCGACGCGATCGCGTTCCTGAAGTTCAACGTGCTGCACCTCCACCTCACCGACGACCAGGGCTGGCGCATCCGCATCGACGCCTGGCCGCAGCTCACCGACCTCGGCGGGCAGACCGCCGTCTGGCACGACGAGGGCGGCTATTACACCAAGGACGACTACCGCCGGATCGTCGAGTACGCGGCCGCGCGTTCGGTCACCGTCGTTCCCGAGATCGACCTGCCGGGCCACACCAACGCCGCGCTGAGCTCGGTCCCGGAACTCAACTGCGACGGTGTCGCGACCGAGCCGTACCACGGCATCGAGGTCGGCTTCAGTTCGCTGTGCGCCTCACCCGAACGGGCCGAGGTCACCGACCGGTTCCTCGCCGACGTGCTCGGCGAGGTCGCAGCGATGACGCCCGGCCCCTGGCTGCACGTCGGCGGCGACGAATCGCACGCGACGAGCCCCGAGGACTACGTGAACCTCGTCGACCGGATCACCGCGACCGGCGCGGCGACCGGCAAGACCGTGATCGGATGGCACGAGATCGGGGCCTCCCGGAACCTCCCGCCCGGCACCATCGGCCAGTACTGGGGATTCGTCGGCGCCACCGACGACGCCGAGGGCGCCCCCGGCGACGAGGCCGCCGCGGCGGCGGAAACCCTCGCCGACACCCGGTCGTTCGTCGAGCAGGGCGGCCGGGTGATCTTCTCCCCCGCCGACGTCGCCTACCTCGACATGAAGTACGTCGAGGACCCGCAGAACGCGCTCGGCCAGGACATCGGCCTGCAATGGGCGAAGGGTCCGACGACGCTCGAGGAGGCGTACGGATGGGAGCCCGCCGACATCGTGCCGGGCGTCGGCGAGGCCGACATCCTCGGCGTCGAGGCCCCCATCTGGACCGAGACCCTGCGGACCATGGACGACGTCGAGTTCATGGCCTTCCCGCGCATCACCGGCATCGCCGAGATCGCCTGGTCGCCGCGGGTCGAGGGCGGGCGCGACGAGGAGGCGTTCGTCGAGCGCGTCGCCGGGCTCGCCCCCTACTGGGATGCCGCGGGCGTCGAGTTCTACCGCATCCGCGGGATCGACTGGCGTTAGCCCGCGCGCATCGCGCACGCGCACCCTTCACCTGTCGACCCGTGCCGAATTCAGGAGATCGGAGGCTGCTCAGGACTGATCTGCAGGTTCGGTCCTGAGCAGCCTCCGATCTCCTGAAACCGGTACGGCCGAGCGCCCAATTGCTTCTGCACAGCCCGCGATGGGCGACGAGTACCCGACTCCCGGTTCGACGCGGCTCCGGCACGACCCGGCCGCGGGAGCATCGGGCATGCGAATCGAGGACTGGCTGACCACGAGTGGCGGCATCCGACACGTGGACGAGGCCCTGATCGCCGGATACACCAGGTACGCGATTCGGCTCGCCGTGCACGAACGCCGCATCGAACGCGTGCGTCGCTCGTGGATCGCGACCCGGTCGGCTCCGTGGCGGCTCCGGCGCGCGGCATCCGTCAGCGGCAGGCTGGCCTGTGTGACGGCGGCCGCCGAACACGGCCTCTGGACGATCGCGGACGAGCGCCTTCACCTCGCCGTCGCACCCAATGCATCGCGGTTCGACGCGGGCGACGCGGTCATCCACTGGAACCCGGGCCCGATTCGGCCGCACCGCTTCGAACTGATCGAGCCGATCGACGACGCCCTGGTGCATATCGCGGAATGCAGGCCGATCGATGACGCGCTGGTCGTGTGGGAATCGGCGATCCGGCTCGGCAAGGTCTCGGTGGAGCGTCTCGGCGCGTTGCCGCTCGGGAGCGACCGAGCGCGACGAGTCCGAGCCGAAGCATCCGAGTTGTCGGATTCCGGGATCGAGACCCTGCCTGCGGTCCGGCTGCGGCGTATCGGCATCCCGGTTCGCCAGCAGGCCGTGATCGACGGGCATCCGGTCGACGGCCTGATCGGCGAGCGGCTCGCCTACCAGATCGACGGATTCGGACCGCACAGCGACCGCACGCGTCGACGTCGGGACCTCGCGCAGGACCGGCGGCTCGCGCTGATGGGCTTCACCGTCCTGCGGTTCGATTACGACCAGGTCATGTTCGAATGGCCGATCGTGGAGCTGCAGATCCGCCAGGCGATCGCGATCGGCGCCCACCTGGTCGCCTGAGCACCCCATTCGCCCGAACACCCCGGTCGCCTGAGCCGCCGGACACCTCGCGGCACCCGATCGTGACCACCGAATCAGGAGTTCGAAAGCTGCTCAGGACCGAATCGCCGGATTCGTCCTGAGCAGCCTCCGCTTTCCTGAAACCGGCACCTCCCAGCTGGACGTGCCCGCTACTTCACACTGCCCGCCGTGAGGCCGCCGACGAGGCGCTTCTCGATCAGCATGAACAGCACCACCACGGGGATGATCGCGACGATCGAGACACCGAACACGTACTGCCAGCTCGTCTCGTACTGCCCGACGAACTTCGTGAGCGCGACCGACAGCGGCTGGTTGCCCGCGGTCGAGAGGATCACGAGCGACGCGGCGAACTCGTTCCAGCACGCGACGAAGGTGAACACGATCGCGGTGACGATGCCGGGCCACACGAGCGGCAGGTTGATCCGGAACAGCACGGTCAGCCGACCCGCGCCGTCGAGCTGCGCGGCCTCGTCGACCTCCTTCGGTACGCCGGCGAAGAACGAGTGCATGATCCACACCGCGAACGAGAGGTTGAACGCGGCGTTGATGAAGATCATCGCGGCCCAGGTGTCGACCAGGCCGAGTGCGACGAACTGCCGGAACAGGCCCGAGGTCAGCACCGCGGGCTGCAGCATCTGCGTCACGATGACGAGGAAGAGGAACACCATGCGGCCCGGGAAGCGGAACCGGGCCGTGTAGTAGGCGGCGGGCATCGCGACGGCGAGCACGAGCAGCGTCGCGAACACTGAGATCACGATCGTCGAGATCAGGTTCTGCACGAGCGGCGTCTCGGGGGTCGACCACATCGTGATGTAGTTCTCCCAGTGCCACTCGGTCGGGAAGTACGTCGGGTCGACCGACCGGATCTGCGCCTTCGTCTTCACCGAGCCGAAGAACATGATCGTGTACGGGAGGATGAAGATCGCGACGACGATGAGGCCCGCGAACATGCGCAGGAGCACGCGCGGCAGGCTGACCTGGTCCTGGGTGTAGCGGCGCCGACGACGCGGCGGGGCGATCGTCTCGAAGGCGGGAGCGGTGACGGCCATGCTCAGACCTCCTTCATGGGCTTGACGACCCTGACGTACACGGCGACGATCACGATCACGATCGCGAAGGCGACGACCGAGAGGGCGCTCGCGACGTCGATCTTGTGCTGGTTCTGCATGTACTTGAAGATCATCGTCATGATCGTGTCGGCGTCGTAGCCCGGGATCGAGCCGGTCATCACCCGCAGGATCGGCAGCGAGTTGAAGACATTGATGATGTTGATCAGCACGGCGACGGCCAGGGCGCTGCGCAGCTGCGGCAGCACGACGCCGAAGTAGGTGCGCACGGGGCCGGCGCCGTCCATCTTCGCGGCCTCGAGCACATCGCCCGGGACCGTCTGGAGGCCGGCGAGGATCGTGTACGTCGTGAACGGCAGCGACACGAAGATCGCGACCACGATCGACCAGGCGAACGCGGTGGCAGGGTTCCTGGTCCAGCCGTAGCCCTCTGGGGTGTCGACGAGGCCGATGTCGACGAGGAACGTGTTGATGATGCCGAAATACGGCTCGAGGCCGTAGTAGACGACCATCGTCGTCATGACGACGGATGCCGCCCACGGGATGATCACGACGAGGCGGACGATGCGCCGGCCGGGGAACGCCTTGTCGAGGATCTGCGCGAGGATCAGCGACAGCACGACCGTGATCGCGACCACGACGACGACCCACACGATGGTGCGGCCGAGGATCGGCCAGAAGTACGGGAACTGGAAGACCTCGACGTAGTTGTCGAAGCCGACCCCGCCCTTGTCGACCCCCGAGATGGAGATGTCGCGGGTGGAATTGAAGAACATGACGCCGGCGGGGAAGAACACGACGCCGGCGATGAGGATCAGCGCGGGCGCGATCCACGGGAGGGCGTGCGCGAGGTCGCGCGCGCCGGGCTTGCGCTCGCCGGTGCCGGAACGCCGACCCGGACGCCCGCCGGAGCGGGGGCGGCCGTCGGCCGCCCCCGTCGGGGTCGATTCGGTCTCGGTGGTGGTGCTCATGAGTCGCGGTTCACCGACCCCTCTCCGTGGTGCATGACGATCAGGACGCGTCGACCTGGGCCTGGATCTCCGTGAGGACGTCCTGGGCCGGCTTCGTCTGGATCTGGCCGAACAGCGCCTTGAAGGCCGAGTCGGCCGCCGACCACTGCGGGTTCGTGCTCGGGTAGAACTGCGCGTCGGGCAGCACGTCGAGGAACGGCGCGAGCGCCTCCTCGCCGCCGAGCGCCTCGGCGCCCGACTTGGTGACGGGGAGGAAGCCCTCGGCCTGCACCCACGGCACGTACACGTCGGACGAGTAGAAGTAGTCGAAGAACGCGGTGATCGCCTCCTGCTTGTCGCCGTCGTTCTGGAACGCCATCAGCTGGTCCATGACGCCGAGCGTGAAGGGGCTGCCGTCCTGCGTGGGGATGGGGACGATCGAGTAGTCGAGGTCGGGGTTGCCCTCCTCGATCTGGCCGACGGTCGGCGGGAGGCCGACCTGCATGCCGATCTGGCCCTGGATGAAGATGTCCATGAGCGGCGACCGGTCGGTCGAGCCCGGGTCGGCCTGCGTGGCGCCCGCGTCGATCATGGCCTTGATCTGCTCGGCGCCGGGCAGGTTGGACGGGTCGTCGACGGTGATCGCGGACTCGTCGCCGAAGGTGCCGCCGCCGCCCCACAGCCAGACGGCCGCCTCGGCCTGCGCCTCCTCGGAACCGAGGGGCATGCCGTAGCCGGCGATGCCGCCGCCGAGCGCGGAGACCTTGGTGGCGGCATCCAGCAGTTCGTCCCAGGTGGTGGGGGGAGCTGCGACGCCGGCCTGCTCGAGCAGCGCGTTGTTGACGAAGAGCGCGCGCCCGGAGGCGATGAACGGCAGCGCGTACGCGGTGCCGTCGACCTCGGCGTTGGCGAGGAACGACTCCTGGAAGTCGGAGAGCGTGTCGGCGCTCACGACGTCTTCGACGGGGTAGAGCAGCTCGTCGGCGGCGAAGCCGGCGAACGGCCCGCCGTTGTAGATGTCGGGTGCCTCGTCGCCCTGGATCTTCGTCGCGATGACCGATTCGAGGTTGTCCCAGGACTGCACCTCGAGGTTCACGGTGATGTCGGGGTTCTCGGACTCGAAGCCGTCGACGACGTCCTCCCAGAGGGCCTGGGTGTTGTCGGAGTAGCTCGGGACGAGCAGGTCGAGGGTCGTGCCGTCGCCGCCGGACTCTCCGCCGCCGGACGATCCGCCGAACCCGCACGAGGCGAGCGTCAGGGACGCGGTCGCGGCGAGCGCGATCGCGGCACCGAAGCGCATGCTCTTCTTCATTCGCTGTTTCCTCACTCTGGTGGGTGGTGCACCGAGCGTCAGCTGCTTCGCACCGGTGCGGGTGTCCAGATCGCCACTGTCGCGCAGTGACGTTTCCTGAACGTTTCTCGGGTGATTCGATCAGAATCATTCACCCGGTGTCGAAATCTATGCCGCCGGAACCGTCACGTCAACCACTCCGGCAACTTCGTTACCAGAATTTGTTCAGGTTCCTGACAATCAGTCGCTTCCTTCGGTAACGATCATTGAACTGATTGTTTCTGCCAGATATGCTTCATATGCGATCATTCATCGCCGCTCGCCCGACCACCGCAGAGGAGCCCTCCGTGACCGACCGCACCGCCTTCGACTCGCACATGGCGATCGAGCTCGCGAGCCAGCCGGAGGCCTGGGAGCGCGCCGCCGGCCTCGCCGGGCTCCACGCCCGTCTTCCCGAGCGGGGCGCACGCGTCGCCGTGGTCGGATGCGGCACCTCGTGGTTCATCGCGCAGTCCTACGCGTGGTTGCGCGAACAGGGCGGCCACGGCGAGACCGACGTGTTCGCGGCATCCGAGGCACCGCTCGGCCGGGACTACGACGCCGTCGTCGCACTGACCCGCAGCGGCACCACCTCGGAGGTGCTCCGGCTCGTCGGACGACTGCGCGAGCGCGGGGCCCGCGGTCGGGTGATCGGCGTGATCGGCGACCCCGAGTCGCCGCTCGTCGGACTCGTCGACGATGCCCTGACGCTGCCGTTCGCCGATGAGCGGTCGGTCGTGCAGACCCGGTTCGCGACGACCGCGCTGGCCCTGTTCCGCGCCTCGCTCGGCGAGGACCTAGGCCCGGCGATCGCCGACGCCCGCACGGCCCTGGCGGAAGACCTGGACTCCGACCTCGTCGGCGCCGAGCAGTACAGCTTCCTCGGCACGGGTTGGAGCTACGGCCTCGCGCAGGAGGCCGCCCTCAAGATGCGCGAGGCCTCGCAGTCGTGGACCGAGTCGTACCCCTCGATGGAGTACCGCCACGGTCCGATCGCGATCGCGGCGCCCGGCCGGGTCACCTGGCAGTTCGGCGAGGCACCCGAGGGACTCGCCGCGGATGTCGCCGCCACGGGTGCGCGGTTCGAGCACGCGGGCCTCGACCCGATGGCCGAACTCGTGCGCGCGCAGCGCGTCGCGCTCGCCCGCGCCGCCGCCAAGGGCCTCGACCCCGACCACCCGCGGAGCCTGACCCGCTCCGTGATCCTCGAGGGCTGAGACCGTGCTCGGGCCCGGTCCGGCCGTCCTCGCGTTCGACGTGGGAGGCACCGACACCAAGTCCGCACTGGTCGACGCCGGGGGCCGGGTGCTCGGGTTGCGTCGCACCGCCACCGTGTCGGATGCCTCGGACCCGGCCGGCGCCGTCGTCTCGGGCGTCGCCAGGCTCGCCGCGGCCTACCGCGAGGAGTTCCCCGACGTGACGCCCGTCGCCGCGGGCGTGAGCGTGCCCGGCCTCGTCGACGACTCGACGGGTATCGCCGTGTTCGCGAGCAACCTGCGCTGGCGCGACGCGCCGATCCGCGACCTCGCCGCCGAGGCGGTCGGACTCCCGGTCGCCTTCGGCCACGACGTGCGCGCGGCCGGCATCGCCGAGCGCCGGCTCGGCGCCGCGCGCGGCCACGCGAACGTGTTCCTCGTTGCCATCGGCACCGGGATCGCCGCGGCATCGATCGTCGACGGCCGCCCGCTCACGGCCGGCGGGTACGCCGGCGAACTCGGACACACGCTGAGCGACCCGAACGGCGACCCCTGCCCGTGCGGTGCCGTCGGATGCCTCGAGACCATCGCGTCGGCGAGCGCGATCGCGCGTCGCTACCGCGAGGCGACGGGCATCGAGGTCGCCGGCGCCAAGGAGGTGCTCGCCGCCGCACGCGCCGGCGACGGGTCCGCGCAGCGCGTCTGGGACGACGCCGTCGAGGCGCTCGCGGAACAGCTCGCGCGGGTCGCGGCGCTGCTGGCGCCGGAGGTCGTGGTCGTGGGCGGCGGCCTCGCGCAGGCGGGCGCCGACCTGCTCGACCCGCTGGCCGCGCGCCTGGACGGCCTGTTGTCGTTCCACCGGCGACCGCTGCTGGTGCCCGCCGAGCTCGGCGACGACGCCGGGGTGCTCGGCACCGCGCTCGCGGCGAGGGATGCCGCGGCATGATCCTCACCGTCACGCCGAACCCGGCCCTCGACCTGACCTGGCACACCGCCGCACTCGACCCCGGGGCGACCCACCGGGTGGAGCGCGGCGTCGCGCGCGCCGGAGGGAAGGGGGTGAACGTCGCCCGGGTCCTGCACGGTGCGGGCCGCGACGTGCTCGCGCTCACCACGCGCGGCGGCGCGACCGGCGACGAGTTCGCCGAGGAGCTGCGCCGGAGCGGCATCCCGCACCGGCTCCTGGACGTGGCGGGCCCCACGCGCCGCAGCGTCGCCGTCGTCGACCGGCGCGACGGCGAGGCCACGGTGCTGAACGAGTTCGGCAGCCCGCTGGACGCCGTCGAGCGCGACGAGCTGCTCGCCGCCGCGCGACGGCACGGTGCCGACGCCGAGGTCGTCGCCGTCTCGGGCAGCCTGCCGCCGGGGGTCTCGCCCGACGACGTCGCCGCGCTCGTCGCCGACCTGACCGCGGCCGGCGTGCCCGTGGTGGCGGATGTCGCGGGACCGGCGCTGCTCGCCGCGGCGCGCGCCGGTGCCGCCGCCGTCAAGCCGAACCGCGAGGAACTCCTCGTCGCGACCGGCGAGACCGATCCGCTGCGCGCGGCCCGTGGACTCGTCGAGCTCGGGGCGCGACTCGTCGTCGCCTCGCTCGGCAGCGAGGGACTCATCGCCGTCTCCGATGGCGGGGCCGTCTCGGCGCGCCTCGGCCGGACCCTCCAGGGGAACGCCACGGGCGCGGGCGACGCGGCGGTCGCCGCGATCTGCACCGCCATCGCCGACCGGCGCTCCGGCGCACTGCCCGCCGGGCAGGCCGCCCTCGCCTCCTTGGCGTCGCGCGCGGCCGCGTGGTCGGCCTCCGCCGTGCTCATGCCGCTCGCCGGCGACCTGCACCCCGACCACCTCGCGCTGGAGCGCGAGATCATCCTGGAGCCCCGATGACCCTCGCCCCCACCGCAGACCTGCTCGCCGAGGCATCCGCCGCGGGCCGCGCCGTCGGCGCGTTCAACGTGCTCCACCTGGAGACCGCCGAGGCGCTCGTCGCCGCGGCCGAGCGCACCGGACTGCCGGTGATCCTGCAGATCTCGGAGAACTGCGTGAAGTACCACGGCGGGCTCGCACCGATCGCGGCCGCCACCCTGCGGCTCGGCGAGGCGTCGCCGGCACGCGTCGCGGTGCACCTGGACCACGCCGAGGAGCTCGACCTCGCGCTGCAGGCGATCGGCCTCGGGTTCGGCTCGGTGATGTACGACGGCGCCGCGCTGCCGTACGACGAGAACGTCGCGGCGACCCGCCGCGTCGTCGAGGCGGGCCGTGCCGCCGGGGTCGCGGTCGAGGCCGAACTCGGCGAGATCGGCGGCAAGGACGGTGCGCACGCCCCCGGCGTCCGCACCGACCCCGCCGAGGCGGCGCGGTTCGTCCTCGAGACGGGCGTCGACGCTCTCGCCGTCGCCGTCGGCTCATCGCACGCCATGGTCGAGCGCACGGCCCGGATCGACCTCGACCTGATCGCGCGCCTGAGGGCCGCGGTCCCCGTTCCGCTCGTGCTGCACGGTTCCTCGGGCGTGTCCGACGACCTCCTGCTGCTGGGCATCCGCGCCGGCATCGTCAAGGTGAACGTCTCGACGCACCTGAACGCCGCGTTCACCGGCGCGATCACGGAGTACCTCGCAGACCACCCGGCGACCGTAGACTCGCGGAAGTACCTCGCCGCGGGTCGCGAGGCGGTCGCCGTCGAAGCCGCCCGCCTCCTCTCGCTGTTCGCCGGAAGGGACACCGACGGATGAATCGTGCCGAACGCCTCAGCGCCGTGCTCGACCTGCTCGCCGAGGACGGCCAGGTCGAGGTCGAGCAGATCGTCGAGCGCCTCGGCGTGTCGCCCGCGACCGCCCGACGCGACCTCGACGCGCTCGCGCAGCAGCAGCTGCTGACCCGCACCCGCGGCGGCGCCGTGGCGCACTCGGTCGCCTACGACCTCCCGATCCGCTACAAGCACCAGCAGAACCCCGAGGCCAAGGCCGCCATCGCGCGTGCGGCGAGCGCCCTCGTGCCGCGCGGCGCGGTCATCGGGCTCTGCGGCGGCACGACGGCCACGGCGATCGCCGACGAACTGATGTCGCGCGCCGACATCATGGAGCCGGCATCCGACCCGGGTCTCACCATCGTGACGAACGCGATCAACATCGCCATGCAGCTCGCGATGCGCCCGCAGATCAAGACCGTCGTCACGGGCGGCGTGGTGCACGCCCGCTCGTACGAACTGGTCGGCTCCTACGCCGAGGGCGTGCTCGGCAACATCAGCCTCGACCTCGCGTTCATCGGGGCCAACGGCATCGACACCGTCGTCGGCCCCACCTCGCACGACGAGCGCGAGGCGGCGGTCAACGCGCTCATGGCGCGGCGGGCGACCCGCGCGGTCCTCGTCGTCGACTCCACCAAGCTCGACCGACGCGCCTTCGCGGCGATCGGCGA
This sequence comes from Agromyces sp. LHK192, assembly GCF_004006235.1. Taxonomy (NCBI): domain Bacteria; kingdom Bacillati; phylum Actinomycetota; class Actinomycetes; order Micrococcales; family Microbacteriaceae; genus Agromyces; species Agromyces sp. LHK192. Next base: position 2,959,426 of record NZ_CP034753.1, read on the forward strand.
ACGACGACTGTTCCAGACGGTCATCACGGATGCCGCGAGCACGGCCGAGCAGCGTTCGAGGCTCGTCGACGCCGGCTTCGACGTTATCGTTGCGTCGTGACCCGCAGCACCGTCATCCACTCCGCCCGTCTCGTCTCCGGCGGCGACGCCGTGCAGGATTCGTGGGTCCGCTTCGACGGCGACGTCGTCACGGCACGCGGCACCGGCGACGGATGGCGTGAGACGGGCGACGCCGACGACGTGGTGGATGCCGCCGGTCGGTGGTTGACGCCCGGGTTCATCGACATCCACTGCCACGGCGCCGGCGGCGCGGCCGTCGAGGACGGCGAGGCCGGCATCGAGCGGCTGCTCGAGGTCCACACCGCGCACGGCACGACCCGGCTGGTCTGCTCGATGGTCTCCGGGCCGATCGACCGGCTCGTCGGCACGCTCGCGGCCGTCGCGGCCGTCGCGGCCCGCGACCCCAGGGTGCTCGGCTCGCACCTCGAGGGCCCGTTCCTCGACGAGCGCTTCCGCGGCGCCCACGATCCCGCCGCACTTCGCACGGCGGACCCCGACGCCGTCGCCCGCCTCCTCGATGCGGCCGCCGGGTCGCTCCGGCAGGTCACGATCGCGCCCGAGCACGATGGCGCGATCGACGCGATCCGGCAGTTCTCCGACGCCGGGGTCGCGGTCGCCGTCGGGCACACGAGCGCCGACTACGAGACCGTGCTCGCAGCGTTCGGCGCCGGCGCGAGCATCCTGACCCACGCGTTCAACGCGATGCACGGCATCCACCACCGCGCTCCCGGACCGGTGGTCGCGGCGATGCACGCCGACCACGTGACCCTCGAGATCGTGAACGACGGCGTGCACGTGCACCCCGACGTCGTGCGCCTCGCGTTCCGCGGCGCCCCGGGCCGCGTCGCGATGATCACCGACGCCATGGCGGCCGCGGGCCATGCCGACGGCGACTACGTGCTCGGTTCGCTCGACGTCGTCGTGCTCGACGGCGTCGCCCGGCTCCGCGAGACGGGTTCGATCGCGGGTTCGACGCTCACGCTCGACGAAGCGCTCCGACGCGCGGTCGTCGACAGCGGCATCCCCCTGGCCGAGGCCGTCGACGCGCTCACCGTGACGCCCGCCGCGGCGATCGGGCGCGCCGGCGACCTCGGTCGACTCGACCGCGGCTACGCCGCCGACGCGGTGCTGCTCTCCGACGACCTCGCGGTCGAAGGGGTCTGGGCCGCGGGCGTGCGCCAGGGCTGACCGCCGCCGGCTGACCGCTGCCGGCTGATCCCCCGCGCCGAGTTCGGACGCGAGCCGTCAGCCGGGTCCCGAGCCGTGTGTTCCCCGACATCGCTCGGAACCCGGCCGGCTCCCGACCTGCGCCTCGCCCCCACGCTGCGCCGATCGGACCGGGTTTCTCCGGGTGACGCCCCACACGCGGTTCGGGTGCCCGCGTGTGGAGCGTCGTACACCTGAGAGAGCGCCGCCCGCCCGGATCATGACGCGGGTTCCGGAACTTTTCTTCGCGCATCCGGTCCGCGGCGCCTCAGCGCACCGGTCGGCGCGGCCCGTCCGCGAGCCGGGCGCCCTCCTCCGGGACGGTCAGGCCCGGCGGATGCCCCGACCGGCGCGCCGGCGGACGGCCATGCCGATGACGACCGCGGCGACGAGCAGCACGGCCGCGTAGCCCCACGGCAGCGCGGCGGCGCCCCAGGTCCCGAACACGATCGAGCCTGCGAGCGCTCCCCCGCCGATGCCGAGGTTGAACGCCGTCGTGTAGAGGGCGCTCGCAGCGTCGCGCGCGGCCGGTGCGGCCGTGCGGAGGAGCGTCGTCTGCAGGATCGGCGGGATCGCGCCGAACGCGAGTCCCCACACCGCGAACGCGACGACCGAGACCACGGGGTCGAGCCCCAGGCCGATCACGGCGAGCGCCGCCGCGGCCGTCAGCACGGCGACGAGCAGTGCGCCACCGCCGTTCCGGGCGAGGGGCGTCCCTGCGGCGATCAGCCCGATCGCGCCCGCGGCGCCCGACACGAACAGCAGCGGGCCGACGGCGGTCGCAGGCAGCCCGATGACGTCGGTCACGAGCGGCGCGACGTATGTCGTGACGGCGTACTGGCCGAGCATGATGACCGCGGTGATGACGCACAGCAGCATGACCGAGCCGAACCCGGGGTCGCCGCGCCGGTAGCGCGCGACGGTGCGCTCCGCGCCCGCCTCGGCGCTGGGCAGCAGCATCCGGACCGCCACGGCACCGACCAGCGTCAGCGCGGCGACCGCGAGGAAGGCGAGCCGCCAACCGATCGCCTGGCCGAGCATCGTGGTCGCCGGGACCCCGAGCACCATCGCGAGCGTTCCGCCGCCGAGCACCACGGCGACGGCTCGGCCGATCCGCCGTTCGGGCACGAGACGCGACGCCGTGGCGGCGACCACGGCCCAGAACACGCCGTGGGCCAGCCCGCCGACGACGCGCGCGGCGATCAGCATCCAGTACTCGGTCGCGAGCGCCGAGAGGCCGGTGGACACGGCGAGGACGACGAGGACGCCGACGATGAGCCCGCGCCGGGGCATCCGGCTCGTGAGGGCGACGAGCGGCGCCGACGACAGCACCACCGTGAACGCGAAGACGGACACGGTCAGGCCGATGAGCGCCTCGGGCACCGCGAGGCCGGCACCCATCTCGGGCAGCAGCCCGGTGGGCGCGAGCTCGGTCGTGATCGACAGGAACACGGCGGCGGCCAGCGCGACGAGCGCGGGCCAGGGCATCGGGCGGTCGTCGACGACGGCAACGTCGCGCGCGCGGCGGTGATCGGTGATCGACATGCGGATGTCTCCCCGACGGCGTACCCGCCCGGCGGTGCGTGCACGCCGCGGGTCGTCTACGCGCTCGTGTGCGCGCCCAGGGCCGCGCGGGAACCGGCGACCGTACGTCAGCCTACGCGTTCCACTTGTACGCTGGCTGGATGACCGAAGCCACGCCCGACGGACGCACGCACCACTGGGTCTTCACCCTCAGCTGCGTCGACTCGCCGGGCATCGTGCACGCCGTCAGCGGCGCGATCGTGGCCGCCCGCGGCAACATCACCGAGAGCCAGCAGTTCCAGAGCACGGAGTCGGGGCGCTTCTTCATGCGCGTGCAGGTCGAGTCGCCCGCCGACCGTGCCGAGTTCGAGTCGGCACTCGCGCCGGTGGTCGCCCGCTGGGACATGACCTGGCATCTCGACGAGGTCGGGCGCCCGTTGCGCACCCTGGTGCTCGCGTCGACCGCGGGGCACTGCGTGAACGACCTGCTGTTCCGCCGGCACGCCGGCCAACTCCCGGTCGAGATCCCGCTGGTGCTGTCGAACCACGGCGCGCTGCGCGACCTCGTGGACTTCTACGGCGTGCCGTTCGAGTCGGCCGCGGTCACCGATGCCGACGGCAAGGCGGCCTTCGAGCGTCGCGTGCTCGCCGCGGTCGAGGAGCACGACATCGAGCTCGTGGTGCTGGCACGGTACATGCAGATCCTCTCCCCGGCGCTCTGCGAGGCGCTGGCCGGCCGCTGCATCAACATCCACCACTCGTTCCTGCCCGGCTTCAAGGGCGCCAACCCGTACCGCCAGGCCCACGCGCGAGGGGTGAAGCTGATCGGCGCGACGGCCCACTTCGTGACGAGCGACCTCGACGAGGGGCCGATCATCGAGCAGAACGTGGTCCGCGTCGACCACTCGCGCTCGGTGTCGGAGCTCGTCGCGATCGGCCAGGACGAAGAGAGCCGGACGCTCAGCCAGGCGGTGAAGTGGTTCGCCGAGCGGCGCGTGCTGCTCGACGGAGCGCGGACGATCATCTTCCGCTGAGCCGCGCAGGTTAGGCTTGTCGGTCGTGAACGACCGCACCCCCGAACCGCTGCCGAAGATCGGCCCGAACGACGTCCTGCGCTTCCTCCTCGAGATCTTCGCGATCGTGTCGCTCGGCATCTTCGGCTTCGCCGCGTTCCCCCTGCCGTGGCCGGGCGTGCTCATCGGCATCGGAGCTCCGGTGCTCGCCATCCTGCTGTGGGCGCTGTTCCGCTCGCCGAAGGCGGTGTTCGCGGTCGACCCGTTCGTGAAGGCACTGGTCGAGATCGCGGTGTTCTCGTCCGCGGCGATCGCCTGGTGGATCATGGGGCAGCCCATCGTGGCCGTGGTGTTCGCGGTCGTCGCGGCCGTCAGCGGAGTGATCCACGGGCGCAGGGAGTTCGCGGGCTGACCTTTCCCGCGAGAGCGGGATGCGTCGCACGGGCGCGCGTCAGCGCACGTACGCGGTCGGCAGCGCGGCGAGGAAGGCCTCCTCGTCGAAGTCGTCGAGCAGCGCCCGCTGGAGGATGAACCCGGGCCCGGCCGAGAGGACGACCGGCGCGACCCTTCGCGCCCATTCGCCCGGATCGCCGTCGATGCGCTCGGGGTTCGCGGCGGCCCACTCGGCGAGCTGCGCGCGGATCGTCTCCTTCAGGCGCTCGAACACCCCCCGGACCAGCCCGTGGATCTCGGGGTCGATGAGCGCCTCGGCCCAGAGCTGGGGCAGGATGCCGCTGAACGGCTCGCCGCGGATCCCGCCCACGATCGTCGCCATGAGCTCGCCGGGCGCCAGCGGCACGTCGGATCCGCTTCGGCGGTCCACGAGCTCGGCGCGCCGGGCCTCGAGCACGCGCGCGGCGACCGAGGCGAAGAGCTCGCCCTTGCCGCCGGGGAAGTTGCCGTAGATCGCCCCCGCGGACAGCCCGGAGGCCTCGACGATGTCGGCGATCGACGTGCGGGTATAGCCGCGGAGCATGAAGCACCCGACCGCGGCATCGAGGATCTCCTCGCGACGCGCGGTCCGGTGCTCGTCGGTGACCTTGGGCATGTTGACGATGCTACGGGATGGGCGTATAAAGAACGAGCATTCGTTTTTTATTGGAGGAAGCCATGACCGCCGCAACCAGGACCCCGGTCCCCCGCGCGATCGCCATCGGCGCCGCGCTCTCACTCGTCGTCGGCATCGTCCTGCTCGCCTTCGCGTGGCCGGGCGTCACGGCCGACCCCAAGGACCTGCCGATCGCCGTCGCCGGACCGGACGAGGCCGTCGCGCAGGCCGAGGAGCGCGTCGACACCGCCGCCGACGGTGCCGTGGCACTCACCCGCGTCGACGACCGCGCCGCCGCCGTCGCCGCGATCGAGCAGCGCGAGGCGTACGGCGCCGTCGTGCTCGGCGACGGACCGACCGACGCGCCCGAGGTCCTGATCGCGACGGCGGCGAGCCCGGCGGTCGCCCAGATGCTGACCGGCCTCGCGGCCGAACTCCAGGCGGGCATCGACGAGCAGATCCGCGCGGCCCTGCCCGAGCAGATCCAGGCCGCCGTCGGACAGGCCGTGCAGCAGGCCGTCCAGGCCGCGCAGGCGCAGGCCGCTGGGCAGGCGCCGCCGGCCGGTGCCGCGCCCGCGGCGCCGTCGGCGCCCGAGATCCCCGAGGTCACCGTCGAGGTGACCGACATCGTTCCCCTCGCCGAGTCCGACCCGCGCGGCACCGGGCTCGCGGCGGCGATGTTCCCGCTCGTGCTCGGCGGCATGCTCGGCGGCATCGCGATCTCGCTCGTCGTCATCGGCGCGATGCGGCGCGTGGTCGCCGTCGTGGCCTACTCGGCCGCCGCCGGCCTCGTGCTCGCGGGCATCCTGCAGGGCTGGTTCGGCGCGCTCCAGGGCGACTTCTGGCTGAACGCCGGCGCCATCGCCCTGGCCCTCGGGGCCATGGCCGCGACCATCACGGGCCTGGTCGCGATCATGGGCCGCGCCGGCATCGCGGTCGGCGCCGTGCTGTTCATGCTCGTCGGCAACCCGCTCTCCGCGGCGACCATGCCGGTCGAGTTCCTCGTCGCGCCCTGGGGCGCGATCGGACAGTGGATGCCGCCGGGCGCCGCGGGCACGCTGCTGCGCAACCTGTCGTACTTCCCCGAGGCGCCGACCGCGTTCCCGTGGCTCGTGCTCGCCGGCTGGGCGGCCGTCGGCATCGTGCTCTCGCTCGTCGGCCACTTCCGGACGGCCGGCGGCGCGGAATCCGACGCCGAGGCGGCGCACGCCGACGACCCCGTTCCCGCGGACGACGAGACGCGGGTCCCCGTCGCCGTCTGAGCGGCCGCACGAACCGCAGGCGGATGCCCCGGGGCGCGGCCCGGGGCATCCGCCTGTCACGTCAGGACGCCGACGTCAGATGCCCTGCCAGTCGGGCTTGTTCGCCCACGCGTGCCGGTAGTAGCCCAGGTTCGCGAGCTGCGACGCCGCGGCCTCGTCGACGATCACCGTGGCATGCGGGTGCAGTTGGACGGCCGAACCCGGTTGGCTGGCCGACACCGCACCCTCGACGGCTGCGGCGATCGCGGGAGCCTTCGACTCGCCGAAGGCGAGGAGCACGAGGTGCCGCGCGCGCAGGATGGTGCCGATCCCCTGCGTGATGCAGTGCATCGGCACGTCGTCGGGCGAGTCGAAGAAGCGGGCGTTGTCCGCCCGGGTCTGCGCCGTCAGGGTCTTCACCCGCGTGAGCGAGGCGAGCGACGAGCCCGGCTCGTTGAACCCGATGTGGCCCGTGCGTCCGATGCCGAGGATCTGCACGTCGACGCCGCCGGCCGCCGTGATCGCCCTCTCGTAGTCGGCGCCCGCGTGCTGGATGCCGGCGGGGTCGCCGTTCGGCACGCGGATCAGCTCGGGTGTGAGCCCCAGCGGCTCCACGACCTCTCGCGTGATCACGGAGCGGTAGCTCTCGGGATGCCCGGCCGGAAGGCCGACGTACTCGTCGAGCGCGAAGCCGCGGACCCCGCGCACGTCGATCGACCGCTCGCGGATGCGATCGGCGAGCGCCGCGTACGTGGCGAGCGGGGTCGATCCGGTCGCGAGGCCGAGCACGGCGTCGGGCTTGGACGTGATGAGGGCGACGATGGCGTCGGCGACGAGTGCCCCCGCCTCCTGCTCGTCGCGGACGATCACGATCTCTGCCATAGGTCCTCTCCTACGAGCGCAGCACCCACGGCGGCAGCCGGGAACCCTGCGGGAATGACCTGGACGCGATGCGGCAGGTCGAGCGATGCGAGGAACGCCGAGTCGGCGGCCCACCCATCGAGGATATGCCGCACGCCCACCAGCAGCTCGTCGCCGAGCGCGGCGAGGCCGCCGCCGATCACCACGGTGTCGACGTCGGTCGTGAGGACGAGCAGCCGCACGGCGGCCGCGACGCCCGTGAAGAAGCGCTCGCGCACCTCGAACGCGGCCTGCTCACCGGAATCGGCCCGGTCGAACAGGTCGCGCGCGGGGATCGGATGCTCGGTGGGCCACATCCGGCTCAGCGCAGAGCCCGAGGCGAGCGTCTCGAGGCAGCCGCGCTGCCCGCAGCCGCAGCGATCGCCCGCTGGATCGACCGGGATGTGGCCGATCTCGCCGGCGACGCCGTGGCCGCCGCGCAGCAGCTGGCCGCCGAGCACGATGCCCGCGGCGAGTCCGGTGCCGAGGTTCAGGTACGCCATCGAGTCGGCGCGCAGGCCGTCGGCGACGCCGAGGAGGTGGTGCGCGCCGAGCGCGGCCGCCTTCACGTCGTTCTCCACCCGCACCTCGACGCCGAGGCGGTCGGCCAGGCGCGGGCCGAGGTCGAGGCCCTCGAGCCCCAGGTTGACGGCGTGCGCGACCCGTCCGGTGCGGCCGTCGACGGCGCCCGGAATCCCGATGCCGATCGAACTGAACGACGAGGCGTGCACGCCGGCGAGCTCGCTCATGCGCTCGACGGTGCGCAGCGCGGTGGCGACGACCTGCTCGGCGCCGAACCCGGTCGGCATGCGGACCTGGTCGCTGAGCTCCCCGTCGGCGCCGATCGCGACCGCGGCGGTCTTCGTCCCGCCGATGTCGATGCCGAGCCTCACGTCGCCACCGCCCCCGGCGCGGGTGCCGCCTCGAAGCCGTCGGCCACACCCGCGGCACCGGCCGCGCCGGATGCACGCAGCGCCTCGTCGATCAGCCCGATCACGGACTCGCCCATCAACCGCGACGCGCCGAACACGGCGATGTCGGCGTACGCACGGTCGTCGCCGGGCCACCCGTGATCGATCGTCACGACGTCGCCGCGCACCGCGCGGAGCCCGTCGATGGCCGCGACCGCGAAGTCGTGGCGGTGCAGGTCCTTGCCGATCACGAGCACCGGACCCGGCAGCTCGGCGAGGCCGTCGAGCACGTCGCCCTCGGCGAGCGGCACCAGACGGCTCGTCGACAGCCACGACGGGCCGTCGGCGATCGCCTCGGCCGCGAACGGGCCCCACGGCGCGATGCCGACCGCGATGTTCGCGACCGTGTCGATGCGCACCACGGTGCCGACGCGGCCCGCACCGGAGACCGCGTCCAGCGCCCCGTCGCGGATGTCGAAGGCCCCGCGAACCTGGGCCGGCCCGACCGCGGGCGCGGCGGCATCCGTCATCGGATCGGCGGCCGCCGCCAGCGACGACCATCCGGACAGCCCACGGACCCGCGCAGCGGCATCCGCCACGCGCTCGACCGGCAGGCGGCCGGACTCGACCGCCCGCTCGACCGCCTCGACGATCGCGTCGACCGTCTCGGGCGCCACGTCGGCGCCGATGCAGAGCAGGTCGCACCCGGCGGCGAGGGCGAGCACGGCAGCCTCGGGGATGCCGTGCTCGCCGCTCGCCCCGTGCATGTCGAGCGCGTCGCTCACGACGACGCCCTCGAACCCCAACTCCCCGCGGAGCAGGCCATGCAGAATGCGCGAGGAGAAGGTGGCCGGCAGCTCGGTGTCGAGCGACGCGAGCATGATGTGACTGGTCATGACGGTCGCCGTTCCGGCGGCGATCGCGGCGCGGAACGGCACGAGCTCGCGCACGCGCAGCGTCTCGATCGGCACGTCGACGACCGGGAGGGCGAGGTGCGAGTCCACCGAGGTCGCGCCGTGGCCCGGGAAGTGCTTCGCGCTGGCTGCGACACCGGTCGACTGCACGCCGGCGACCCAGGCCGCCGTGTGGCGCGCGGCGAGGGTCGGGTCGCTGCCGAAGCTGCGGACGCCGATGACCGGGTTGTGCGAATTCGAATTGACGTCGGCGTCGGGCGCGAAGGTGAGCGTGACGCCCGCATCACGGAGCGCCTCGCCGACCTCGCGCGCCACCCGGGCGGTCAGCTCGATGTCGTCGAGCCGGCCGAGCACCGCGTTGCCCGGGAAGGGGGCGCCGCGGTCGTAGAACAGGCGGGTGACGTCGCCGCCCTCCTCGTCGATCGCGATGACCGCGTCCGGGCCGGCGGCGCGCAGGGTCGCGGTGAGCTCGCGAAGCTGCGGCACCGAGACCACGTTCGACCCGAAGAGGCAGATGCCGCCGAGGCCGTCCGCGAGCAGGTCGAGGACCCACTGCGGCGCCTCGGGTCCGTCGAAGGCCGGAAGCAGGCTCGTCAGGATGTCCCGTCGGAGGTCGGAGCCCACGACGGTCTCGAGCGCCGTGGTCATCCCTTGACCGCTCCGCTCACCAGGCCGCTCGTCATGCGCCCCTGCACGAAGAGGAAGAACACGATGACCGGGATGGCCATGAGGGTGGAGCCCGCCATGATCGCCGCCCAGTTCGTCGTGCCGTTGGCGACGAGGAACGTGCGCAGCCAGACCGGCAGCGTCATCATCTCGGGCCGGGCGTTCAGCACGAGCGCCATGAGGAACTCGTTCCACGCCTGGATGAACCCGAACACGCCCGTTGCGACGAGGCCGGGGGCCAGCAGGGGGAACGTGACCCGCCAGAACGCGCCGGCCTTCGAGCAGCCGTCGATCATGGCCGCCTCCTCGAGCTCGATCGGGACGCCGTTGACGAATCCGCGCAGGGTCCAGATCGTGAACGGCAGCACCGCGGCGATGTACACGATCGTGAGGCCGATGATGGTGTTCAACAGGTGCCAGCCGTCGATCACCCGGAACACCGAGACGATCATGGCCTCGCCGGGGATCATCTGGATGGCCAGGATCGCGATGATGAACGCCTTGCGGCTCTTGAACCGGAAGCGGGTCACCGCGACCGACGCGAGGAAGGCGAAGACCAGGGCGATCACCACGGTCAGCAGCGTCACGATGAGCGAGTTCGCCGCGGCCGGGAGGAACGGCGTGCGACCCGGGTCGAACAGCACCGTCTCGTAGTTGCGCAGGGTGAAGTTGTCGGGCCAGTAGTGCACCTCGGAGCCGCGGATGTCGTTGTTCGGCTGGAAGGAGGTGTTGATCATCCAGTACACCGGGAAGACGAACACGACGAACAGCAGGATCGCGATCGCGCTGTAGATCACGTTGCCGATGCGGCGGCCGGGCTTGCCGGAGCGCTGGGCCGCGGGGCCCCGGTCCGCGCGGGGACCGGCGACGATGCTGGTCGTGGTCACTGCTCGTCCTCCTTCATGAGGTGGCGGATGTAGAAGAGCGAGATCGCCATCATGATCAGGGCGAAGATCATCGCGAGGGCGCCGCCCATGCCGAAGTCGCCGCCGGCGATGGAGACCTGGTAGATGTACACGCCGAGCGTGTTGGTCTCGGCGCGGATGCCGCCGATGTCCTGCAGCGCGAAGATCTGCGTGAAGACCTTCATGTCCCAGATGATCTGGAGGACCGCCGTGATCAGGAAGATCGGCTTGAGGTACGGGAAGACGATCAGCCGGAAGCGCGCGAAGGCGCCGGCGCCGTCGAGCTGCGCGGCCTCGATCACCTCGTCGGGAACCTGGGTGAGCCCGGCGTAGAGCGTGAACACGACGAACGGGATCGCACCCCAGATGACGATGATCGCGGCGACGAGGAAGAAGCTCATCGGCTCGATGAGCCAGGGGTGGCTGTCGAACTGCTCGAGGCCGAACCACTCGACGAGCGTGTGGTTGATCACGCCGTAGTCGGTGTCGAACATCCAGCCCCACACGATCGTGGCCGTGAGGGCCGGCATGGCCCACGCGAGGAGGAGGCCGACCGACAGGAGGATGCGGAACGGCTTCGGCAGACGGACCATGAGCAGGGCGATGAGGGTGCCCAGGAGCATCGTGAGGATCACGCAGACCGCGGCGAAGCCGATGGTCCGCGCCAGCACCTGGTAGAAGACCGGGTCGGTCAGGACCGCGGTGTAGTTCTCGAACCACACCCAGGCGGGCGGGGCGCCGAAGACCTGCGCGCGGCCGAACTCCTGGAACGAGGTGATGATGAGCTGGATCAGCGGCCAGCCGACGATGGCGGCCAGCACGGCGGTGGCGGGGATGAGCAGGACGTAGGGGGTGAGTCCGCCCGCCCGGCGCCGGCGCTGCGTGTTGCGCCCGTTCGCGCGCGGGGGCTCGGGGGCGACGATGCGCTCGCCGTCGATGGCGCTGGGCATCGAGTCCCGTCCGCTGTCGACCGTGGTCATGGTGCAAGTCTCCTGGGGTTCGAGGGTGCCGGATCGGATGACGGATCCGAACCGAGGTGCGGGCGGCCGCCGATGTGTGGAGCGACGACCGCCCGGCTCAGGGGCGCGGTGCGGCGGCGGGGATGGGGGGATGCCGCCGCACCGCGATCCGGATCGGGACTATCCGTTGAGGATGTCCTCGATCTGGGTGTCGGCCTCCTCGGCGAGGGACTGCACGTCGCCGCCCAGGGCGATGTTGACGAACAGGTCCTCGAGGATGCGGGCGGCCTCGACGTCGGCCCACTTGGGCGAAGCCGGGGTCAGGCGCGCGTTGCCGGCGGCCTGCGCGGTCGCCTGCGCGACCTCGTCGGTGCCGAGCGTGTCGGCCAGCGAGAGCTTCGCCGGCACGAGGCCGTTCTGGCCGTAGATCGTCTGGAACTCGTCCGACAGGATGATCTCCAGCGCCGACAGCGCGAGGTCGGGGTGCTGCGACTTCGCGGCGATGCCGATGTTCGAGCCGCCGGCGAAGACCTGCGCGGCCTCGCCGTCCGCGCCCGGCAGGGCGTAGACGCCGAGGTTGGCCTCCTGGTCGGGGCAACCCGGGGCCTCGGCGTCGGCCGGGGCGAGGATCGACCACTTGACCCAGCTCGGTGCCGAGAGCTGCAGGGTGGTGCCGTCGCAGAAGCCGACCTCGGGGCCGGTCTCGTTCGCGTCCTTCGGCGCGACCGAGGCCTTCGTCATGGTCTCCTGGACCTGGAGCAGGCCCTTGACCGACTCGGGCGAGCTGAGCTGGGCGTCCCACTCCTCGCCGTCCGGAACCGCGACCTCGCCGCCGTTCTCCCAGATGAAGGGCAGCGCGTTGCGCCAGTCCTGACCGGGCCACCAGATGCCGGACTTGCCGGGGTTCGCGGCGGCGAGGGCCTCGCCGGTCGCAACGTACTCGTCGAGCGTGGTGGGAACGCTCGCGCCGATGCCGGCGAAGGCGTCCTTCTTGTAGAAGACGAGGCGCGAGCCCGAGTACAGCGGGGCCGCGTAGAACTTCTCGTCGTAGGTGCCGGCCTCGACGAAGCCGGGGAGCAGGTCGTCGCCGCCGAGGTCCTCGTAGTGCTCGGTGATGTCGAGGAACGCACCGGCCGAGGTGAACGCCGAAGCCTGCGTGTTGCCGACCTCGACGACGTCGGGGCTGTCCGAGCCCGAGAGGCTGGTGGTGAGGCGGTCGACGAGACCCTCCCACGCCTGCTCCTCGATCACGAGGGTCGAGCCGGGGTTCTCCTCCTCGAAGGTGGTCTTGAGGTAGTCGCGCGCCTCGTCGGGCGTGTCGGTGCCGACGAGCCAGACGCGGATCTCCGCGCCTTCCGAAGAGGCGTCGGTGCCTCCGGAGGTGGCACAGCCGGCGAGCGTGAGCGCGGCGACGGCGCCGAGCGCTGCGATGCTGAGTTTCCTCATTGCGTTGCTTCCTTTCGTGGGGTGAAGGCGACAGCGGGGGAGCTGACACCCAGTGGTGCGAAGGCGGAGGTCAGGAGACCCCCAGTTGTCCGGACAGGACCATGACGGCGGCGCCGCGGAGGACGATGTCCTCCCCGAGCGTCGTCATCCGCAGTCGGAGATCGCGGTGCTGGTCCACGATCGTCCTGTTCCGGAGCGTGTCGACGACCGCGTCATGGAACGCGCCGTCGAGCAGGGCGGCGGGGCCGCTGAGGACGACCTCCGCCACGTTGAGGGCGCCCATGACGGGCGCGAGCACGATGCCGAGCCGGCGGCCGGCCTCGTGCAGGATCTCGTCGCGAGCGGCTGCCCCTCCGCCCGCTCGCTCGGCGTCCTCGAGCTGCGCCGCCAGACGCGGCACCGCCGCCCACGCCTCGAGGCATCCGCGCCGGCCGCACGCGCACAGCGGCCCGCTGTCGGTGCCGACCACGACGTGGCCGATCTCGCCGGCCGCGAAACCCGATCCGATCACCGGACGGCCGCCGACGATCAGGCCGGCGCCGACGCCGTGCCCGATCTTGACGAGGAGCAGGTCGCCGCCGTCGCCGGCACCGTGCTCGGCGAGCACGGCCATGTTGGCGTCGTTCGCCACGAACACGGGCACCCCGAGTTCGGCGGCGACACGGGCGCGCAGCGGCTCGTTCGACCAGCCGAGGTTGGGAGCCGACCGGACGGTGCCGTCGGGGTCGACGATGCCGGGAGTGCCGATGCCGATGCCGAGGAGCGGCGCCGTGGCCTGCGCGGCGAGGCTGGCGGCGAGGTCGACGACCATCCGGGTGAGCGCGTCGCCGGTGGTGCCCTCGAGCGGGAGGTCGGCTCGGGCGACGATCCGGCCGTCCAGGTCGATGACGGCCCCGCGCAGCACGAAGTGCTCGGCGAGGTCGAGCCCGATGATCTGGAAGGCCCGACGGGCGATGTCGATGAGCGTCGCGGGCTTGCCGGGCCGTGCCGACTCGCGGGGGCCGAGTTCGACGACCAGGCCCTCGGCGATGAGTTCGGCGACGAGGTCGGAGACCGTGACGCGGGTGAGGCCGGTCTCGCGGGCGAGGTCGGCACGGCTGCGTGCGCCCTGCGAGTACAGCGTCTGGAGGACGAGCGACCGGTTGTGGCCACGGGCGTGCTCGGGCAGCACCTTCGCCGTCGGGCGCAGCACGCGACCGCGGGCGCCGAGACCGCCGAGCGCGAAGGCGTGCACCTCGGAAGCACCCGCGCCGGGTGCCGGCGTCGCGGTCGTCCCGGTCTCGTTCGGCGAGGTCGCCGTCCGGGTTGCTTCCGTAGCAGTCACGTTTGTTAGTAAAGCTTACGAACAAAACGTTTGGCAAGCGTTCGACCCAGATTCGTTCAGGATATTTACAAACCCGTGACCTTCCGCCCCGCCGGGTCGACCACGGAGACGACGAAGGGCCGGATGCCGAAGCATCCGACCCCTCGCGAAGCGACCGCGGTTACGCGCCCAGGCGCGCCTTCAGGTTCGCGTCGATGGAGTCCAGGAACTCCTCGGTCGTCTGGTAGGCCTGCTCGGGGCCGACCAGGAGCGCGAGGTCCTTGGTCATCGCACCCGACTCGACCGTCTTGATGACGACGTCCTCGAGCGTGAGCGAGAAGTCGATCAGCTCCTGGTTGCCGTCGAGCTTGCCGCGGTGCGCGAGCCCGCGCGTCCAGGCGAAGATCGAGGCGATCGGGTTGGTCGAGGTGGGCTTGCCCTGCTGGTGCTGGCGGAAGTGGCGGGTCACGGTGCCGTGGGCCGCCTCGGCCTCGACGATCTTCCCGTCGGGGGTGGTGAGCACCGAGGTCATGAGGCCGAGCGAGCCGAAGCCCTGCGCGACCGTGTCGGACTGCACGTCGCCGTCGTAGTTCTTGCACGCCCAGACGTAGCCGCCCTCCCACTTGAGGCTCGCCGCGACCATGTCGTCGATCAGGCGGTGCTCGTAGGTGATGCCGGCGGCCTCGAACTTCTCCTTGAACTCGGCGTCGAAGACCTCCTGGAACAGGTCCTTGAAACGGCCGTCGTAGGCCTTCAGGATCGTGTTCTTGGTCGAGAGGTACACCGGGTAGTTGCGGGCGAGACCGTAGTTGAGCGATGCGCGCGCGAAGTCCTTGATGGACTCGTCGAGGTTGTACATGCCCATCGCGACGCCGGCGCCGGGCGCCTGGAACACCTCGAACGACTGCGGCTCCGAGCCGTCCTTCGGCGTGAAGGTCATCGTGAGCGTGCCCTCGCCCTCGAACTTGAAGTCGGTGGCGCGGTACTGGTCGCCGAACGCGTGGCGGCCGACGATGATCGGCTTGTTCCAGCCGGGGACGAGGCGCGGGATGTTCGAGATGATGATCGGCTCGCGGAAGATGACGCCGCCCAGGATGTTGCGGATCGTGCCGTTCGGCGAACGCCACATCTTCTTGAGTCCGAACTCCTCGACGCGCGCCTCGTCGGGCGTGATCGTCGCGCACTTGACGCCGACGCCGTGCTTCTTGATCGCGTTCGCCGCGTCGATCGTGATCTGGTCGTCGGTCTCGTCGCGCTTCTGGATCGAGAGGTCGTAGTACTCGAGGTCGAGGTCGAGGTACGGGTGGATCAGCTGGTCCTTGATGGCCTGCCAGATGATGCGGGTCATCTCGTCGCCGTCGAGTTCGACGACGGTGCCTGCAACCTTGATCTTGGACAAGAGGATTCTCCTTGGATCGTTTCGGGGAGCTGAGGAAGTCTCTGGCGGGCCGGACACGCCGCCGAACAGCTTACCGCCTCCTCGAAATATCTTGACATCGAGACAAGTACTCCCGACCCCGCGCTCGGAACGCTCCCCGCCGAGGCTCGCCCCCGGCGCAGAATGGGCACCCGAATTGGGGGCGGACGGTCGCGTCCCGTGGGCGTATCGTGGCGCGTACATGAGCCCCCCTCATTGTTGAGCGTGACGATTACCCAGGCCGAATCGAGCACCGCATGTCCGCTCCCGGAAGCCGGCGCGCACGCGCCGGCCGACACAACCCGACAGCCGCCGGATGATCGGCGCCGATCCGCTGAGCGCCCTCGCGCAGGCATCCGCGATCGCCACGGCCGGCGACGACCGGGCCAGGCTCGCCGCCGTCCTGCACGAGCCCCGCGAGGGCGCGGTCCTCGTGATCGGCGCCGCCGGCGCCGGGAAGTCGACCCTGCTCGCGACCGTCGACGACCATGCGGGCCCGGTTCGGCGCACGCGCGTCGGGGCCTGGATGGCCCATGTGCCCCTTTCCGGAGCCTCGGCGATGGCCGCGGCCTTCGACGCCCCCGAGTTCGTCGCGCTGTCGATGCGGCTGCTCGAGCAGTCGGGCCGCGAGCCCACCCCCGGCGCCGTGGCCGTCGCCCTGCTCACGTTGATCCGGGAGGGCGGTTTCGACGCCGGCGTCCTGGTGATCGACGACGCCGACCTCATGGACGGCGAGAGCCAGGTGGTCCTCTCGCTGCTCGCCACCAGGCTGGCCGGCACCGGCCTGCGGATCGTGGCGTCGTGCGGATCCGAGCACCCGCCGGGCCCGCTCAGACTGATGCGAGCCCTCACACTGGAGGCGGACGACCCCGACCGGTCGAGGCGGATCGCGACCGAAGCGGTCGGCGGACGCGCCGACGGCGCCGTGCACCAATTGCTCGTCGACGGAGCCCACGGCAATGTCCGCGCCGTGTCCGAGATCGCGGCACGGCTGACCGAGTCCCAGTTGACGGACGCCGCACCGATCGAGCTGCCGTTCCGGCTCGCCTCGGCCGAGACGCCGCCCGAGGACGGCCTGCTCGCACGGCTCTCGTGCGCCCACCTGCACACACTGCGCGCCGTTCGCGCCGCCCACGCCGATGAGCTGGACCGCCTGCTCTCGAGCGGGGCCGCCGCGCAGGACGGCCGCTACACGTGGCTGGCCGACCCGGTCCTGCGATCGCGCACCTACTGGGCGCTGCCCGCCGCGACGCGGACGCGGCTGCACGGGATCCTCGCCGAAGCGGAGTCCGGTACGGATCCCGCACTCGCCAGATGGCACGTCAGCCATGGCGAGGCGGGCAGCGCGTCGCCCACGGAGATGATCGAGGACGCCGCCGAGTTCGCGCGCCGCGGCCTCGCCTGGCAGGCGGTCGAGGTCGCCGAGCGCGCGCTCGCCCTCGCCGACCTCGCTCCCGTCGCCGCGCCCCACCTGCTGCGCCTCGCGCACCACCTGCTGTACGCCGGCGAACCCGCCTACGCCGAGCGGTACGTGCGACACGCGCACCGTGCGCCGTCGCACGCCGATCGCGTCGGGCCGATCGCGGCGATGCGGCTGATCACCTCGTTCGTCGCGACCCGCCGACTCTCCGTCGACGACGGCGACTACCGATGCGTCTCGGAACAGGCCCACCCGCTCCGCCTCACCCAGCTCGCAGCACTGCACGTCGAACGCTGGGAGGTCGATTCCGCCGCCGAGCTGCTCGAGCGGGCCACGGCCGCCACGCCGTTCGGCGGCAGGCACGATGCGCTGCTCTCGGTCGTCTCGGCGCAGTGCTCCGCCGTCGCGGGAACCCCGGACGGCCCGACGGCGCAGCCGGCGGGCTCGGGACGCGGACCGGCGCCGGCCTCGCCGCTCGGCCTCCTCGTGCTCGGACGCACCCTCACGTTCCTCGATCGCAACGACGACGCCCGGCGCACCTTCCACGCCGTCCTCGACGTCGAGCCGGCGGCCAATCGGCTGATCGTCGATCACGCGCGGACGTTCCTCGCCGAACTCGAGATCCGCGCCGGTCGCCATGTCGACGCGGCGGCCCTGATCGACCGCGGCCGGTCGCCGGGGATCGCCAGGCGCGCACAGCCGCTCGACCTCGTCCTGCGGGCGTGGAGCCGGCTGATCGACGGCGACACCACCGAGCTCGACGGGCTCCGGGCGAGGTTCACCTACGACGACCCGTCGCTCGCCGCCCGGCTCGCGGCGTTCGAGGGCGCCTCGGCGCTCGCGACCGGACGGCTCGACGACGCCGTCGCGGCCCTCCGCGCAGCGATGTCGATCGGTGCGGCCTTCGGGAACCCCACGCTCCTGCGCTGCGAGGTGGACCTGGTCGAGTCCTGCGTCCTGTCGGATCGGCGAGCCGAGGCGCTCGAGCACGCCCGGGTCTTCCTCGGACGGCACGCCGGACATCGCACTCCATGGACCGATCAGGCCCGGGCGCGGATCGAGGCGTTGATCGCCGACGGCGACGAATCCCTCGCCGTTTGGGAACGGGCCCTCCGCATGGCCTCCTCCGGCGACCTCATGTACGAGCGCGCCCGGACGTTCGCCGGCCATGCTGATCGGCTCGACGCGCTCGGGCGGGCGCGCGAAGCCGCCGAGCAGTGGCGATCCGCCCATGCGGTGTTCTCGCAGCTGGGCACCACGCAGTGGACGCGGCGGACCGCGCGCCCGAGGTCGGCGGCGCGCCGACCCTCGCCGGTCGATCCCCTGCTCGCGGCGCTCACGCCCGATGAGCTGGAAGTCGTGCGACTGGTCCGTCGCGGCCTGCGCAACAAGGAGATCGCCGGGGAGCTCTACGTCTCCGTGCGAACGGTCGAGGTCCGGCTGACGAGCATCTACCGACGGCTCGGGGTGATGTCGCGCTCCCAGCTCATCTCGATGCTCGCCCCCGCGAGCGAGATCCTCACGGAGCGGGTCGGCTGACCCCGGGGGAAGGCGTTCGCGAGGTCAACCCGCCTCGCGTGACGGGCCCGCGCCCGGGGCCGTGCCCGGTCCGGGTTCGCGGCCGGGCCCGCCGCCGGAGCCGGGCTCCGCAGTCGGGTCGGACGCAGCCTGCGCCCGGCGCAGCGGACTCGTCCACCGGCCGTCCGCCGTCCCGCCCGCTCGGAACGCCTCGACGAGCGTGCGGATGCAGATCACGGCGTCCACGGCGCGCACGAGCGGAAAGGCGAGCGCGTAGCGCAGGAAACCCGGGCTTCCGGTGATCGCGACGACGACGAGCGTCAGGAGCAGGTCGGGCACCAGGATGCCCGCGACCACCACGGCGGGCGGCACGATCGAGGCCAGGGTCGCCATCGGGGTCGGATCGCCCGTCGCCGAGGCCCAGATCCACGTCGCCGCGAAGGCGACGAGCAGCGCGAGCATCACGAGCAGGACAGTGCTGCCCACGAGCAGTTCGCACATGTACAGGCCGAGCGCGGCCCAGAACCGATCCGGCCGCACCCGATGGCGCCGGACCGTCTGCCAGAATCCGAGGGTCCAACGCCGCATCTGCTTCACGTAGTCGACCAGGCGGTCGGGATCCTGCGTCCTCGCGATCGCCGAACCCGGGTGGAACGCGATGCGTCCCAGGCGCTTGGCGTGCAGTTCGAACGTCATGTTGAAGTCCTCGATCACGAGACCCGGTGCCGAGATCTCGATCCGGTCCAGCACGCCGGTCCGGTACATGCTCGCGAAGCCGGGGACGATCGAGACGACGTTGACCGAACGCGCGGCCTGGCCGTACTTGAGGAGGTACTGCACCGCGACGTAGAAGCGCTCGCGGTACGCGACGAGCAGACGGCCGAGCAGGGTCTCCGACGGCGGATCGAGGATCGACGTCGCGCGGCCGGCGACCGCGACGACGCCCGGGTCGTCGAACGCGGGGAGGCCGGACTCCAGGTAGCGCCCGTCGAGACGGGTGTCGGCGTCGAGCAGCAGGACGGCGTCGAACCGCTCGACCAGCCGGAACCGGGCGATCGCCTCCACGATCGCCCCGGCCTTGCCCCGGTTCGGGGCAAGTTCGATCACGTTCGCACCCTCGGCCGAGGCGACCCGGGCCGTGTCGTCGCTCGACCCGTCGGACACGACGAAGATCTGGTCGACCGGCACCTGGCCGCGTGCCGAACGGACGGTGGCCGCGATGACGGCGGCCTCGTCGTGCGCCGGGATCAGCACGGCGACACGGGACCGGCGGACCGCGGACGACGACCGCGGCGATATGGCCGGAGGGACCAGCCGCAGGCGGATCGCCCGCGCGGCGCCCACGCTCGCCCACAGCAGCGTGTTGACGCCGATCAGGGCGATCACGGCCACCGGCAAGAAGTCCATTTCCGCTCCCTCCGGTTCCCGGCGCACCGGTTGCCCCGAAGCTAGCCCGCCGGCCGCCCGGCGCGCGGATTCCCGCAGGGCACTGCGGAGTTCCTGCGGGAATCCGCACGATCGTTCCGCGCCCCTCCCCCGCACGGGCCGGGTCGCCCAGACTGCTCGCACATGACCGGGGCACCGGCATCCGCTGCTCGACGACCCGGTCTCCGGAACCGTTCGTCGTCCACGCAGCCCGAGGAGCCGCCATGACCTCCGATCCGATCGTCGCACCGCCGGCGGAAGCCGGACCGACGGTGCGCGCACTCCCGCGGCACGGCGAGGAGCACCGACCCGAGACCATGCCCGACGACCCGATCCGCGGCGGGCGCCTGCCCCGGATCCCACGCGTCGTGTTCGATCACGACGTCGCGATCGTCGGACTGGGCTACGTCGGCCTGCCCACCTCGCTCACCTTCCACGCCAACGGGGCCCGGGTGCTCGGCATCGACTCCGACGGGCGACGACTCGAGCAGATCCGTGCGGGGGCTGCGGACCTGCTCGAGTTCGATCGCCTCCGGCTCGCGACCGCGCTCCGCGACGACGCCGGATTCGCGATCACCGACGACGCCGCCCGCCTGTCCGGCGCCGCAGCCGTCGTGGTCTGCGTACCCACGCCCATCGACGAGCACCTCACCCCCGACCTCGCCATCCTCCGTGCCGCGTGCGGAACGGTGGTCGAGCACGCGGTGGCCGGCCAGTTGATCGTGCTGACCTCGACCACCTATGCGGGGTGCACGCACGACTTCCTGGTCGAACCGCTCGCCCGCCGCGGCCTCATCGCCGGAACGGACGTCCACGTCGCGTTCAGCCCGGAGCGGATCGATCCCGGCAACGCCGGATTCGAGCACGAGGACGTGCCGCGCGTCGTCGGCGGCGCGACGCCGGCCTGTCGCGAGGCGGCGCGCGCACTGCTCAGTCGTTCCACCCGATCCGTCCATCCCGTCGAGTCGCTCGAGGCGGCCGAGATGACCAAGCTCCTCGAGAACACCTTCCGCGCGGTGAACATCGCCCTGGCCAACGAGTTCGCCGAAGCGTGCGCGGCGCTCGGCGTCTCGGTGACCGAGGTGGTCGACGCGGCGGCGACCAAGCCGTACGGATTCATGCCGTTCTATCCCGGACCCGGAGTCGGCGGCCACTGCATCCCATGCGACCCGCACTACCTGCTCTGGCAGTTCCGGAAGTCGCACCTCATGCTCCCGCTCATCGAACAGGCGATGTCGGAGATCGCGGTCCGACCTCGACGGGTCGCCGAACGCGCCCGGGAGGTCCTGGCCGACGTGGGCCGTCCGCTCGCCGGTGCCAGGGTCCTGGTGGTCGGGATCTCGTACAAGCCGGACGTCGGCGACCTCCGCGAATCACCCGCCCTCGAGATCATGGACCGGCTCCGGGCGGCGGGAGCGGATGTCGGATACAGCGACCCGTTCTTCGCCAGCGTGCGGTTGCGCGACGGCAGCGTCCTCGAGCACGTCGCCGATGGCGCGGCCTTCGAAGCCGACCTGGCGATCCTGCACACCACGCACAGCGGCGTCGACCGGTCATGGCTCGCCGCCGTACCCCGGGTCCTCGACACGACCTACCGGTCGGTCGACGTTCCGCAGCGCGTCCTGCTCTGACCGAACGACGCGCACCCCAGCCGAACAGGGAGTCATCATGCGATCAGCGATCACCGGCGGCGCCGGTTTCATCGGAAGCCACCTGGCCGAGCACCTGCTCTCGCTCGGCGACGAGGTCGTCGTCCTCGACGACTTCTCGACCGGGTCCCGCGGGAACCTCGCCCACCTCGAGGGCGATCGGCGCCTGCGGGTCATCCACGGGTCGGTGCTCGATCGAGGCCTCGTCGAGCGGATCGTCGGCGCGACCGACCGGGTGTACCACCTCGCCGCCGCGGTCGGCGTGAAGCTCATCGTCGAGCATCCGCTGCGCAGCCTGCGAACCAACATCCACGGCACCGAGAACGTCATCCACGCGGTGTTCGAGTCCGGCTCGTCGCTGCTGCTGGCGTCCACGAGCGAGATCTACGGCAAGAACACCTCCGACGCGCTCTCCGAGGACGCCGACCGGGTGCTCGGCTCCCCGTTGCGCTCCCGATGGACCTACGCCGCCGCGAAGGGCATCGACGAATCCATCGCCCACGGATACGTCGTCGAGCACGGGACCCGCATCGCGATCGTGCGACTGTTCAACACCGTCGGCCCCCGGCAGACCGGCAGGTACGGGATGGTGGTGCCGAACCTGGTGCACCAGGCACTCCGGGGAGAGCCGCTGACGGTCTTCGGCGACGGCCGCCAGACCCGGTGCTTCTCCTACGTCGGCGACGTCGTGCCGGCCATGGTCCGACTCGCCGAGAGCCCGGCAGCCGTGGGCCGCGCGGTGAACCTCGGCGGCGCGGCCGAGGTGTCGATCCTGGACCTCGCGACGCGCATCGTCGAATTGCTCGAGAGCCCGAGCGAGATCCGGCTCGTGCCGTACGAGATCGCCTACGCACCGGGGTACGAGGACATGCGACGCCGCGTGCCCGACAACTCGCTCGCCCGCGAACTCGTCGGGTTCGAGCCGTCCACGACGCTCGACGAGATCATCCTCCGGGTCGCGGCGAGCGCGCTCCGGCACGGCACCGCGGACCAGACCATGGCCTTGGCCGTCCCCGGGCCGGACCTGCTCGAACCCGTGTCGAGCGCGGCGATCGGGGCGGCCTGATGTGCGGCATCATCGCGTGCCGGACCGAGTCGGACGCGGTCGGCCGGCTCGTGGCCGGACTCGGCGTGCTGGAGTACCGGGGGTACGACAGCGCCGGCGTCGCGGTCCTCGCCGCCGACGGAAGCACCGCGGTGTTCCGCACGACGAAGCGCGTCGCCGCGCTGCGCGGACTGGTCGACGCCTGGGAGGGTCCCGCGCTGGGTGGTGTCGGCATCGGCCACACGCGGTGGGCCACGCACGGCGGCGTGTCGGTCACGAACGCGCACCCGCACCAGGACTGCGCGCGCCGGATCAGCATCGTCCACAACGGCATCATCGAGAACGCGGAGGAACTGGCGGGCGCGCTCGCCGCGCGCGGCCACGTCTTCGAGTCCGAGGTGGACAGCGAGATCATCGCCCACCTCGTGGAGGAGGCCGTCGCCCGCGGGAAGGACGTCCGCGACGCGCTCGCCGCCGCCACCGCCTGCCTGCACGGCTCGTGGGCGATCGTCGCGATGGACGCGCGCACCGGAAGGCTCGCCGCAGCCGCCCATCGTTCACCGCTCCTCGTCGGCGCGTCGGATGAGGGCGTCTGCCTCGCAAGCGACGCCTCGGCGTTCGCGACCTGGGTCGACGGCTTCCGGGTCGTCGGCGAGCACGAGGTGGTCGCCGTCGGCGCCGACGTCGAATGGACGACCGCGGGCCGCCCATCGCGACCGCCCGACCTGCGACCGGTCGTGGCGTACGCGTCTCGGCCGCTGCTCGGCGCGCACGACCGGCACATGGACCTGGAGATCGCCGATCAGCCGGCGGCAGCGGAACGCGCGGTCGGCTCGGTGGTCGACGGCATCGCGGACGGCTCCCTCTGGAGGTCGCTGGACCTGCCCCGATTCGATCGGGTGCGCGTGGTGGCCTGCGGAACGTCGCTCAACGCGGGCGAGGTCATCGGCGGCGTCGTGTCGGGACTCGGCGGCGGGGGGTTCCAGTCCGTCGTCGCGAGCGAGGCGGCCGGGGCGTTCGTGGAGCCCCGGACCCTGACGCTCGCGATCAGCCAGTCGGGCGAGACGGCCGACGTGCTCCGGGCGATCGACGAGGGACCGGCAGACTCCCCCGTGCTCGCCCTCGTGAACAACCCCGACTCGACGCTCGCCCGCACCGTCGATGCCGCCGTGCCCTGCCTTGCCGGGCCGGAGGTCGGCGTCGCCGCGACCAAGACCTTCGTCTGCCAGGTGCTCGTGGGCAGTGCGGTGATGCTCTCGGCGATGGTCGACGCAGGCAGGCTCGACCGTGCGACCGCGCGGCGGCTGGCCGACGAACTCCGGCACGTCCCCGGTCGTCTGGCCCGCGCGGCCGACGCCGCCCACGTCGAGGACGTGGTCGGCGAGGTCCGCTCCGCTCCGGGGTTCCTCTTCCTCGGGCGCGGTGCCGCGGTGCCGTACGCGGCCGAGGGGGCGCTGAAGCTCAAGGAGCTCAGCTATCGCTGGGCGGAGGCCTACCCCGCCGGCGAACTCAAGCACGGCCCGCTCGCACTCGTCGAGGCGGGCACTCCGGTCGTCGTCGTCGACGACGGGGACGTGCGGCTCCCGAGCAACATCGCGGAGGTGCGCGCTCGCGGCGGCCGGGTGATCACCGTCGGCCGCATCGGCAGCCGGATCGAGGCGCCCGTCGACGTGCGGCTCCCGTGGGGGCCCCTCGAGGCCGTGGTGCCGTTGCAACGCCTCGCCCTCGGCCTCGCCGGCGCGCTGGGCCTCGACGCCGACAAGCCCAGGAACCTCGCCAAGTCCGTGACGGTCGACTGACCGCATCGGGACACCGAACCATCGCAGCACCGGATCCCAGGGAGGAACGCCATCATGAACGCCCCCGATCGACCGCTCCGAGCCGGCCGCCGGCCGAGCCGGGTCGCGGCCATCGTCCTCGGAGCCGCGCTCGCGGTGTCCGCCGTCGCGGCCGCACCACCGGCCCAGGCGCTCGAGGGAGCGCCGACCGTCGTGAGTATCACGTTCGACGACTCGAACGAGAACCAGATGACCGCTGCCTCGATCCTCGAGGCCAGCGGCCTGCACGCCACGTTCTACACCCTCAGCGGGTTCATCGGCCAACCCGGCCACCAGAGCCTCGCCCAACTGCAGCAGCTCGCCGCCGCGGGGCACGAGATCGGCTCCCACACCGTGACGCACCCGGACATGGCGACCCTCAGCGAGAACGAGGCGATGAACCAGGCCTGTCAGAGTCGGGCGACGCTTTCGGCGTGGGGCTTCCAGGTGACGAGCTTCGCGTACCCCTTCGCCTCGATGAGCCCGACGGCGAAGGAGGCGGTCGAGGCGTGCGGGTACAACAGTGCGCGGAACCTCGGTGACATCGAGACGCGATTCGGCTGCACCGGCTGCGGATTCGCGGAGGCGATCCCGCCCGGCGACCCGTTCGAGTTGCGGGTTCCCGACATGGTCGACGCGACCTGGACCCTCGCCGACCTCCAGGCCAGCGTGACGAACGCCGAGTCCACCACCGGCGGATGGGTCGGGCTCACGTTCCACCACGTGTGCGACGACTGCGACGTCGAGGGGTTGGAGGTCACGCCGGGGCTGTTCACCCAGTTCACGCAGTGGCTGGCGGCGCGGTCGACGACGCACAACACGACCGTCAGGACCGTGCACGAGGTCGTCGGCGGTGCCGTGAAGCCGGTGGTGGGCTCGACCCTGCCCCCGGCGCCCGGGCCCGGAGTGAACGGGGTCGCGAACCCGGGCCTCGAGGAGGTCGGGGACGACGGAGTGCCGCGCTGCTTCATGCGCGCGGGGTTCGGCACGAACAGCCCGACCTTCTCCACGGTGTCGCCCGGGCGCACCGGACTCGTCGCGGAGCGGCTGCAGATGGCCGGGTACGTCGACGGCGATGCGAAGGCGATCCTCACGATGGACTTCGGATCCTGTGCGCCGACCGTGACGCCCGGCCATCGGTACTCGCTGCGCGCCTGGTACACGTCGAGCGCCGTCACGCAGTTCGCGGTCTACCTGCGCAATGCGGTCGGCGGCTGGGAGTACTGGACCTCCAGTCCGTGGTTCGCGGCCGTGCCCGGGTACACGCAGGCCGTCTGGGACTCCGATCCGATCCCTGCCGGATACACCGGCATCAGCTTCGGGCTCAACCTGTTCTCGAACGGGGAGCTGGTGACCGACGACTACGCCCTCTACGACCTCGAGGGCGCACCCGGCATCACGCTGCCGGGCATCCCGGTCGTCACCGGGACGCCCGTGGTCGGCGGGACGCTCAGCGCGGCCCCCGGAACGTGGATGCCCGTGCCCGCCGCCTTCTCGTACGAATGGCTCCGCAACGGCGTAGCGATCGCCGGCGCCACGGCGCAGACCTACACGCCCGTCGCGGCCGACCAGGGAGCGACGGTCGCGGTCCGGATCACCGGCACGCCTGCCGGTCACACGACGGCGACGGCGACCTCGTCCGGTGTGGTGGTCGGCGTCGGGGTGGTCGGGTCCGGGCAGCCGACGATCGCGGGGATCCTGCGGGCCGGAGCGACGCTGAACGCGAGTCCGGGAGCGTGGACACCCGCCGGCGTGGTCCACGCCCATCGATGGCTCCGCGACGGCGTGGCGATCGCGGGGGCCGTCTCGCCGACGTACCGGCTGGTCAATGCCGACCGTGGCCACCGGATATCCGTCGAGGTCACCGGCTCGCTCACGGGGTACTCGCCCGTGACGCGCACCTCGGCCCAGACCGCCCCGATCCAGCCGCGGCTGCTCTCGGTGAGCCGTATCGCAGGGCCCGATCGGTTCGCGACGGCCGTCGAGATCGCGAAGGCCTACGCGCCCGGCGTCGCCCGCGTGTACGTCGCGAACGGATTGAACTTCCCCGACGCGTTGAGCGCAGCGCCGGCCGCAGCGCACTTCGAGTCCCCCATGCTGCTGACCCTGCCCTGGGCGCTGCCCGACGTCGTGCGCGCGGAGATCGCACGCCTCGACCCGGCCGAGATCATCGTGGTCGGCGGCACCGGCTCGGTGTCCCAGTCGGTCGCCGACGCACTGGATGCGATCGCTCCCGTCACGAGGATCGCCGGCCCCGACCGCTACGCGACCTCGCGCCTCATCGCGGACGAGGCGTTCGGCGACACGGGGGCGTCCACGGTGTTCCTGGCGACCGGCGCGAACTTCCCCGATGCGCTCGCCGCCGCCCCCGCGGCGAGTCGGGCGAACGGGCCGACCGTGCTCGTCCCGAGCGGGGCGCCGGCGCTCGACGCAGCCACCCGCGCCCTCCTCGTCGACCTCGGCGCCACGACGGTGAAGATCGCCGGCGGGCCCGCGTCCGTCTCGATCGCGACGGCCGCGTCGGCCGATGGGATTCCGGGGGTCGCCGTCACCCGACTCGCCGGGCCCGATCGGTACGCGACCGCTTCGGCGATCGTCCTCGATTCGTTCGGCGCGGCGCCGACGTCCTACCTCGCGACCGGCTCCAACTTCCCCGACGCACTCGTCGGCGCGGCGCTCGCCGGCTGGAAGGATGCTCCGATCCACCTCACGCCGGGCGAATGCCTCGCGCCGACGGCCGCAACCGGCTTGGAGCACCTCGAGAGCGATGCGCTGGTCCTGTTCGGCGGAGAGGCCTCACTCGGCGCCGACGTCGCCGCGCTGCGTGTGTGCGGGTGAGATGCGCGCGGCCGGGGCGGCGAGGAGGGCGGGGCGGGGCGGCTCCGCAGCCCTCCTCGTCGCCGCGCTCGGCTGCGCAGCATCCTGTACACCGGTGCCGCACGATGTCGACGCGGTCGCCGCGCCTCGGGCGGACGCGCATCCGTGGCACACCGGCATCGTCGCCACGACGTTCTGGGTCGGCGAGGTCTTCGATCCGTCGGCGCCCGACGGCAGTCAGGAGGTCTCCACCTACGACTCGGGGTGGATGGCCTCGTACGGCGGCTGCGACGGCGTCGTGACGGCCGGTTCGTGCGGGACGGAGGTGCGGTCGGAGCACGACGGATGGTTCCCGACCTCGATGACCCCGCTCGAGAACCCCTTCTACCTCGACCTGCCCTTCGACGACGTGCACGATCCCGGGGCGTTCGCGATGCGAGGCGACGTCGTGCCCTGGGCCGGGGAGCCCGAGTACCGCGATCTCGTCGACGACCCGTCCGCGAGCCTGATGAAGAACCGGTGGGTCGAGCTCCGCGCGAACGGAGCGACCTGCTTCGGTCAGGTCGAGGACGCGGGTCCCGGGCGATACGACGATGCCGCCTACGTGTTCGGGGCCGACGACGCGAGGCCGGCGAACCGACGTTTCAACGGGGCGGGGCTGGACGTCTCCCCGGCTCTGAACGGATGCCTGCGCTTCACCGAGCTCGACGGCGACGGCGACCGCGTGGACTGGCGTTTCGTCGAGGCTGCTGACGTGCCGCCCGGCCCGTGGCTGCGGATCGTCACCACCAGCGGTGTCCGCTGAACGCCTCGGCGAGAGGGTTACCCTCGACGGCCCGGGGCGGGTTAGCCTTGCAGGCATGGCTGAACTGCGACTCGAGGACCTGTCCGCATCGAACATCGTCGCGGCGAACCAGCTGTCGCTGAAGCCCGGACAGGAGCAGTTCATCTCCCCCGTGACGTATTCGGCGGAGTCCTCGGTCGTCGACCCGGCGACCGCGTGGCAGCGGGTCGCGCTCCTCGACGACCGCGTCGTCGGCTTCATCCACGGCAATTTCGACCCGGAGAACGAGCACGACTTCTTCCGTGCCTGCATCTGGCGCATCAACGTCGACGCCGAGGTGCAGGGCAAGGGCGTCGGCCGCTTCCTCGCGACCTCGCTGGCCGAGGAGGCCAAGCGTCGTGGAGTCGACCGCATCACCGTGCTGTGGGAGCCCGACGAGGAGGGGCCCGGCGCGTTCTTCCACCGCATCGGGTTCCGCGAGACCGGCGAGACCGCGTACGGCGACGTGATCGGCGCCCTCGAACTCTGAACGACCGGATGCCTCGCGATCGGACGCCGCGGGACCGGACTCCACGCGATCGGATGCCTCGAGCCGAAGGGTTCGCCGAGGCCGTCCTCGCCGTGGTCGCGGACATCCCGCCCGGATGCGTCGCGACCTACGGAGACGTCGCGGCCCTCCTCGGGTCGCGCGGCGCGCGCATGGTCGGGCAGGTCATGGCCCGGTCCGGGGCCGAGGTGCCGTGGTGGCGGGTCGTCCGCGCGAGCGGGCTGCCCCCGGCCGGCCACGCCGAACGCGCGCTGATCGAGTACGAGCGCGAGGGCACTCCCCTGCGCCCGTCGACGGACGACGGCGGCTACCGGATCGACCTGGCCGCCTGCCGCTGGCGTCCCTAGGACCCGGTCGGCGTCCGCGGGCGCCCGCGCCCACCCCGGCTCAGGCCGGATGCCCGCCGGCCGCGGCACGCAACGCCGACTCGTCGAGCGGGATCCCGACGGTCACGGTCGTCCCGGCCCCGGGCGGGCTCTCGACCTCGAGCGTGCCGCCGACGGCGTCGACCCGGTCCGCGATGCCGAGCATCCCGGTCCCCGCATCGATCGACGCGCCACCGTGGCCGTTGTCGCGGACGACGACCTCCAGCGCGTCGTCTCCGAGGCGGGCGCGCACCCATGCCCGCGTCGCGCCGGAGTGCTTCGCGACGTTCGCGAGCAGCTCCGCCACGGCGAAGTACGCGGTCGACTCGATGACCTCGGGCAGCCTGCCGCCGGCCTGCACGTCGACCTCGACCGGCACCGGACAGCGTCCGGCGAGCTCGGGCACGGCGAGCTCCAGCCCACCGGCGGACAGCAGGCTGGGGTGGATGCCGTGCGCGAGCTCGCGCAGTTCCCGCAGGCCTCGCGTGAGCGCGTCGATGGAGGCCTCGAGCTCGGCGACGAGCCGCTCGTCGCCGAGCTCCCTGGCACGGTCGGCCGCGAGCCGGAGACTCACTCCGAGCGAGACGAGCTGCTGCTGGGCTCCGTCGTGCAGGTCCCGCTCGATCCGGCGACGGGCCTCGTCGCCGGCCTCGACGATGCGCTGACGCGACTGGCGGACCTGTTCGAGGGTGCGCTCGATCTCCGAGCGCAACCGGCCGTTGTCGACCGAGAGGCGCAGCGCGCTCGAGACGCCGTCGAGCAGGCGCATGTTGTCGGTGAGCACGCGGTCGTGGCGGATCAGCGCGATCGGCACGCCGAGCGGCGAGGCGACGGGCAGCACGCTCTGGCTGCCGCGCGGGTCGACGTGCGGGCCGATCGGCCGCCCGTCCGCGTCGAAGTACCCGCCCCGCTCCTCGTCCCACCAGAACACCTTCACGGACGCGTCGCGGAGGGTGCGGGCGAGCGATTCGGCCCAGAGCCCGCGATCGGCGCCCTCGCGGGTGATGCGCATGAGGTCGGCGACCCGGGCGCGCATGTTCCTGGCGTGCGAGATGCCCGCGACGAAGCTCACCGGCACCGAAGCGATCGCGATGAGCGAGATGGTCGCGAGCATCTCCTGCTGCGTGGACTGCGCGGCGTAGCTGACGGCCTGCGCCGACAGCGTGACCGCCCACGCGAACAGGGCGAGCGGCATCAGGAACGCGACCGTCCGAGCCGGCACGCTCGCCCGGAACCACTGCACGAGGAGTCGGAACGCGATCACCAGCGCGAGCAGGCCGCCCACGATGCGGTAGGCGATGTCGAGCATCGAGAACAACGTCGGGACCTCGGCCACCTGGTACGGGTTCGGGGCGCAGTCGCAGGTCTCCGGGCCGGGCGACCCGAACAGCAGCACGGTGAGCAGGTTCACGATCGAGGCCGTGAGCGCGATGCCGGCGATCCAGCGCTCGAACCGGCCGCTCAGCCATCCCCGCGGATAGATGAGCACGAGGACACCGGTGACGACCGCCCAACCGAGGTCGACGCCGCGGACGATCGGCCACAGCCAGCCGACATCGCCGATCACGTGGTAGATCGACTGCGGGATCCAGAGCACCACGAAGGCGATCATCAACCGCGCCGGCAGGCGGCTCGGCCCGATCTTCCAGGCGACGCCGGCGCACGCCGCGAAGACGAGCGGCACCGCGGCGTGCAGCGTCGCGTACGCGGTCTCCGGGCGCTCGGCCTCGGGCGTCGCGAGGTATCCGGAGATCTCCATCGCGAGGCTGAGCGCCACCGCCGCGGCGATGACGGCCGTGCGCAGCGCGATCCGGCGCTTCCGGCCGGGCGCCATCACGGGCTCGCCCCGGTCACCTCGCGCCGAGCAGCGTCAGGACGGCGAGCACGCGCCGATGATGCTCCGGCGACTCCTCGAGGTCGAGCTTCTGCAGGATGGACCGGACATGCGTCTCGACGGTCTTGAGGCCGAGGAACAGCTCCTGCGCGATGCCGCCGTTCGAGTACCCCTGCGCCATGAGCTCGAGCACCGAGCGCTCGCGTTCGGTGAGCCTCGCCAGCGGGTCGTCGGCACGGGTGCGTCGCACCAGCTGCTCCACCACTTCGGGGTCGACGACGGATCCCCCGCCGGCGACCGCCTCGATCGCGCGCACGAGGGTCTGCGGTTCGGACACGCGCTCCTTGAGGAGGTATCCGGTGCCGCTGCCTGCGCCCATGACGCGCATCGCGTACTCGGGCGTCGCGTACATCGAGAGGAGGAGCACGCCGATCTCGGAACCGGAGGAGCGCAGCGTCTCGAGGGCGACGATGCCCTCGTCGCGGAAGCTCGGCGGCATCCGGATGTCGAGCACGGCGGCGTCGACGCCGCCGGCCTCGACGACCTCGACGAGTTCGTGCCCGGTCCCGACGGACGCGACGACCTCGATGCCGCCGCCCTCGAGGACCTTCTGGATGCCTTCGCGGAGCAGCAGCGCATCGTCTGCGATCGCCACGCGCAGCGGAGCCGTCGCCGCGTCCATCGTGCCCTCCGTCTCCGACGTGCCCGATCCCCCCGGTCGACACCTCCTGATCCGGCGAGCGTACCGCGTTCCGGTGGCGGGCGACCGGTCCCCCGTTCAGGGGACAGGGGCGAGCCCGGAGGCCCGGGTCCGTGCCGTCCCCGATGCGCGTCCCGGCGCGGCGTGCCACGCTGGTCCTGCCGGGAGCACGAGCCGGTCCCCGACGATCCTCGAGGAAGGCCACGGATGCCCCGACCCGACGCATCTCGAGAGCCCGCGCCCGACGGCATCCGGCTGCGTCCGCTCCCGCCCGGCGCGACCGTCCGCGATGTCGCGCCCGAGGCACGGCCGTCGACCGGACGGACCCTGCGCATCGCCCTCGTGATGCGCGGCGGCGTGAGCCTCGCGGTCTGGATCGGCGGAGTCGCCGCCGAGCTCGACGTGCTCCGCCGCATCCGGCTGTTCGACGTCGGCGACGAGCGGATCGCGGTCCTCCCCCACCCCGGCGGCGAACCGCCGACCCCGGCGCTCGAGCGGCGGGCGCTGGCGTACGCGCGGCTGCTCGACCGGGCCGGGTACGACCGAGTCGAAGTCGACCTCCTCGCGGGCGCCAGCGCGGGCGGCCTGAACGCCGTCGTCTACTCCGTCGCGCAACGCGCCGGCATCACGCTCGACGGACTGCTCGGCACCTGGGGCGAGGTCGGCGGGTTCTGGGGACTGCTGCACGGCCCGGGCGCCTGGACGCCCCGGGCGCTCATGCAGGGCGAGGGCTACTTCCGCCCGCGTGTGCTCGACGCGCTCGCCGCGATGCACGGGTCGACCGACGGACACGACGACCTCGTCCCCGAGTACGTCTCGGTCGACCTCTCGACCACGATCATCGACGGCGGCGACCAGTTCGAGGAGGACATCGTCGACGGGCGGGGGCACTTCCACTTCGTCGGGTCGGACGCGCACCATCTCGACAACCTCGTGCCCCGGCGCGCGGCTCCCGGGTACCCGGGCAAGCCCGACGACGACCGTGTGCAGCTCGACCAGCTCGCCCTCGCGGCGCGCTCGACGTCGTCCCTCGCGGGCGGGTTCGAGCCGGCGGAGATCGCCTCGACCGAATGGCCGGCCGTGGGCGACCTGGCCGATCCGCGCGATCCGCGCCACGTCGCCGATCCCGAGGTGCGGCATCGCATCGAGTCCGGCGACCGGACGGCCGCGAACCGTCGCGACCTGCGCTTCGCCTTCGCCGCGCATCGCCCCGCTCCCGCCGAGCCGTTCCGGGTCATCGACGGGGCGGTGTTCGACAACGTGCCGATCGACCGGGCCCTTCGTGCGGCGAAAGTCCGCGAGAGCACGAGGCGCGCCGACCGCACCATGGTCTTCATCGATCCCGAGCCCGATCCGGCGTTCGTGGGCGCCGCCCCGTGGGATCCCGACGCCACCCGGTTCTTCCGCGCCGTCGGCGCCATGTTCTCGAAGAGCATGCGCCGCGAGTCCGTCGCGCGCGAGGCTTCCGACCTCCACCGGTTCAACGGGGGGCGATCGATCGAGCAGAGTCGGAGACTCGCCGGCGCAGGCCTGCTCGCGACGGCCGACGGGACGCCCGCCGGAGCCTCCGGCCGCGACTCGGCCTACGTCCGGGCGATGGGACGCGTGGTGGCCGAACGACTCTCGGACGCGCTCGGACAGCCGTCGCTCTGGCAGCTCCAGGCCGCGACCAGGCGACGACGGCGCTACGTGCCGATCGACCGCGCCGCGCTGGCCGGACTCGAGGCGATCGCGGTGGGGCGGTTCACCGCCCTCGCCGACGGCCCGCTCGCGGACCAGCTCGCCGGCCCGATGCCGCTCGCCGACGCGGCATCCTGCGTCCTCGCCTGGACGCGCGACCTGGAATCCGTGCCGGAACGACCCGGGACCCGGGCCCCGCGCGACTTCGAGGCGGTCCGCGGTGCCGCGTACGCAGCCCTTCGCGACGCGAACGGCTCGTTGGACCTCGCGACCGAGCGGGTCCTCCTCGAGACGCTGCGGACCTGCGCGGCGAACCGCACGCCGACGGCGGACGAGCTCGGCGACTGGCTGACGACCTGGATCGAGGCCTGCGCGGCGGTCGACGCGACCGAGCACTGGCGTGCGCTCGATCGCTGTCTGGTGGAGCTCGCCGCGGCGACGGCCGACATCGAGGGCGCCATCGACGCGCACGGCACGGAGCTCGCCGGCGACTGGCGCAGGTCGCCGTGGCGGGCGATCGGGCTCCGCCCCCCGGCGCGGGCGATCCACCTCGCCCCGCTCGCCTATCCGATCGGCATCCCCGCCTCGCTCTCACGGGTGGAGTACTGGTCGATCGGGGTGGACGAGCGGCCGGCCGCATCCGCGGCGTTCACCGAACTCCAGCGGGACCGGTTCCTCACGCACGTGCAGACGGCGCTGCGCACGCCGCGACGCTCCGTCGACGCCGCCGTCGCCGAGCTCAACGGCGACCGTGACCAGATCGATCGGCAGACCAAGCTCGCCGGATACGGATTCGGGAACTTCCTCGGCT
This sequence comes from Agromyces sp. LHK192, assembly GCF_004006235.1. Classification (NCBI taxonomy): domain Bacteria; kingdom Bacillati; phylum Actinomycetota; class Actinomycetes; order Micrococcales; family Microbacteriaceae; genus Agromyces; species Agromyces sp. LHK192. The sequence goes on from NZ_CP034753.1 coordinate 2,993,351, forward strand.
TCCTCGCCAAGGACTGGCGCGTGAACGACTGGTGGTGGGGCCGGCTCGACGGCGCCGCCGGCCTGGTGCGGCTCCTGCAGGCCCGCGACCCGCAGCGGGACCCGGCGGCGGACGAAGCCCTCGTGGAAGAGGTCCAGGACGCCGTGCTCGCGGACGCCGACGAGCCGGCCCTGCACGAGCGCGGACTCACCCTGCTCTCCGCCGACGCGGAGGGCGCCGGCGTCGACGCGCGCGCGCGGATCCGCGCGGGCACGGACACCCTGTGGAACCTCGATCCGGGCTATCGCTTCGCCCTCGCCTCCCGCGCGATCCGCCTCGTCGACCGCGCGGCGGCGCCGGTCAACCGATTCCTCGCGGCCGCCGTCCAGGCCGTGCTGGCGGTCCTGCGACCCGTGCTCGTCGCGGTGCCGGCGATCGCCGATCCGCCGCGGCTCGCGCTCGTCGCCGGCATCACCGCGGGAACGGCCTGGGTGCTCACGTGGACGGCGTTCACCCCAACGACCGGCAGCATCCTCACCGCCGTCGTCGGCGTCGGGGCGATCGCCGTCAGCCTCGCGTGGGGCGTCATCCGCTCGCGACGCCGGTGGCGAAGCGTCCGCGACGGACTGGAGTCGGAGGAGCGTCGCCGCCTCGTGGACGCCGCGCGCATCGGCACGATCCGTGCGACCGCGAAGTACTCCGCCGTCGCTGCGGCGAGCCTCGCACCGCTGGCCATCGCCCTGGCCTGGGCGAACGTGACGATGTCGATCCTCTGCCTCGGCGTGAGCCTCGCCATGACCAGCGTGGCCGTGAGGGCAGCGAGCGGAGCCCGGCCGACCACCGTGCCCGGCCGGCTCGTCCGCACGAACCTGATGGTGCTGGTGTTCGTGCTCCTCGGCGGTGCGCTGCCGATCGCGCAGGCCGCCATCGCCTCGCAGGCCGACGCGCCCGCCTGGCTGCATGCCCTGGTCGAACCGCCGCTCGAGCGCGACCTGCCGCTGCTGGCCGTCGGGGCCGTGCTCGTGACCATCGTGCTGACAGCCGACTGGCTCCCGCTGCTCACGCGGCGGCCGACCCGGTTCCGGCTCATCTCCTGGGCGACCGTGTCCGTGCTCGCCGCGGCCTTCGGCTGGGCCGTGGCGTGGGCACTCGAACAGGTGATGCTCGCGATCGGCATGATCGAGCTCGCCGCCACGAGCACGGCGGTGGCCGTGTTCGTGGTCGCATGGGCGAATGCCGTCTGGTGGCTGCCGGAGTTCCGGCGGTCGGAGTCGGCGCGGGAGGACCTCGTCGAGCGGCGCGCGCCGAGGCCGCCGCGGTCCTGATCCGCGGCGGCCGGCGGGCGTGGTGCGCCCGTCGCCGACGGGCGCACCGCGCCTACACGAGCGAGTCGCGCCAGGCCGCGTGCAGCGCCGCGAAGCGCCCTGTCCCGGCGATGAGCTCGTCGGGCGAGCCGTCCTCCACGATGCGGCCGTGCTCCATCACGAGCACGCGGTCGGCGATCGCGACCGTCGAGAGGCGGTGCGCGATGATGATCGCGGTCCGGTCGGCGAGCAGCTTCGTGAGGCCCTCCTGCACGAGGCGTTCGCTCGGGATGTCGAGCGACGAGGTCGCCTCGTCGAGGATCAGCACGGCCGGGTTCGCCAGGAACGCCCGGGCGAACGAGATGAGCTGCCGCTGCCCGGCGCTCACGCGCCCGCCGCGCTTGTTCACGTCGGTGTCGTAGCCGTCGGGCAGCGACTCGATGAACTCGTGCGCCCCGACCGCCTTCGCGGCGCGGACGATCTCGTCGAACGGGGCATCCGGCCGCCCCAGCGCGATGTTGTCGGCCACCGAGCCCGAGAACAGGTACGCCTCCTGCGTGACCATCACGATCGCGCGGCGCAGGTCCTTCGGGTGCAGGTCGCGCAGGTCCACGCCGTCGAGGGTGACCCGCCCGTCGCTCGGGTCGTAGAACCGGGCGATGAGCTTCGCCAGGGTCGACTTGCCGGCCCCCGTCGACCCGACGAGCGCGACCGTCTGCCCGGGCGGCAGCGCGAGGTCGAACCTCGGCAGCACCACCCGGTCGGCGGTGTACGCGAACTCGACGCCGTCGAATCGCACCTCGCCGTCGGCGGTCCACAGGTCGACCGGACGAACCGGGTCGGGCACGCTCGGCTCCTCCTCGAGCACGCCCGAGATCTTCTCGAGCGCGCTCGACGCGGACTGGTACCCGTTGTAGAACATGGCCATGTCCTCCATCGGGTCGAAGAACCGCTTGGTGTACATGACGGCGGCGAGCAGCACGCCGACCTCGAGCGCGCCGTCGATCACCCGGTACCCGCCGAGCAGCAGCACCACCGCGACCGCGGTGTTGCCGATGAGCGCGAGGCCCGGGTTGTAGACCGCGAAGAGGCGCAGCACGCCGGCGTTGACGTCGCGGTAGTCCTCGACGAGGTCGCCGAACTCGCGCTCGTTGCGCCGCTCCTTGCGGAACGCCTGCACCGCGCGGATGCCGGTCATCGTCTCGACGAACTGCACGATGAGCTTCGCGCTCGCGACCCGCGAACGGCGGAACAGCGCCTGCGAACGCACCTGGAACCAGCGGGTCAGCACCGCGAGCGGCACGACGGCGACGACGAGCACGAGCGCGGACCATCCGTCGAGGAGGATCAGCGCACCCGCGGTGAACGCCATGTACGTCACACCGCGCACGAGCAGCGTGAGGCCCTCGTCGAACAGTTCGCGGATCGCGTCGAGGTCGCTGGTCTGACGCGAGATGATGCGACCCGACGTGTACGACTCGTGGAACTCGAGGCTCAGCTTCTGCGTGTGCAGGAACACCCTCGTGCGAAGGTCGATGAGCACCGCCTGGCTGATGCGCGCCGACGAGCGGATGTACAGCGAGATCAGCACCGCGCCGGCGAGCCCCGTGAGCAGGTATCCGACGCCCGCGAACGCGACCGGGTACCAGTCCTGCGACATGAGCGCCGGGATGCCCCGGTCGATGCCGTACGCGATGAGGGCCGGCCCCGCGGCCTGCGCGGCCGAGGACGCGACCACGGCGAGCGCGGTCAACCACAGCCGCGTGCGCAGCGGCCGCAGCAGCGAGCCGAGCAGGCGCAGCGAGCGCGCCCGGATCTGCCGGGACTCCGCCCGGGTGTACTCGGTGCGTTCCTCGCCCTGGACTCCGTGGACGCTCATGACGCCACCTCCTTCCGCAGGTCCTCGAGATCGTCGTCGTCGTCGAGCGCGCTGTCCAGCGGGCCGTCGAGCGCCGCTTCGACGGATGCCCCGCCCAGCACGCCGCCGTCGCGCTCGCGGAACTCCTCCTCGAGGCTCGACAGCACGAACCGGTAGTGCTCGCTCTCGCGCATGAGCTCGGAGTGGGTGCCGACGCGCGTGATGCGGCCGTCCTCCAGCAGGGCCACCCGGTCGGCGAGCGCCACGGTCGAGGGCCGGTGCGCGACGATGAGCGCCGTGGTGTCGGCGAGCACCGAGCGCAGTTCGGCCTCGACGCGCTCCTCGGTCGCCACGTCGAGCGCCGACAGCGGGTCGTCGAGCACGAGCACTGCTGGGTCTGCCGCGACCGCGCGCGCGAGCGCGAGCCGCTGGCGCTGCCCGCCCGAGAGGCTCATGCCCTCCTCGCCGACGGTCGTGTCGACGCCGTCGGGCAGGTCGTAGGCGAACCCGGCCTGCGCGATGCGCAGCGCCTCGCCCAGCACCCGGTCGGCCTCGGCCCGGGTCGCCGGGTCGTCGCCGGCGAGGTCGGGGCGGCCGAGCAGCACGTTGTCGCGCACCGACGCCGAGAACAGGATCGCGTCCTCGAACGCCATCGCGACGTGACGGCGCAGTTCCTCGCGCGACAGCGCGCGGACATCCACCCCGTCGAACTCGACCGATCCGCCGGTGACGTCGTAGAGCCGAGTCGCGAGGGCGGTCATCGTCGTCTTGCCCGAACCGGTGAGCCCGACGAGCGCCATCGTCTCCCCCGGCCGCACGACGAGGTCGACCCCGTCGAGCAGGTCGTCGAACCGGTCGGGGGCGTCCTGGTAGCGGAACCGGACGTCGTTGAACACGAGCTCGCCGGCGGGCCGCTCGACCGAGACCGGCCGCTCGGGGTCGCCGACGCGGTTCGGCTCGTCGAGGATGTCGAAGAACCGGTCGGTCGCGGTGCGCGCGTCGAGCGCGAACGCCAGCAGGAACCCGACCGACTCGATCGGCCACGCCACCGCCGCGAGCGTCGCGAAGAACGCCACCACCTCGCCGGACGTCAGCTGCCCGTTCGCCGCCAGCCATGCCGCGACCACGAGGCACACCGACGTCGCGACCGCGGGCACGACCATGATCCAGACCCAGATGTTCGAGTCGAGCCGCGCCTTCTCGATCTCGGTGCTGCGCAGCCGTTCGGCGCGCGCCCGGAAGCCCGAGAGGGCATGCTTGCCGCGCCCGAAGGCCTTCAGCACGCGGATGCCGTGCACCGACTCCTCGACCGCCGTCGCGAGGTCGCCGGACTGGTCCTGGCTCAGCCGGCTCATCTCGGAGTAGCGGCCCTCGAACCGGTAGCCCGCCCACCAGAGCGGCAGCGATCCGACCAGGAAGATCAGCCCCAGCAGCCAGTTCATCGAGATGAGGATGCCCGCGCCGACGACGATCACGATCGCGTTCACCACGAGCAGGACGAGCCCGAAGCTCAGCCACCTGCGGATGAGCCCGAGGTCGCTGACGGCGCGCGACAGCAGCTGGCCGCTCGGCCAGCGGTCGTGGAAGCTCACCGGCAGGTCCTGCAGCTTGGCGTAGAGCGCGTTGCGCATGCGCGCCTCGACCCGGGTGCCCGGTCCGATGACCAGGAGCCGTCGGACGAAGTACAGGCCCGCCTCGAGCACGCCGAGCCCGAGGACGATCAGGGTCAGCGGCCAGATCGCCGACGCGTCGCCGTCGGCGAGCGGGCCGTCGACGATCTGCCGGAACACCTGCGGGATGACGAGCGCGGTCAGCATCGCGATGAGCGACGCGGCCATGCTCGCCACGAACATGGGCAGCTCGCGGCCGAGGTACGGCCGGAGGCGCCAGAGCGCGCGGACCGTGCCGAGCCTTTCGGGGCTCGACGCGGGAGAAGCGTCTCCGGTGGGCTCGGCCTCGTGGGCCGGCGACCGCCGGGGGTGCTCAGGGGTGGACACACCGGTTCCTTTCGAAGGAGTGCGCGCCGTCGGGTCGTCGACGGGACGCGAATGGATGCGAGGATGCCGCGGCGGTCGCCGCGGCCGCGCCGGAGCGCGATGGGTTCAGGGACGCCGGCTCCGCCGGCGGGATCGGGCGGCTCGGCGCCTAGCGCGATCCGTACCGGACGATCGGGGACGCGACGCGGACCGCGCCCTCGGCCGCGGCGGAGCGGGCGAAGTTCTGGTCGGTCTGCATGGGGTCCTCCTGCGTCATCGTCGGCTTCAGCATCGTCATTCCGGATGTGCGTGCACCCCGAAGCGACACGCAGCCTTGCAGACTATACCCGAGCGCAGAGCGCCCACAAGACGCAATTCTGTGGGGCAGGGGATGCGCGGAACCCGCGCCCGATCGGCGGCCTCAGCGCACCCGCACCGAGAGGCAGGTGACGCAGCCTTCGAGCTTCTCGAACTCCGAGATGTCGACGGTCACGACGCGGTACCCGAACCCGGCGAGCATCGTCGCCGTCTCGGGGGCGGCCGCCGACATGAGCAGCGTCTCGGTCGAGAGCTGCACGACCGCGACGCCCTCGGGCTCGGGCACCGGGAGGAAGACCGGGAACAGCGACGGCGCGTCGACGAGCGGCGGGTACCCGATGATCGTGCCGTCGGGCAGCGCGGTGACCGCGCTCTTCAGGTGCAGCGCCTTCGTCACGGGCACCGCGACGACGGTGTACCCGTGCGGCGCGAGCAGGGCCCGCAGCTGCCGGATGCCCTCGGCATTCGTGCGGCTCGACGCCCCGACGTACACCGTGTCGCCGACCTTGAGCACGTCGCCGCCGTCGAGGGTGCCCGGCTGCTCGATGCGCTGCACCGTGACGCCGGGCAGGGAGCCGACGGCACGCTCGACGCCCTCGATCTCGGCACGACGGGACTCCGCGCCCGGACTGGTGAGGATCGCCAGCTCGCCGAACATGACCAGGGCGTCCTCGACGAACACCGAGTCCGCGAGCTCGGGCGCGGCGTCGACCTCGACGGTGTCCCACCCCTCGGCGACGAGGGCCGCGCAGTAGTTGTCCCACTGGTCGTCGGCGAGCGCCTGGTCGACCGGCACGCGGTCGAGGTGGGTGAGCTCGCCCTCCGCGAGGTTCGATGCCGGGATGCGTACGAGCGCGATCGTTCGCGCGGCACGGCGAGGCACGAAGCGCAGCACCCGTCGGTGCACGAGCGGGGCGAGGAAGACCTGGGCGACGGTCACCGTGAGGATGAAGACGAGGTTCACGCTCACGAGCGAGCCGAGGATGAACAGCATGAGCTCGGGCGGGAACCGCTCGCTGCCGACGAGCACCGTCCAGCTCGTGCCGAGGAGCGCGGCGAGCACCGCGGAGGCGAATCCGGCGAGCAGGCCCAGGAACCACCGATTGGTGGCGCCGACCGCGTTCACGATCGACAGGAGCGCCCACACGATGAGCGACGTCGCGAAGAAGTGCCCGCCGACCCGGGCGAACGTGTCGGGCGCCTGGCCGTTCCCGATGAACAGCGCGAGGGTCGAGACCGCGAACGCCACGAAGGCGACGGCCGCGGCCGCCAGCATCGCCGCGGCGGCGCGGCGGCCCGGCGTCGATGCCGGCCGGAATCGGGCGCGGGAGGGCTGGGCGGATGGCGCGGGGGACGTCATCCGCCCAGCCTACCGACGGTGCGGGACGGGCGCGGACCGCGATCGGCGGCGCGGGCGCCCGGCTCCGCGGTCGGCTGCGCTCGGTGCGCGGCTCAGCGTGCGGCGACCCGCAGGCGCTCCTGTGCGAGACGCTCTGCCGCGGCCAGCGTCGTCTCGCCCGAGGCATCCGCTTCGGCGAGCACGCGGGCGATCGTCCCGCCGATGCCGGCGATCCTGTCGTCGCGTTCGTCGGCTCCTGCGCCGGGCGTGGCCGCGAGGTCGAGGTGCACGACGCCGCCGGCGTTGACGACGAAGTCCGGCGCCCACGCGATGCCCCGGTCGCGGAGCAGGTCGGCGACCGCGCGCTCGGCGAGCTGGTTGTTCGCGGCACCGACGACGGCGCGCACGCTCAGGTCGCCCACGACCTCGGCCGTGAGCACGCCGCCGAGCCCGCAGGGCAGGAACACGTCGGCCTCGACCAGGTGCGCGGCCGACGGGTCGACCCAATCGGCGCCGAGCTCGTCGGCGAGCTCACGCCTGGCGTCGGCGACGTCGGTCACGGTGAGCCGGGCGCCCTCGGCCGCCAGCCGCCGCGCGAGGCGCCCGCCGACCTGGCCCAGCCCGGCGATGACGAGGTGCCGGCCGGCGACGTCGCGGCTGCCGGTGACGTGCTCGAGGGTCGCGAGCAGGCCCGCGTGCACGCCGGCAGCAGTCGCATCGGCGGGTTCGCCCGATCCGCCCTGCTCGGGCGGCAGGCCGCACACGTGCGCGGTCCGTTCCGCGACGACGGCCATGAGCTCGGCGCTCGTGCCGACGTCCTCGGCGGTCATGTAGCTGCCGCCGAGCGCCTCGACCGCGTCGCCGAGGTCGAGCATCGCGGCGCGGCGCAGCGCGTCGTCGGGCTCGGTGCCCGGCGGGAGGTGCACGACCGCCTTGCCGCCGCCGCGGGCGAGCCCCGCAGCGGCGTTCTTCAGCGTCATCGCCTGCGAGAGGCGGAGTGCGTCGGCGAGCGCGTCGGTCCAGTGGTCGTACGTCCAGAGGCGTGCGCCGCCGAGCGCCTGGCCGAGTGCGGTCGAGTGGACGGCCACGATGATCGTGAGGCCCGAACGGCGTCCCCGGCTCACGAGCACGCGCTCGTGGTCGGGTGCATCGAGCGGCAACGGGATCGCGGTGGCGGCCGGGACTGCGGGTGGGTGGGTGATCGTCATCGATCGTTCTCCTCGACTCTCCGCCGGGTGGGCGGAACGGTGTTCGCGGCGCCTCGTGAGCGCCCTCACCTCAAGGGTAGCGCCGGGCCCGCCGATCACGGGCCCGACCGATCTCAGTGGAAGAAGTGGCGCTCGCCCGTGAAGTACATGGTGACGCCGGCGGCCTTCGCCGCCTCGATCACCTCGTCGTCGCGGATCGATCCGCCCGGCTGCACGATCGCGCGGACTCCGCCGTCGATCAGGATCTGCGGCCCGTCGCCGAACGGGAAGAACGCGTCGGATGCCGCGACGGATCCGGCCGCGCGCTCCCCCGCGCGTTCGATCGCGAGCTTGCACGAGTCGACGCGGTTCACCTGGCCCATGCCGACGCCGACGGATGCCCCGCCCGACGCCAGCAGGATCGCGTTCGACTTGACCGCGCGGCAGGCCGTCCACGCGAACGCGAGGTCGGCGAGGGTCTCGGCGTCGGCGGCCTCGCCGGCGACCAGCGTCCAGTCGGCCGGGTCGGCGAAGTGCCGGTCGGCCTCCTGCATGAGGAGCCCGCCGGAGACCTGGCGCAGTTCGACCCTGGTCGGCGCGAACCCGTCGGGCAGCTCCAGCAGCCGGAGGTTCTTCTTCGACGTCAGCACCTCGAGCGCCTCGGGTTCGAAGCCGGGCGCGACGAGCACCTCGGTGAAGATGCCCGACACCGTCTCGGCCATCGCGCGGGTGACCACACGGTTGGCGGCGATCACCCCGCCATACGCCGAGACCGGGTCGCACTCGTGGGCGCGCAGGTGGGCGTCCGCGATCGGGTCGGCGGCGTCGGATGCCGCGACGGCGATGCCGCACGGGTTCGCGTGCTTGATGATCGCGACCGCGGGCTCTGCGAAGTCGAACGCGGCTCGCACGGCGGCATCGGCGTCGACGTAGTTGTTGTACGACATCTCCTTGCCGTGCAGCTGCCGAGCCTGGGCGATGCCGGGGGCCGGGGCGCCCTGGGTCGCGTACAGGGCGGCTCGCTGGTGCGAGTTCTCGCCGTAGCGGAGGTCGGCGTCCTTCGTCCAGGAGCCGGCGACCCAGGCGGGGAACGGCGCTGCGTCGACGGCGGCATCCGCGCCCGAATCCGCCGTGTCGCCGGTGATCGCCTCGTCGCTGATCGCCTCGTCGCTGATCGCCGCATCGGGCGCGACGACCGAACCCATCCACGAGGCGACCGCGATGTCGTACGACGCGGTGTGGCGGAACGCCTCGCGAGCGAGCGCGCGCCGCTGCGCGAGCGTCGTGCCGCCCGCGGCCAGCGCGGCGACGACGTCGCCGTACCGCTCGGGTGAGACCACGACCGCGACGTTCGCGTGGTTCTTCGCCGACGCGCGCACCATCGCCGGGCCGCCGATGTCGATCTGCTCGATCACGGCGTCGGGCGCGGCACCCGACGCGACGGTCTGGGCGAAGGGGTAGAGGTTCACCACGACGAGCTCGAACGGCGCGATCGCGAGCTCCGCGAGCTGACGCTCGTGGTCCTCCAGGCGCAGGTCGGCGAGCAGTCCCGAGTGGACGCCCGGGTGCAGGGTGCGGACCCGGCCGTCGAGGTGCTCGGGGTAGCCGGTGACCTCGGCGACCTGGGTGACGGGAAGCCCCGCCGCGGCGATCGCCGCGCTCGTGCCGCCCGTGGAGACGATCTCGACGCCCGCCCCGACCAGGGCGGTCGCGAGCTCGACGAGGCCGCGCTTGTCGCTCACCGCGACGAGCGCTCGGCGCACGGGAACGAGGTCGCGTTCGCGGTAGAGGCTCGGGTCGTGGCTGGGTCCGCTCATGATGCGGTGAGCTCCTTCAGGTCGAGGTTCGAGGTGGCGATGTCGTGCACGGCCTGGATGAGCAGGCGGCGCTCGACGGGCTTGATGCGGTCGTGCAGCGTCGACTCGGTGTCGTCGGGCAGCACCGGCACGCGCTCCTGCGCGATGATCGGGCCGCCGTCGACCGAATCGTCCACGACGATGAGGCTCGCGCCCGTCTGCTCGACGCCGGCCGCGAGCGCGTCGCGCACTCCATGCGCGCCGGGGAACTCGGGCAGGTAGGCGGGATGCGTGTTGAGCAGGAACGGCGAGAACGCCGCGACGACGGATGCCGGCACCAGGCGCATGAGCCCGGAGAGCACGACGAGGTCGGGCTCCCAGCGCCGGATCTCCTCGATCAGCGCCTCGCCCCACGCGTCGCGCGACTCGTACGCGGTGAACGGCACCGAGAACGCCGGGATGCCGAACTCCTCGCCGAGCACGAGGCCGTCGGCGTCGCGGTCGGCTCCGATCGCGACGATCCTCGCGGGGTACCGGGGGTCTTCAGCGGCTTCGAGGAGCGCGCGGAGGTTCGAACCGCCGCCCGAGATCAGCACGACGAGCTTGAGCACCCCTCGAGCCTACCGGCTCGCAGCTTCGCGCCGATCAGCTGTGGCGCCGCGAGGCCCGGCGCCGATAGGCTCGGCCAGCCGCACATCGGTCGCCCCCGCCGCCGACGTCGACGCCCGACCCGAACCCACCCGGCCGCGGCCCCGCCCCGCGGCCGCACCGCTCCCGATGGAGTCGCTGATGACGGATGCCCCGCCGCCCACGCACGCCGACGACCGCGCCGACGACCATGTCGAGCCCCCGGCCCGATCCGCCCGGCTGCGACGGGCGCTGAGCGCGGGCGCGACGACCGCGCTGCCGTTCGCGATCGTCGTCGCACTGGTCTGCGGCGCCGCGGTGCTGTTCGGCCCGGCTGCGGCCGAACGCGCGGATGCGGAGGACGTGCCGCCCACGAGCGCCCCGGTCCTCACCGCGGAACGGCACGAGGCGTCGACCGTGTCGCTCGCGGGTGTGCGACGCACGGCCTTGGCGACCGCCGATCCGCTGCGCGCTGCCGTGCGGGACCTCGAGGGCTTCGGCGAGGCGGCGGCCCTCGCCGAGGCCGTCGCGTTGCTCGCAGCGATCGACGGGGCCGTCGCCGCCGGAGACGCCGACGGGATCGTGCACGCATCCGCCGCCCTGCACACCGCCCGCGCCGCGCTGGTCGAGCGGCTCGTCGCCCATACCGAGCAGCACCTGGCAGCCGCGACGTCCGCCGACCCGTCGCTGCTGCAGGCTGCGCACGACGCGGCCGCGGCCGTCCGCTCGGCGCCGGACGGCGCCCTGGCCGACCGATTCGCGCCGCTTCGGGCCACGATCGAAGCCGCGGTCGCCGACCACGAGCGGCGGGCCGCCGAGGCCGCAGCGCGAGAAGCCGAGGCCGACGATGACGACTGGTCATCCGGCGGATCGTCCGGCGGTGCCGCTCCCGGCGGCGGCGCCGTGGACACGTGCCGCCCGATGGGCATCATCCAGGACGACCAGGACTCCATGCCGTGCCAGCCCGACGTCGTGGTCACCGCGCTCGGCGCCCACGTCGCGGCGTGCCCCGACGGAACGATGAGCCACGTCTTCGAGATGCGGAGTCGGCAGGTCGGCGCCGTCACCCTGTCATACGACTTCGCGTACCACTACACGATCTCGAGCCGCCACAACGTCGCCGTCTTCCACTGCGATCGTGCCGATCTGTTCGAACTCCCGCCGCACGGCCCCGGACCGTACCTGGGCTGAGCCGGAGGCGGAGGGGCATGCCCGCTCAGATGCCGCCGTCGATGGATCGGATCGTGGGCAGTTCGTCCTCGTCCGGGACGAGCACCGCGGTGTCCTCATTCAGCGACTCGCCGCGGAAGAACGGCTTCGACTCGGCGAAGAACGACCACACCACCATCAGCACCGCCCCGAGCGCGAGCGATCCGACACCCACCACGAACACCCCGCCCACGCCGAACAGCACGGTGTAGCCGTAGTCGGGGTCGAGCATGTCGATCGCGGAGTAGATGAACGCCCCGGTCAGCAGCACGGCGCCGACCAGCGGGAAGACCAGTCGGTTCCAGAAGTTCCGCCACGAGTCGAAGAGCGTCCGGCGGAAGTACCAGACGCACGCGAAGCCCGTGATGGCGTAGTAGAACGCGATCGCGAGGCCCAGCGACAGGATCGTGTCCTGCAGGATGTTGTCGCTGATGAGCGTCATCCCGACGTAGAACACGATCGCGACGAACCCCATCAGCAGCGTCGAGAACGACGGGGTCCTGAACCGCGGATGCACCGTGCCGAAGCGCTTCGGCAGCGCCTTGTAGACCGCCATCGCGAGGGTGCCGCGGGCCGTCGGCAGGATCGTCGTCTGGGTCGACGACACGGCCGAGATCATGACCGCGACGACGAGCAGCCACGCCCAGGGTCCGAACAGCGCATCCTTCAGTGCGAAGAAGACGTCGTCGGCGTTGTCCTCGTTGCCGAGGCCGATGCCGGCGTCGCCCAGGCCCGCGTACGACATCGCCGCGACCGTCACCCCGACGTAGGTCACCAACAGGATGAGGGTGGTCAGCACGGCCGCCCGCCCGGGGATGCGCTTCGGGTCCTTCGTCTCCTCGTTCAGCGCCAGGCACGTGTCCCAGCCCCAGTAGATGAACAGCGCCAGCAGCACCGCCTCGACCACGGCGTCGAACGAGGTGAACGCGAACGGGTCGAACCAGCTCGCCTCGGGGGTCGTCGAGCCCTCGGGCGCCGTCCCGGTCACGACCTGCCAGGTCGCGAACACCACGAACAGGATGAGCGCGAGGTACTGGAGGGCGAGCAGCACGTTCTGCAGCCGCTCGCCGATCTCGAGGCCGCGCCAGCTGATCCAGCTCATCAGGGCGATGAAGACGACACCCGTCGCGGTGACCACCGGGACGTTCTCGGCGAGGTCGGGGGCGACCAGCAGCCAGAAGTAGATGCCGCCGATCTGGGCGAGGTTCGCGAGCACCACGGTGCCGGCGACCGCGACCCCCCACCCGGCCATCCACCCGACCCACGGGCCGAACGCCTTGGTGCCCCAGGTGAACGCCGTGCCGCAGTCGGGAACGTCGCGGTTGAGCTCGCGATACGCGAACGCGATGAGCAGCATCGGCACGAACGCGATCACGAACGCGATCGGCGCCTGCTCCCCCACCGTGAGCACGACGAAGCCGAGCGTCGCGGCGAGCGAATAGACCGGCGCGGTCGACGCGAGGCCGATCACCGTGGAGCCCCAGAGCCCGAGCGTGCCCTTCGCGAGCCCCTTGCCGTCGTGGCCCGTCGCGGGCGGTGTCTGCGTCGACATCGTCCCCCCTCTCGCTCCCCTGAGCGCAGGCTACACCGGGGTCAGCGACGCTGGGAGTCCCCCGGCCGGGCGTCGTCGAGCACCGCCGTCTCGGCGCGATCGGGGTCGGGGTCGCGCAGGTCGGGGAAACCCCGACCGATGCGGCCGGTCCCGAGACCGCCTGCCTCGAGACGACCCGTGTCGAACCGATCCGTGTCGAACCGATCCGTGTCGAGATCGCCCGCGTGCCGGTCGCCGAACGGCCCGTGCCCGGTCATCCTCGCCGTGTACGTGCCCGCGACCGAGCCGAGGAACACCGTGACCGCGGCGATGCCGGCGACCGGCAGCGGGTCGGGGCCGACGTGCGCGAGCCGGCCCGGCCCCACGGCGCCGCCCGACCACCACGCGAGCAGCCCCATCACGAGGCCGGCCACGAGGCCCGCGCCGGCCGACACGGCGAGCGGCATCCACCACGCGTCGACCGCACGCGACCGCTCCCGGGCGAGCCACGGCCAGGCGAACGTCGCGCCCGCGAATCCGAGCACGAGCGGCACGATCAGCCACACGACGCCGAGGGCCGCGCCCTCCGACGGGAGGATCCCGGCGAGCGGCAGCCCCGGCACCGGACCGAGCAGGGTGCCCGTCGGCGACAGGGTCGACCCCTCGCCGAGCGCGAATCCCGGACCGAGCAGCCAGGACGCGGTCCAGATCACGATGTTCGGAAGCAGCGCGAGCTCGCCGACGAGGATCGCGAAGCCGCCGTCGAGCCCGGCGCCGATGGCCTGCGACAGTCCGACCACCGTCGAGTAGTCGAGCGCGATGAGCACCGTCACCGTGACCGCCGCGACCGCGAGGATGCCGAATGCCGAGCCCGCGCCGATCCGCACCGCCGCGAGCACGGCGGCCATCGGCAGCTCCGGCAGCTCCCGCCACCGTCGCAGGATCGGACCGGGCTCGGGGTCGGGTCGGACGGATGCCTCCGAGCGCAGGGTCTCGTACGCGGCACCGCCGAGCGCGGCGAGCCCGGTGATCGCGGCGGGGATCAGCGCGGCCTGCCAGGCGGAGGCAGTCAGGGCGGGATGCGCGGCGACCACCGCGAGCGCCGCCCCCGCGGCCCCGGTGACGATCGCTCCGGAGAGGATGCCGGTGATCGCATGCCCGGCGAGCGCGGCGCGTCGGCCGATCCGGCGCGCGAACAGCACGGTGATCAGCGCGAAGCCGAGCAGGGCGATCGTGATCGGGAACGGCTCGCCGGCACCCGGCACGCCGAGCAGTTCGGCGGTCACCGGATCGACCTGCGCGACCGCATCGACGCCGTGGCCGAGCAACCAGGCATCGGCGGCAGCGCGCAGGAACACCGCGACGTCGACGGCGAGGCCGAAGTGGACCGCCCAGAGCAGCATCAGCGGCACCAGCGCGACGCCGAGTCCGACCAGCGCGGCGACCGCCGCCTCCAGCGCGGCGAGCAGGGCACAGGTCAGGCGAGTCATTGCTCCGCGAGCCTACCGCGGACCACGGCACCCTCGACCGCGACGTTCCGGGGTCGAGGGGATGCCTCCGGAGCCGGTCTCGGCCTGCGCCGAGGCGTGGGCCGTCAGCGACCCGGCTCGAGTACTTCGGTGTCGACCTGATCGGCGTCGGCCCGACCCGGATCGACGTCGGGCAACGGGCGCGTGTCGCCCGGGGCATCCGCCTGGTCGACCGGGTCGGCCCCACCGTGGGGCGCGCCGGTATCGCCGTCGCCGGCTGCGCCGCCGGCCGCGTCGTCCGGGGGCTCCGGCGAGCCCGCCGGCCGCCTGAGCAGTTGCACCAGGAGCAGCGCGACGAGCGCCAGCACCACCGTCCAGACGACGAGCCCGACCGACAACGGCCGGACGAAGAGGATCACCAGCGCCGCGATGACCGTGATCACGACGTACGCACCGACCCGCCAGCGGTCGAGCCACGTGCCGAAGGCGCCCGTCGTGATGCCGTCGCGGGCGGCACGGGCACGGATGCCGTCGAACCCGTCCCGAGCGAAGCCGCGGAGCTTGACGGCCGACGACCACGGACCCGTGCACCACGCGATCACCGCGACGAGCACGCCCAGCACGAGCAGCGTGGTCGATGCCGTCCGCATGATCTCGGTCAGTCCGTCGAACATGACGCCCGCGGCATCCGCCGGCATGATCGACGGGCTCACCGTCGCGAGGAAGTACATGCGGCCGATACCGAATCCGGCGACCAGGGTCAGCATGCTGAACGCGAACGCGATCGCCGTCCACAGCAGCGCCTTGGGCCGGTTGCGTGCGATGAGCACGCCGGCCACGAGCATCGCCACGACCACCCACGGCAGCCACGTGCCCACGCCGACCGCCAGCGCGTACAGCGTCTGCACCAGCACCAGCCCGTCCGACTGCGCGAGGACGATCGTGAGCTGCACCTCGGGGATCGAGGCGGCGAAGCCGATGCCGCGCTCGACGAGCCGTTCCTTGACCTCGTCGATGATGGGACCGAGTTGGAGCTGCAGCTCGCCCTTCCCGCTGATCTGCACCGCCGCGGATTCATCGCCCTGCATCGCCTGGACGAACTGGCGGTGGCTGAACCGCAGCGCGGCCGCCCAGGTGTCGGCGAACGCCGGTGCCTGCACGATCCGGGTCACGGTCTCGTCGAGGAGCGACTTGATGCCCTGTGCCGCGGGCTGCTCGAGCAGGGCGAGCGCATCCGCCGCCCGCGGCGGCAGATCGAGGCTGCGGATGCCGTCGAAGACGTCAGACGTGAGCTGGTCGATGTCCACCTGGGCCTCGACGGCGTCGGTGATCTCGTCGGCCAGGAAGCGCTGCACCGCCGGGTCCTCGGCCAGGGGCGCGAACGTCGCGACGAACCGATCGGTGTCGACGAGCTCGATGCGCGCCCACGCGGAGATCAGCGCCACCGGAGCCAGCACGACCGAGATGAGCACCAGCACGAACGACACCACGGCGCGCCAGCGGCCGGGCGAGCGACGCCGCGCAGGTTTCGAGGCATCCGCCCCGGCCGCGGTCGAAGCGGCCGCTGCCGCCGCGGCGGACTCCTCGGCGGCGTCGCGCTCGCGCCGCAGCACCTCGTTCTGCGCCTCGAGCTCGGCGATGCGCGCCTCCAGCGCGCCGTTCGACTTCGTGGCCATTGGTCCCCCCACTCGACAGCCCCTGCGGGAGAGCGTATCGCGCTCGCCGTGCCGGGCGCCGGATCGGTGCGCCGGCCGCGCGCCCCCGCCGGGGCGAGGCCCCGATCGTCAGTGCACGAACACCTTGAGCACGACCATCACGAGGCCGAACGCGGCGGTCGTCAGCGAGCCGAGCAGCCGGAACCCCCACGGGGCGTTTCGCCGCGCGAACGCGATCCAGCCGAGCACGGCCAGCACGATCACACCCGACCAGAGGGCGGCCCACACCGCCAGGACGTCGTCGATCACCCGCGTCGCGCCGGCGAGGAGGATGACCGACGGGATGGCGGCCGACGCGAGCAGCCCGGACGACCGGCGCATCGCGATGCCGAACGCTTCGCGGATGCCGACCTCGTGCCCCTCGGTGAACCCGTGGTGGGCGACGGTGCCGGCGTACACGTGCGCCGCCCAGAACACGATGACGGTGATGATCACCGTCAGGAACACCTCCCACGAACTCGACGCGTGGCTGCCGCCGACCACGATCATGCCCGCGACGAGGATCACGCCGTACACCGACTCCTCGGTCGTGAAGCTCGCCCGGACGATGCGCTCCATCATGGGCGATCCGCCGGGAGCCGGTCGTTCGGTCGACGGTTCGCCGGGAGCCGGCGCACTCGACGCATCAGGCGTGCTGCTCATGGCCCCAGCGTAGACGCGCACCCGAACGGCGGGAACGGCGAACGGCCCCGCAGGATCACCTGCGGGGCCGTTCGACGAGCGGATGCTACGCGCCGAGCGCGGCGTAGACCTCGCGCAGCAGGCGCGCGGTCTCCGACGGGGTCTTGCCGACCTTCACGCCGGCGGCCTCGAGGGCCTCCTTCTTCGCCTGCGCGGTGCCGGCCGAACCCGACACGATCGCGCCGGCGTGGCCCATGGTCTTGCCCTCGGGGGCGGTGAAGCCGGCGACGTAGCCGACGACCGGCTTGGTGACGTTGGCCTTGATGAAGTCGGCCGCCCGCTCCTCGGCGTCGCCGCCGATCTCGCCGATCATGACGATCGCCTTCGTCTCGGGGTCGGCCTCGAACGCGGCGAGCGCGTCGATGTGCGTCGTGCCGATGACCGGGTCGCCGCCGATGCCGATGGCGGTCGAGAAGCCGAGGTCGCGCAGTTCGTACATCATCTGGTAGGTCAGCGTGCCCGACTTCGAGACGAGGCCGATCGGGCCCTTGCCCGTGATGTTCGCCGGCGTGATGCCGACGAGCGACTCACCGGGGCTGATGATGCCGGGGCAGTTCGGCCCGATGATGCGGGTCAGGCCGCCCTTCTCCTTGGCGTACGCCCAGGCCTCGGCCGAGTCCTGCACCGGCACGCCCTCGGTGATGACCACGAGGAGCGGGATCTCGGCGTCGACGGCCTCGATGATCGCGTCCTTGGTGAACGCCGGCGGCACGAACGCGATCGACACGTCGGCGCCGGTCTGCTCGATGGCCTCCTGCACGCTCGCGAACACGGGGAGCTCGACGTCGTTGCCGTCCTTGTCCTTGTGCAGCACGGTGGTGCCGGCCTTGCGCGCGTTCACGCCGCCGACCACCTGGGTGCCCGCGGCGAGCATGCGCGCGGTGTGCTTGGTGCCCTCGCCGCCGGTGATGCCCTGGACGATGACCTTGTTGTCCTTGTTGAGGAAGATCGTCATTGCTCTGCGTTCCTTACGCGTTCGCCAGCTCGGCGGCCTTGTCGGCGCCCTGGTCCATGTTTTCGGCGAGGGTGACGAGCGGGTGCGCCGCCTCCTCGAGGATGCGGCGGCCCTCGGCCACGTTGTTGCCGTCGAGGCGCACGACGAGCGGCTTGTTCGCCTCGGAGCCGAGTTCGGCGAGTGCGCCGACGATGCCCTTGGCGACCTGGTCGCACGCGGTGATGCCGCCGAAGACGTTGACGAACACCGACTTGACCTGCGGGTCGCCGAGGATGATCGACAGGCCGTTGGCCATGACCTCGGCCGAGGCGCCGCCGCCGATGTCGAGGAAGTTCGCGGGCTTCACCGAGCCGTGGTTCTCGCCGGCGTACGCGACGACGTCGAGGGTCGACATGACCAGGCCCGCGCCGTTGCCGATGATGCCGACTTCGCCGTCGAGCTTGACGTAGTTGAGGTCGAGCGCCTTGGCCTTGGCCTCGAGCGGGTCGGCGGCGGCCTTGTCCTCGAGGAGGGCGTGGCCGGCGTGGCGGAACTCGGCGTTCTCGTCGAGCGAGACCTTGCCGTCGAGGGCGATGACGTCGCCGTCCTCCGAGAGGATGAGCGGGTTCACCTCCACGAGCGTGGCGTCCTCGGACTTGTAGACGTCGTAGAGCTTGACGAACACGTCGGCGACCTTGTCGACCAGCTCGGCCGGGAAGTTCGCCGCCTGCGCGATCTCGCGCGCCTTGTCGGGGGTGATGCCCGTGCCGGGGTCGACCTCGATACGGGCGAGCGCCTCGGGCTTCTCGACCGCGAGCTGCTCGATCTCCATGCCGCCCTCGACGCTCGTCAGCGAGAGGTACGAGCGGTTGGCGCGGTCGAGCAGCACCGAGAAGTAGAACTCCTGCGCGATCTTCGCACCGGCGGCCACCATGACGCGCTTCACGACGTGGCCCTTGATGTCGAGCCCGAGGATGGCGCGTGCGGCCTCCTCCGCCTCGTCGGGGGTCTTGGCGACCTTGACGCCGCCGGCCTTGCCGCGGCCGCCCGTCTTGACCTGCGCCTTGACGACGACGACGCCGCCCAGCTTCTCGGCTGCGGCTCGAACCTCTTCGGGGGTGTCGGCCACGATGCCGGCCAGGACCGGAACGCCGTACTGTTCGAAGAGGTCTCGGGCCTGGTACTCGTAAAGATCCACGCTCTGCTTCCAATCGGTCCGCGCGGGTCTCGCGCAGGGATGGTGGGTGAGGACCCGGGCCGGGGAAATCTCTCGATGTCGAGATATCGGCGCGGGCCGCATGCCATGCTACTCCCCTCGAATGGCGCCTCCGAACCGGGGACGGGCCGGGACGCGTCACCAGAGGATGCCGGACGCGCAGGCCGGGCGGATCAGCCGGGTAAACGCTCTCCCGCGCCCGGGCCTCCGGCAGCCGTCATCGCGTGCATGAGAATCCGGCTCTCGGCGTCTCCACGGAGCGTCTGGGCCGAAATCCCATGCACAAGGGCGGAACCGGGTCGCCACGGATGCCCCGGCACAGTCGCCCTGCACGCAGCCGAGCACCGCGCCTAGTGCCCGCCCGGACCGATCCGCGGGAAGTCGTCGAGCGAGAAGACGAACTCGAGCGGCACCTCGAAGAACCGTGCGATACGCAGCGCGAGGTGCAGGCTCGGGTTGAACTCGCCGCGTTCGAGGTATCCGATGGTCTGGTAGTGCACCCCGAGCGCGTCCGCGAGTTCACGACGCGAGACCCGTCGCTCGGCGCGGAGCATCGCGACGCGGTTGTGGACGGCGTCGGCGCGGGCGCCGGCATCGGCGGCGGCCTCCACGGCGACATCCGGCTGCGATCGGCTCGCGGCCCGCCCGGCGCCGCGGTCGGCGGCGAGGCTCATGCGCGCCGCAGCGCGGCCTCGCGCCGCGCCTCGATCGCCGACCCGGTCTCGCGTCGCGCGGCACGGCGCAACAGCCTCGGAGCGAGCAGCGCGCCGGCGATCGCCCACGCCGCGACCACCGCGAACGCCACGGCGACGCGCCAGTCGCCGCCGAGTTCGACGGCCTGCGCCGCCTCGGGCACGAAGGCGCTGCGGAACGCGACGCCGATCCAGTAGAGGGGGCTGATCTGCCCGATCACCTGCAGCCAGCCGGCCATCGACGCGAGCGGCTGGATGAGTCCCGAGATCCAGGCCAGCGCGCCGACGACGATGATGCCCCAGCCGCCGACGGCCCGCGGATTGCGGAACACCACGCCGAGCACGAGTCCGAACGTCGTCAGCGCGATCGTGCCGAGCACGAGCATGCCGAGCACGATCGCGACGCCGCCGACGTCGAGTCCGAGCGAGGAGCCGACGATCGCCCACGTGATCACGAGCCCGAGCCCGACCGTGACGACGAGCTCCCAGAGCGTCTTCGTGATGACGCCGACCGCGTAGACGCGGACGCCGCCCGGCAGCGACCGGGCCCGGATCAGGGTGCCGTCCTCGCGCTCGGTGACGATCACGGTGGCGAGCCCGTAGCAGGCGATGAACAGCAGCTGGATGGTCAGGATGCTCGGGACGACGAACGAGACGACCGGAACGCCGGGCATGATCTCGGCCGAGCGGTTGAACCAGACGACGACGCCGATCGAGATGAGCCCGATAACCACGAACGCCGAGTCACCGGGGGTCTTCAGCGAGATGAAGGACTCGATCGCGCCGCGGCGGACGCCGGCTCGGATCGTGTGCGCGGTGGTGCTCATGACACCCCTCCCATGCGGATCGGTGCGGATGATTCGGAGTCGGATACCGCGCCGGACACGACGCCGGACGACTCGGAGACGGATGCCGCGCCGCCCGGTGCGGCATCCGTCTCGCGACGGGCGACCATCGCGAGGTACGTGTCCTCGAGGGTCTGCGAGCGCACGTGGAGCTCGGTGATCTCGGCGCCCGGTGTCGCGAGCAGTTCGCGCACGAACGGGACCGGATCGGCGGCGCTGTGCACCTGGACCACACCGCCCTCGCGCCAGGTGATCTCGCTCGTCCCGGCCACCGAACGCGCGAGCTGTGCCGGGCTCCCGTCGGCGACGATGTGCCCGCCGTCGAGGATGAGGATGCGCCCGGCGACCTTCTCGGCCTCGGCGAGGTCGTGCGTGGTGAGCAGGATCGTCGTGTCGTCGAAGTCGCTCAGCCGGTGGATCAGCTCGTGGAACTCGTGGCGCGCGGCGGGGTCGAATCCGACCGTCGGCTCGTCGAGGAAGAGCAGCTCCGGGCGGCCGATCAGGCCGATCGCCACGTCGAGGCGACGGCGCTGGCCCCCCGAGAGCGTGCGGACCGTCGCCTTCGCGCGATCGCCGAGCCCGACCAGGTCGATCACCTCGTCGGCCGAGTACGGCCCGGAGGCACCGGGCTCCCGGTAGGGCTCGTAGAGCCGCGCGAACTCGGTCAGCAACCGGTCGACGCGCCAGCGGCCGTGATCGCGCCACGACTGCAGCACGACGCCGACCTTCGCCCGCCAGGCCTCACCCGCCTTCGCCGGGTCTTCGCCGAGCACCAGGACGTCGCCGCCCGAGCGCTCGCGGAACCCCTCGAGGATCTCGATCGTGGTCGACTTTCCGGCTCCGTTCGGCCCGAGCAGCGCCACGACCTCGCCGCGCTCGATGTGCAGGTCGATGCCGTCGAGCACGACCCTGCCGCCGTACGAGCGCCGCAGGCCGCGGACGTCGATCGCCGCCCCGCGGGTGCTGCTCCGTTCCATTGCCCAACCCTTCGCATGTTCGCTGCAAGATGTAGCAGTAATACTACATTCCGATGCAGCACTCCGCCAGCCCTACCGGTGAACCAGTCAGCCGGCGACACCGTCCGGGCGCCGGTGCAGCGCGCGGACCGCGAGCACCGCGAGCATGGCGACGCCCGCCCCCAGGGCCGTCTCGACCAGCCGGTCGAGCAGGAGCGTGCCGACGGCGACCGGCTGCGCGAGGTGCGCGACCACGAGCGCGAGCGGCGTCACGAACACGAGCGCGACGCCGTAGTGGCGCCCGACGAACACCTCCGCGCCGAACTGCGCCACCGCGACGACCAGCACGAGCACCCACACCGCGGGATCGGGCCACAGCAGGAGCGCCGTCACGACGACGCCGACGGTCGTGCCCGCGACCCGGTGCCACGCCCGCGCGAGCGAGTGGGCCGCGCCCGCCGGCGGGATGACCGCGACCGCGCTGACCACCGCCCAGTACGGGTGTCCGAGTCCCGACGCCAGTGCGATCGCACCCGCGACGAGCGCCGCGACGACGTGCTGCGCGCAGACCGTCCACACGGCCGGGTCGCGCAGGGCCTCCCACCGCACCGGCGCGGGCGCTCGGAGCGCCTTGAACGGATCGGCGCCGATCCGGGTCGCGGCGCGACGCAACGCCCACCCCGAGAGGCTGATGGCCCACGCGAACACCGCGGATGCGACCGTGACGCCGATCCGCACGCCCGCCTCCCCGGCGGGCACGGGAACCGCTGCGCACACGGTGACCGCGAAGACGAAGAAGAGCGGCGTCGGCGGCGTCAACCGGGCGACGTTCACGACGAGGATGCCGCCGACGAGCACGACCACGAGTGCGACGGCCGTGATCGCGACGCCGCCGCCGAGCACGGATGCCGCGACGCCGACCACGACGCCCACGACGAGGCCGACCGCCGCGACGGACACCGTGCGCACACGCCCGCGGTAGGCCTCGCCGCGGCCGAAGATCGCGGTCATGCCGCCGAACGCCGCGTACGGCGTCCACTCGGGACGGCCGACGAGGAGCAGGACGGCGAGCGGCACCGCCGCGGCGAGCGCGGCGCGCGACGCCACCTCCAGGTCGAGTGCCCGGACGTCGCGCCACCACGGGAGACGGGCGGGGCGAGCTGCGCCCGCCTCGTCGCCGTCGGTCATGCGAGCCTGCCGAGCTCCATCGCCGCGTACGTCAGTGCGGCGACCGTCTCGCCGTCGGAGATCTCGCCCTCGCGCATCATGCGCACGACGTCGGCCCACGGCACCGCGCGAACCACGCTGATGCCCTCTTCGGCCTGGGTGTGCGAGGACGGATCGTCTCCGGAGTCCGTTCGCGTCAGCCCGGTCGCGAGAAACACGACCTCCGGCGCCCGGCAGATGCCGTTCAGCGCGTTCATCCGCCCGATCTCGGTCCAGTCGGATGCCTCGTACCCGGTCTCCTCCAGCAGCTCGCGCCGTGCGGCGACGAGCGGGTGCTCGCCGTCGGTGCCTCCCGCCGGCACCTCGACCGATGGCCCGACCGTGTGCCGGTCGACGGTGACGAGCAGCACCTCGTCGGCTTCGGTCAGGGCCACGACGAACACCGCGACGTTGCGCACCTCGACCACGCCGTAGATGCCCTCGCCGCCGCCGGGCTGCACGACGCGGTCCTCGACCACGCGGATCCAGGGGTTCTCGTAGACCGCGCGGCTCGCGCGCACCGGCCAGCTCACAGCTTCTCGATCGGTGCGATCTTGATGAGCAGCTTCTTCGCGCCCGCCGAGTCGAACGAGACGTGGGCGATGCGCTTGCTCCCCTCGCCGGTGACCTGCGTGACCCGCCCCTCGCCGAAGTCGGTGTGCCGGATGCGGTCGCCGGCCTCGAGCGTGAGATCGCCGTTGTCGCGGACGGTGCCGGTCACCCGGTTCGCCCACTCGGTCTTCGTCGCCGAGTTCTTCGTCACGCTGAACCGCTCGAGGTCGCGGCTGCGTGTGCCCCACGCTCCTCCACCGCCGGGGCCCGAGCCCGGTCCGCCGCGCCTCGCGTTCAGCGCGCGAGGCTGCGTGCCGCCGCGACTCGTCGCCATGCCCGGCGACTGCTTCCAGTCGATGAGCGCCTCGGGGATCTCCTGCAGGTAGCGGCTCGGCATCGCGACGGCGACCTCGCCGAACTGCGCCCGGCTCATCGCGAGCGACAGGTACAGGCGCTTGCGCGCGCGCGTGATGCCGACGTAGAAGAGCCGCCGCTCCTCGGCGGGGCCGCCGGGTTCGGTCGCTGACATCTGGTGCGGCAGCAGGCCCTCCTCGAGCCCGGTGAGGAAGACCGCCTGGTACTCGAGGCCCTTCGCCGTGTGCAGGGTCATCAGCGAGACCGTGCCCGACGCGTCGTCGAGCTCGTCGGCCGCCGCGACGAGCGAGACCTGCGTGAGGAAGTCGACCAGCGTGGCCTGCGGGTTCTCGCGGTCGAAGTCGCGCGTCTGCGCGACGAGCTCCTCGACGTTCTCGGCACGCGTCTCGTCCTGCGGGTCGCGGCTGTTGCGCAGCGCGTCGATGAGCCCGGAACGCTCCAGCAGGAACACGAGGACGTCCGAGACCTTCGCCGCGCCCTCGTTCGCGCCCGCGTCGATGGCCGCCTGATCGGGCACGAGCATGAGCGCCGCCTCGTCGAGCACGTCGGCGAGCGCGGTGATCGCGCCCGTCACCTTCGGGCCGAGCCCGAGCTCGCCCGCCGACCGCATGGCCTGCCGGAACGAGATCCCGTTGTGCTCCGCGAACACCGCGATCGCCGTCTCGGTCGCAGGCCCGATGCCGCGCTTGGGGGTGTTCAGGATGCGCCGGAGCGCGAGCTCGTCGAGCGGGTTCGCGACCGAGACGAGGTACGCCATCGCGTCCTTGATCTCGGCACGCTCGTAGAACTTCGTGCCGCCGACGACCCGGTACGGCACCGCCGAGCGCACGAAGATCTCCTCCAGTGCACGGGTCTGGGCGTTGGTGCGGTAGAACACCGCGATGTCGCGGTACGCGACGCCCGAGCGGTGCAGCGCCTCGATCTCGTCGACGACGAACTGGGCCTCGTCGTGGGCGGTGTACCCGGTGTAGCCGACGATCTTCTCGCCGTCGCCGTCCGCCGTCCAGAGCTTCTTGTCCTTGCGGTCGAAGTTGTTCGAGATCACGGCGTTCGCGGCCGACAGGATGTTCTGGGTCGATCGGTAGTTCTGCTCGAGCAGGACGACGGACGCCCCGGGGAAGTCGCGTTCGAACTCGACGATGTTGCGGATGTCGGCGCCGCGGAAGGCGTAGATCGACTGGTCGGAGTCGCCGACGACGGTGAGCGAGGCGCCCGGGATCGCCCCGTCGTCGTCGACCAGGCCGGTGACCAGCACGCCGTGCGAGTCGAGCTCGGCGACGACATGGGGCTCGACCGGGCGGGTGAACTCGCGGATGAGCGCGTATTGCGCGTGGTTCGTGTCCTGGTACTCGTCGACGAGGATGTGCCGGAACCGCCGCTGGTAGAGCGCCGCGACCTTCGGGAACGCCCGGAACAGGTAGACCGTCTCGGCGATCAGGTCGTCGAAGTCGAGTGCGCTGGCGTCGCGCAGCCGGCGGGTGTACTGCCGGAAGATCTCGAGGAACATGACCTCCTGCGGGTCGTTCGCGTTCGCGTTCCGCGCGTACGACTCGACGTCGGCCAGTTCGTTCTTGAGCTTCGAGATCTTCGCCTGGGCGCTCGCGGGGGTGAACCCCATGGCGTCGGCGTCGAGCTCCTTGATGATGCGCTTGAGCACCGTGCGGGTGTCGGCCGAGTCGTAGATCGTGAACGTCGAGCTGAGCCCGAGCGACTCGGCCTCGCGGCGCAGGATGCGCACGCACGCCGAGTGGAACGTCGAGATCCACATGCCGGACGCCCCCTCGCCGAGCAGCGCCTCGACGCGCTCGCGCATCTCGGCTGCGGCCTTGTTGGTGAAGGTGATCGCGAGGATCTGGCTGGGCCACGCCTCGCGGCGCTGGATGAGGCTCGCGATGCGGTGCGTGAGCACCCGGGTCTTGCCGGATCCCGCACCCGCGACGATCAGCAGCGCCGGTCCGCGGTACTCGACCGCTTCGCGCTGCTGCGGGTTGAGCCCCGCGGTCAGGGGGTCTTCGGCTTCGGGGCGGTCGGCTTCGAAACGGTCAGGCTCGGAACTGCCGGGCGCCTCGCGCCATCCGGCCGGGTCGTCGGGGTCGAGGATCAGCGTCATGTCCCGTCGATTCTAGGCCGCGCCTCCGACACCCGGCCGGGAGCGACGAACGCCCCGGCGGGGCCGGGGCGTTCGGGTCACTGCGGAGGCGCCTGGGGTGGAGCCTGCTGCGGCGGGGCCTGCGGGGCGGCGCCTGCGGCGGGATGCCGGCGGGCGGGGCCTGCGGCGGCGCGGCGGGCGCGGGCGGCGGGGCGGTCGGGGGCGCCGGCGGCTGCGCGTACCCCGGGGGCACCTGCGGAGCCGTCGGGGCCGGATACCCCGGAGGCACCGGCTGTGGCGCGTACGCGGGGGGCACCTGCTGGGGCGCGTAGCCGGGAGGCGCCTGCGCCGGCGCGTACCCCGGAGGCACCTGCTGCGGTGCGTACCCGGGCGGCACCTGGCCGTACCCGGCCGGCGCACCGTACGTCGGCGCAGGGGTCGGGTCCTTCGGCTCGAACGCACGGATGATCACGGGGATCACCGCGGTCACGACGGCGACGAGCGAAGTCGCCGCAGCGGTCCGCCACCACCAGTCGGGCCAGTCGGGTTCCGGGAAGGCCGCCGGGATGGCGAGGACGAGCGCCGTCAGTCCGACGAACACGACGGTGGCGATGCCGAACGCCTTGGTCGTCGTCTTCTTGGCCCGGGAGACGAAGTAGAGGATGTACAGCTGGGTGACGAGCAGCGCCAGTCGCAGCAGGATGATGACGAGCACGAAGCGGCCGAGCTGCACCGTCCAGACTCCGGGGTCCGCGGTGTCGGCCGGCTGCCCCCAGCCGTTCCAGAGCTTGATCAGGCCGACCGCCACGAGCACGACGTTCACCGTGACCGACGCGGGCAGGTACCACCGGTTCGGGCCGTCCGACACGTTGGCGTCGAGCACCACGGTGCCGGCGAAGATGGCCACGAGCAGCAGCGTGAGCCAGGCCCTGGCCGCGATGTTGGCCTGGTCGCCGACGATGATGAAGAACCCGCCGAGCACGGCGGCGGCGATCAGCATGCCGATGGCGAGGTACATCGCCCACGTCGTCGCGCGGGACCGGCGCGGCGGCGCGGTCGTCGGAGTCGGATCGCTCATGCAGTGCTCCTTCGGGTGGTGTGCCCTCACCATAGCGATCCCGCCCCGCCGTTCGGGGGCGATCTGCACACGTCGCCGGAATCGGGGGAATCGTCCGATCGTCCGGTCGCGGGTAACCTTTCGTTCGCACGCGCGGGCCATCGTCGACCCGCACGCGCCGACAGAGCCGTCGCCCTACCCCCTTGGAGCCTCGATGACCGGACCGCGCCCGAACGCCTCCGAATCCCCGACCGACCGCCCCGCGGCCACCCCGACCCCCGCGGACGCGGCGCCCCACGGCGCCGCGTCCGACGGCTCCGTGCCCGGCGCCGCCGCCGCGACCAAGCCCTGGCGGTACGCCATCGGCATGTTCGGGACGTCGATCCCGATCAACATGATCAAGGGCTCGATGATCCTGTACTACGTCGACATCCTGGGCCTCGACGTGCGCGTCTACGGCGCGGTGATGGTCGTGTACGCGATCATCGACGCGATCGACAACCCGGTGCTGGGATTCCTCTCCGACCGCACCCGCACCCGGTGGGGCCGTCGCCGGCCGTGGCTGGTCATCGGGGCGCCGCTGCTCGCGGCATCCATGATCGGGTTCTTCTCGGCGCCGACGTCGCTCGACGGACTCGGCCTCGTGCTCTGGTTCGCAGTGTTCGCGATCCTGTGCGAGGCGTTCGACTCGATGCTGAACGCGAACTACGGCGCGCTGCTGCCGGAACTGTTCCCCGTCGAGAAGCAGCGGGCGGTCGCGAACTCGCTGCGCCAGGGCTTCCAGCTCGTCGCCCTCGTGATCTCGCTCGCCGTCACGCCGCTGCTCACGACGAAGGTGTTCGGCACCGAGGAGACGACCACCGGCTTCACCGTCACCGCGATCATCTACGGGGCGATCGCGGTCGTCGTGATCCTGTTCATGGCGTTCGGCGCGAAGGAGAACCCGCGGTATGCGGAGGCGGCCCGCCCGCGGTTCTTCGCCACGGTGTGGCAGATCGTGCGCAACCCGCGCTTCTGGACGATCGGGATCGCCGGGGCCTGCTACGGGTCGGCGATGGCGCTCGTGCTCGCGGGACTCCAGCTCTACGTGCGCTACGCGCTCGGCCTGCCCGTCTCGGACGCGCTGTTCCTGCAGGCCGCGGTGATCCTGGTCTCGGTGCTCGGCCTGTTCGCGTGGACGCGCGTGGTGCGCCGCAGGGGCGCGGCGTTCACGTGGCGCCTCGCGTTCGTGGTGCTCGCGCTCAGCTTCATCCCGCTGTTCTTCGCGAACAGCCTCGTCACCGCGATCCTCGCGGGCATCCTCGTCGGCATCGGCTACTCGGGCATGCTCGCGACGAACGACCTGATCGTCGCCCGCGTGCTCGACGACGACGCGCGCCGGCACGGCCAGCACCGCGAAGGCCTGTTCCTCTCGGCGTTCGGGTTCTTCGGCCGGCTCAACGCGATCGTGAGCGGGCTCGCACTCGCCTCGCTGGCCTGGTTCTTCGGGTACCAGTCGGGCGATGCGCCGGGCGACCAGCCCGACCTCGCGTTCCGGTTCTTCCTGTGCGTCTACCCGTTCGTGCTGTGCGCGATCGGCGCGGTGCTGGCGCGGTTCATCCGGGTTCCCGAGGGTGCCGCCGAGCACCGCGAAGACGCCGACGCCTCGACGCGGGATGCCGCGGCCCGCGCATCCGACGAGGTCGACGGGTGACCCGACGCCTGGTGATCACGGCCGACGACCTCGGGCGTGATCCGGCGGGCGACCCCGCGATCGTGGAGCTCGCCGCCGAGGGCCTCATCACGGCGACGACCGCGATCGTCGTCGGCGTCGGGCCGACCGCCGAGACCGTCGCGGCACTGCAGGCCGCCGGCATCGAACCGAGGCTGCACGCGACGCTGTCGAGCGAGCGCGGGATCGCGGCATGGCATCCGCTCACCGCCGGCGCGTCCCTGGGCAGCGAACCTGGCGGCCCGCTCCCGTTCGACGCGGCGCTGGTCGGCGAGCGCGCCGTGCCCGGCGAGGTCGCCGCCGAGCTCGCGGCCCAACTCGTCCGGCTGCGCGCGCTCGGCGCACGCCCGGCCGCGCTGGACTCGCACGCGGGCACCCTCTACGGGCTCACCGGCCGCTCGTTCGTGCCCGAGGCGCTCGCGCTCTGCGCGCGCGAACGCATCGGCTTCCGACTGCCCCGCGACCTCGCGCCCTACCTCGGAGCCGAGGCCCCTGCCCCGCTCGCGGCGCTGCATGAGCAGGCCGTCGCCGCAGCGGATGCCGCGGGCGTGCCGCTGCCCGCTGCGATGGTCACCAACCGGCGCACGGCCGGCGACCTCGGCCGCTACGACGCGCTGCTCGACGACGTGCGCCGGATGCTCGCCGCCCTGCCCGAGGGAACCAGCGAGCTGTTCCTGCATCCGGCCCCCGAGGAGGAGGCGGCGGCATCGGGTCCCGGTACGGCCGTTCGAGCCTGGGAGTTCCGCCTGCTGCGCGACCCCGCGTTCCGCGCCGCGATCGACGCCGAGGACATCGAGCTCGCCCACGCCTGGTGAGCACTCCGGCGATCAGGCGTCCGCTTCGCCGACGCGCACGAGCCCGCCCTCGTAGGCGATCACGGCGACCTGCACGCGGTCGCGGACACCGAGCCTCGCGAACAGCCGCGAGACGTAGGTCTTCACCGTCGATTCGGAGAGGAACAGTCGGGCGGCGATCTCGGCGTTGGAGCATCCGCGGGCCACGAGGCGGGCGATGTCCGACTCGCGTTCGGTGAGCCGTGCCAGCTGCGCCTCGGCGGCCGCTGACGCCGGCGACGCCGGCCCGCCCGTCGTGCCGGCGAACCGCTCGAGCAGCCGCGCGGTCACCGCCGGCGCGAGCATCGCCTCGCCGCGGGCGACGACGCGCACGGCGTGCACGAGGTCGTCCGGCGGGATGTCCTTCAGCAGGAATCCGGATGCTCCGGCGCGCATCGCGGCGTAGACGAGTTCGTCGAGGTCGAACGTGGTGAGCGCGAGCACCCGCGGGGCGTCCGGTTGCGCGGCGATGCGGCGCGTCGCCTCGACGCCGTCGAGCACGGGCATCCGCATGTCCATCAGCACCACGTCGGGCGCGGTGCGGGCGACCCCGTCGATCGCCGCCGCGCCGTCGCCGGCCTCGGCCACGACCTCGAATCCGGCGCGCTCGAGGATGAGCCGGAAGCCGGCGCGCACCAACTCCTGGTCGTCGGCGATGACGATGCGCACCGGGTGCGAGGGCGCCGGTTGCGAGGGCATCGGTTGCGAGGGCACCGGTTGCGAGGGCGCCGACCCGGCGGTCGTCTCGGCGGTCAACTCGCACCCCTCGTCGGCAGGCTCGCGTGCACCGTCCAGCCCTGTCCTCCCTCGGTCGGGCCTGCGGCGAACTCCCCGCCGTAGAGCGCGACCCGCTCGCGCATGCCGATGAGCCCGTGCCCTCCCGGCCGGGCGAGCGTCGGTGCGGGTGTTCCCGATGCCCCGGGGGCTGCGGCCGGACGTCGCGGGCCGTCGTCCTCGATCGCGATGTCGACGCGGCCGTCCGCCGAGGTCAGCGTCACCGTCGCGTTCGACGCCAGAGCATGCTTGCGCACGTTCGTCAGGGACTCCTGCACGATCCGGAAGATCGCGAGCTGCTCGCCGGCGCCGAGGTGCGCGACGCCGCCGGCGGTCCGGTACTCGACCTCGAGCCCGTCCATCCGGGCGTGTTCGACGAGCTCGGCGATCCGGTCGATCCCGGGTTGCGGCGCGAGCGTGCGATCGTCGTCCTCGCGCAGGAGCGCGACCACCCGCCGCACCTCGGCGAGCGCGTCCGATCCGGTCGACCGGATCGTATCGAGCGCGCCGCGCACGAACGCCGGATCGTCTTCGACGGCCTGCGCCGCGGCTCCGGCCTGCACGACCATCACGCTCACCGAGTGCCCGAGGATGTCGTGCAACTCGCGGGAGATACGCGCCCGCTCGTCGGCCACGGCGCGCGCCGACGCCTCCCTCGCGGCCGCCTGGGCCTCTGCCGCGCGGACCGCCGCGTCGACCGCACGCCGCTCGGACGACCGGAGTCCCCAGCCGATGCCGAGCACGGCGAGGAGCACGCCCCAGTGGAACAGCAGTTCGCTCGGAGATTGCAGCACCGGCTGCGTCAGGTCGGCGGCGACGACCGCGGCGAGCACGGCGCCGACGACCACGGGACCGTCGCGCCGTGTTCCGTGCCGGACCGCCGAGTACAGCGCCAGGTACATGGGCACCAGTTGCCCGAAGAACAGGATCGGAACGACCCCGCCGCCGGCGAATGCGGCGGCGACCCACACGGCCGGCACGACGACGAGCACGATGGGCCTCGTCCGGCGGAACGCGAGCGCGATCGCCGCCACCACGACCGCGACGGAGGTCGCCGCCGACGGCGCTGCGCCCTGCGTCGACTCGAACGGCACCCACATCTCGGCGAGGCCGAGCGCCGCCACGACGACGGCGAGGCCGACGTCCTGGGCGAGGTGCCACCGCGCGCGGCGATCCATGCCACTGCGATCCATGTCACAGCGATCCATGCCACAGAGGGTAGACCCGCGCACCCCGCGCCCGATGTCACCCGAAGTGGACACGCGCGTCGACGTCGGATGACTTCCCGGCGACGGCGCCGCACGTCGGTCGATCCGCTTCGGTACCCAGTGCGGATGCCTCGGATTCCGCCGGGGCGTACCTTCGCGGCCGACGTCGCACCCGCCGACGCCGCACCCGCGGACGCCGTTCGGCCGCATCGCGACCGCCAGAGAGGAATCCACCATGTCCCTTCCCAGCTTCCGCCGCTCGACCGTCGCGATCTCCGTCGCGGCCGGTGCGTGGATCGGCCTCGGCAGCCTGCTGATCCAGCCGGCGATCCCCGAGGACCCGTCGGAATACGTCGGCGTGCTCGCGAACTCGCCCGGCGCAGCCGTCGGCATCCAGTTGTTCGTCGCCTCCCAGGTCTTCTGGGCGATCGGGCTGGTGGGCTTCGGGCACCTCGCCGCGCGACGCTCCAGGGTGCTCGCCACCTTCGGCGCCGCGCTCAGCGGGCTCGGCGCATTCGGCCACGCCGTCTACGGCGGAGCGCTGCTCCTGCAGCTGGCCCTCGCCGGGTCGGACCCCGACGCCGCGGCATCCGCACTCGCGGTCGGCGAGTCGACCGTGTTCGTCCCCTACCTCGTCCTCGGCCTCGCCGGCACCGTGCTGGGCCTCGTCCTGCTCGCCGTCGCCGCGATCCGTGCACGGATCGCTCCGCTCTGGGTGCCGATCGCCCTCCTCGCGTGGGTCGTGGTCGAGTTCGTGCTGCCGAACTTCGTCGCCTGGTCGTCGTACCTGTCGCTGGTCGTCGGCGTGGTCGTGTTCGGCGCCCTCGCGGTCGCCGTCTGGCGCAGCGGGCTCGACGACTGGCGGACCGAGGCCGAGTCCGGCGCGACCGAACCGGCGGTCTCCGACGTCGAGGCATCCGCCGTCGGCCGGTGAGCGCAGCCGGCCTCGCACGCAGACACCCGGCGCACGGACGCGAATGGTCGCCCCGGACATTCCGGGGCGACCATCCGCGTCGGCGCAGGCGTCCGGCGCAGCCGCGCGCGCCGTCGTCAGCTCGACCGGCGCATCGCCCGGATGCCGACCACGAGCCCGACGACCGCCACCGCGACCGCGGAGATCCAGCCCCACAGCACCTCGGGCGCCCCGAAGTAGCCGGAGAACATCGCCCGTTCGCCCTGCACGACCCAGTTGACGGGGTTCACGGCCGCGACCGCGCGCATCCACTCGGGCGCCGCATCGAGCGGCAGCAGCATCCCCGACAGGATCAGCAGCGGGAAGATCAGCGACTGCTGCACGCCCCAGAACAGCCACTCGCGGTCCTTCGTGGCGAGCGCGAGCGCGTAGCTGAGCGAGCCGAGCCCGACGCCGAACACCGCGAGCAGCGCGATCCCCGCGACGAGGCCGGCGAGGTTGATCGCGAAGCCGAACGGCCACGCGATGAGCACGATGAGCAGGCCCTGCACCACGATCGGCGCGATCTCCTTGAGCGCACGCCCCATGAGCAGCGCCGACCGCGCGAGCGGTGCCACGAGCGTGCGCTCATGCGAGCCGGTCATCATCTCGTACTGCAGGTTCGATCCCGTCGCGCCCGTGCCGAACAGCACGATCATGACGAGCACGCCGGGAACGAACCACTGCAGGGTCTGCGCCGCGGACTGCCCGGACTCGCCGATCAGCAGCGGCGCGAACAGGCCGAGGAACACGAGCGGTTGGAGCAGGCTGAAGATCAGCGAGAACGGGTCGCGCACCACCGGGCGCAGCTCCCTGACGAACACGTTGCGGGTGTCCCGCACGACGTTGGGTCGAACGGCGGTCATGGTCGGCTCGGTCATCGTGCCGTCTCCTTCTGGTCGATTCCGGATGCCTCGAATTCGGCGGATGCCCCAGGCGAGGGCACGGGCGAGGGCGCAGCCGCGAG
Source organism: Agromyces sp. LHK192 (assembly GCF_004006235.1). Classification (NCBI taxonomy): domain Bacteria; kingdom Bacillati; phylum Actinomycetota; class Actinomycetes; order Micrococcales; family Microbacteriaceae; genus Agromyces; species Agromyces sp. LHK192. The sequence goes on from NZ_CP034753.1 coordinate 3,026,707, forward strand.
GCGCTCGGCGGATGCCTCGGCGCCCGCGTCGGGGGCATCCGATTCGGCGTCCCCGCCCGATGCGGTCTGGTCGGCCTCGCGCAGCGACCGGCCGGTGAGCGCGAGGAACACGTCGTCGAGCGTCGGCGGCACCCCGGTCGCAGACACGACCGGCAGCCGCGCCTCGTCGAGCGCGCGGATCGCGGTCGGCAGCAGCCGGTCGCCGTCGGGTACGGCGACGGTGACCTCGCGGTCGCCCGCGCGGGTGGCCTCGCGGTCGGCGATGCGCGACACGACGGCGACGGCCGCGGCCGCGGCATCCGACGTCTCGAATCCGAACGTGAGCACGTCGCCCGCGAGGGTCGACTTCAGCGCCGTCGCCGTGTCGTCGGCGATGACGCGGCCCTGGTCCATGACCAGGACCCGTTCGGCGTAGCGGTCGGCCTCCTCGAGGTAGTGCGTCGTGAGGAACACCGTCGTGCCGTGTCGCCGGCGGAGCTCGATGATGTGCTCCCACAGGTTCGAACGGCTCTGCGGGTCGAGGCCGGTCGAGGGCTCGTCGAGGAAGATCAGCGGCGGCGCGTGCATGAGGCCGAGGGCGATGTCGAGCCGGCGCTTCTGCCCGCCCGAGAGCTGCTGCACCGATCGGGTCTTGATCGCTCCGAGGTCGAGCGACTCGATGAGCTCGTCGGCGCGGCGCACGGCGTCGGCCCGTCCCATCCCGTAGAACGCGCCCTGGCTGATGAGCTCGTCGCGGACGCGTTGGGCGAAGCTGCCGCTCGTGAGCTGCCCGACGTAGCCGATGCGGGCCCGCACCCCCGCGGGGTCGCGGTGGATGTCGTGTCCGACGACGCGCGCCGTGCCCGACGTCGGCGGGATGAGGGTCGTGAGCATGCGCAGGCTCGTGGACTTGCCCGCGCCGTTGGGGCCGAGGAAGGCCACGAGTTCGCCCGGCTGCACGGTGATCGACAGGTCGGTCACCGCGGCGACCTCCTGCTTCTTCACCGTGAAGCGCTTGGTGAGCCCGTGGGTCTCGATGATGGGTTCGCTGGTCATGCCGCCAAGCTAGAACCCGATGCGGACAGTTCCTGTCCTGAATCCCCGGGAGAATGGACGCATGGCCGAAACCACCGCCCGAGCCCTCAAGCTGCTGAGCCTGCTCCAGACGCACCGGCACTGGACGAGCACCGAGCTCAGCGACCGGCTCGGCATCACCGAACGCACGGTCCGCCGCGACATCGACCGGCTGCGCGAGCTCGGCTACCGGATCGACTCCTCGCCGGGCATCGCGGGCGGCTACCGGCTCGAGGCGGGCAGCGCACTGCCGCCGCTCCTGCTCGACGACGAGGAGGCGGTCGCGATCGCGATCGGGCTGCGACTCGCCGCGACCCAGCGACTCGTCGACGGCACCCACACCACGCTCTCCGCGCTCGCGAAGCTCGAACAGGTGCTGCCTCCCGCGCTGCGCCGTCGCGTCTCCGCGCTCGCCGAGGTCGTGCAGCCCACGTCGGTCGGCGGCACCGCGGTCTCACCCGACGTGCTCGGCGAGCTCGCGCTCGCCTGCCGTGACGGCGAGCGCCTGCGATTCGACTACGTGAACCAGGCCGGCGACCCGTCGCGCCGACGGGTCGAACCGCACACGCTCGCGCCCTCGCAGCGCAACTGGTACCTCATCTGCTGGGACCTGGACCGCGACGACTGGCGCACGTTCCGGGTGGACCGCATCGACGGGATCCACCACACCCGCGTCATGGTCCCCGCCCGGGAGCTCGACGAGCACACGGTCTCCGAGATGGTGCTCGCGGCGTCGTCGTGGTCGCCCCTGCAGGTCGAGGCCGACGTCGTGATGGAACTCCCGTTCGATGAGTTCCGCGAGCACTTCGGATACTGGGGACAGGGCGCGAGCCCGGAGGGATCCGCGCACACCCGCTGGCCGATCGGCGGCGCCGACTTCCGCGAGGCGCTCTACGGCATGCTCTACATCCCCGAGGGCGTCGAGTTCACGACCGATCTCGCCGAGCCGCATCGCGCGGCACTGCGCGAGCTGCTCGCCCGCGTCGTGCGCGCGCTCGACGCCGCGCCCGCGAGCAGGCGGGAAGCGGCCGAGCGGCCCCCGCGAACCGACCGGCGCACCGGCTGAAGCCGTCGCGACCGGCGACGACGCGGCCCTCGGACCGTCAGCTGCTGCTCGACGAGCGGTCGCGAATGCGACGCGGACCGGTCGCGTCGAGGCTCGGCCGCGCGATCAGCGCTGCCCGCCCGAGCCGCGAGCCTCGACGCCGAGGTCGGGGTGATCGACGAAGATCCCGTCGACCCCGGTCTCGATGACGGCCTCGAACTCGGTGCGCCAGTCGCCCCACGCCGCGCGGGCCGCCCCGCGCCGGTTCCCCGCGACGAGGAAGCGGTTCTCCGGGCGGAGCGTCCACGTGAACACCGACAGGCCCGCCCCGTGGGCCGCATCCACGAGCTCGGCGCCCGAGAGCACCTCCGGCGCGGTTCCACGGCGCTGCGGTCCGAGCAGCCTCCGCTTGCCGACGCTCACGCCGTCGAACCGACCCGCGAGCGCGTACAGCCCGGCCTCCGTCGCGAAGGTGTCGTAGGCCGGCGCCTGCGCACCCGACGCCAGCACGAGGTCCCACGGCGAACCCGAATCCTCGATCAGGAGCACCCGGTCGCCGATGACGCCGCGCAACCCGAGCCGGTCGAGCACGGTCGGTTCGAACGCCTCCATGATCACGCGCTCGTCGCCGCGTCCCCACCCGGCGGCATCCAATTCCGCGGCGAACAGTTCATCGAGCGGCAGCCCGAGCGCGTCGAAGTGGCTCGCGTGCTTGAACTCGGCGACCAGGCGCAGCATCCGCCCGGCGTCGTCGGCTGCCTGGTCGATGAGCTCCAGGAGGTCGCGGAACCGGATCAGGGGGTATCGGCCGTCGAAGGACGCGCTCGACTGTCGGAGCGGGCCCAGCCGCTCGGTCGCCCGCAGCGTCGCGAGCTCGGCCCACGTGAAGTCCTCCGTGAACCACCCGCTCTGCTCCGTTCCGTCGATCTCGCGGGTCGTGCGGCGCGACGCGAACTCGCGGCGCGACGCGACATCGGTCGTGCCCGAGATCTCGTTCTCGTGCCGCAGCACGAGCACGCCGTCGCGCGTGGCCACGAGGTCGGGCTCGACCGCGTCGGCACCCAACGCGAACGCCAGCCGGTACGCCTCGGCCGTGTGCTCGGGGCGGTACCCGGGCGCACCTCGATGCCCGATGACGAGCGGTCGGTCGGCCGTGTCGCGCAGCATCCTCCGAGCGTATCGACGACGCCGTGGCGGGGCATCCGCGCCGGGAACATCCGCGGGATTCTCGGCGTTGTCACGGATTGGAGCGGGCGGCGCAATGGCCCGAACGGGTACATTGGGATGACGCGGATGCACCCGGATGAGCCATTCGCGCTGATTCCCCTCCATCCGACTGATGCCGAAAGCAGAGGAACCACTCCCATGGCACTCGACAACCCCGCCTTCTCACGCAACGAGGCCTTCTCGAAGCAAGGGGCCGTCGCCGCAGCGCAGAACGTCTCCGCAGCCGAACTGCAGGACATCTACGACCGCCCCGCCACCCTCAACGACAACGAGGTGATGACGTACGACGACGCGCTGCAGAAGTCCGCGATCTCGTTCGGCGTGCTCCTCGTCGGCGCCGCGATCGGCTGGTTCACGGCCGTCACCATGCCGTGGCTCTGGATCGGCGCCGCGATCGTCGGCTTCGTGCTGGGCCTCGTCAACGCCTTCAAGCGCGAGCCGTCGCCCGCGCTGATCCTCACGTACGCCGGTGTGCAGGGCGTCTTCGTCGGCGCGATCTCGCAGTGGTACGAGCTGCAGTTCGGCGGCGGCATCGTCGGCCAGGCCGTCATCGCGACGCTCGTGGTCGTCGGCGTCACGCTCGCCCTCTTCGCTTCGGGCAAGATCCGCGCGTCGAAGAAGGCCACGAAGATCTTCCTGATCGCGATGGTCGGCTACCTCGTGTTCTCGCTGGTGAACGTCGGCCTCATGCTGTTCGGCGCGACCGACGACCCGTGGGGCCTGCGCGGCGCCGAGATCTTCGGCATCCCGTGGGGCATCATCATCGGTGTCCTCGTCGTCATCATGGCCGCGTACTCGCTCGTGCTCGACTTCGACTTCATCCAGCAGGGCGTGCGCAACCGCGCCCCGAAGAAGTACTCGTGGACCGGCGCCTTCGGGGTCATGGTCACGGTCATCTGGCTGTACCTCGAGATCCTGCGCATCCTCGCGATCGCCCAGTCCAGCGACTGACGCTCGCGTCGCGGAACCTCGAACGGGCCGTCGTCCTCCGGGACGGCGGCCCGTTCGCCGTTTCCGGCGGGGTCAGCGCCGCGCGGCGGCCTTCGCGAGCAGCACCGCACGTTCGCGGGCGTTCTCGGCGCGCTGCGCCGCGAGTTCGAACTCCGCCCGGGCCTCGTCGTCGCGGCCGAGGCGGGCGAGCAGTTCGCCGCGCACGCTCGGCAGCAGGTGCGAGAGCCGGAGCCGCTTGTCGTCGGCCAGCGCATCGACGAGCTCGAGGCCGGCCCCGGGCCCCGACGCCATCGCGACCGCGACCGCGCGGTTCAGCTCGACCACGGGCGACGGCGTCAGTGACACGAGCCCGTCGTAGATCGCGACGATCGCCTGCCAGTCGGTGTCGTCGACGGATGCCGCGAGGTCGTGCTGCTCGGCGATCGCGGCCTGCAGCGCGTACGCCCCTCGCCCGCGCCCGATCGCGTCGGCTCGGGCCAGCGCCGCGCGGCCTCGCGTGATCGCGGAGCGGTCCCACCGGGTGCGGTCCTGGTCGGCGAGCAGCACCGGATGGCCGTCGCGGTCGAGGCGCGCGGGGAATCGAGCTGCCGTCAACTCCATGAGCGCCACGAGGGCGTGCGCCTCCGGCTCGCGCGGCACCAGGGCGACCACCGTCCGGCCGAGCCGGAGCGCCTCACGGCTGAGCTCGGGGCGCATCCACTCGTCGCCCGAGCTCGCCGCGTAGCCCTCGTTGAAGATCAGGTACAGCACGCCGAGCACGGTGCCGAGCCGTTGCGCGAACTCGTCGCGTGCCGGCGCCTCGAACCCGACGCCGGCGTCGGCGAGCGCCTGCTTCGCGCGGACGATGCGCTGCTGCACGGTCGACGTCGGCACGAGGAACGCCTTCGCGATCTCCTCGGTCGTGAGCCCACCCACGACGCGCAACGTGAGCGCGACCTGCGCCTCCCGGGAGAGCACCGGATGGCAGGCGATGAAGACCAGCCTGAGCACGTCGTCGCCGATCTCGTCGGGGTCCCAGGGCGGGGCATCCGTCTGCCGCTGCTGCTCCGCCTCGAGATCGTGCGCGATCGCGGCGAGGCGGTCGTCGTAGCGCTCGCGGCGCCGCCAGCCGTCGATCGCCTTGCGCTTGGCGACCGAGGTGAGCCATGCGCCGGGATTTCGCGGCACGCCCTCGACGGGCCACTGCGCGAGCGCATCGACGAGGGCGTCCTGGGCGAGGTCCTCGGCGAGGCCGAAGTCGCCGACCACCTTGGTCAGCGTCGCGACGATGCGTGCCGACTCGATGCGCCACACGGCCACGACGGAGCGCCGCGCCGACTCCTCGTCGACGCGGCGCTCACCCGTGGCATCCGTCATCGGGCGGTCAGGACTGCGCAGCCTGCCCGGCCTTCGCGGCCTGCTCCTCGCGCCATCCGAACTCCTTCTGGATCCACTCGTTGTCCTGCGGGAAGTCGCTCTCATCGTGGACCCGGCGCACCTCGAGGTACGCACCCGGGCCGAGCGGCGCGCGCGACGCCCACTCCGCGGCTTCCTCCTTGGAGGCGACCTCGATGATCCAGAAGCCGTTGAACAGCTCCTTCGTCTCTCCGTAGGGGCCGTCGGTGACGAGCGGCTTCTCACCCGAGAAGTCGACGACGAAGCCCTCGCTCGCGTCGCTCAGCCCCTCGCCGGCGAGCAGCACGCCCGCCTGCATCATCGACTCGTTGTAGCGGCCCATGGCCTCGATCACCTGGTCGAACGGGAGCTCCTCGTAGGTCGCCACGCCCTGGTCGTCGGCCCGCATGATCAGCATGTACTTCGACATCGTCGTTCTCCTTCGTCGTCCGGGTCGATCCTGTTCGACCCTCTCATGCATGCGTCGAACGGGGAACGGGCGGATCGACACGACCTGGAAAAGATTTCGGCGGATGCCTCGAGCGCCGCCCTCAGCCCCGCCCGATGTCCGCCAGCGCCCGCTGCAGCGCCTCCGCCGAGGCATCCAGCTTCGAGCCCTCCTCGTCGGAGAACGGCGTGTTCGGCACCGGCCGTGGACCCGACGCGCCGACGATGCAGGGCACCGAGAGCGCGACCCCCGAGATGCCGCGGTAGCCGTCGAGCACCGTGCTGACCGGCAGCACCACCTGCTCGTCGGCGAGCACGGCCTCCGCGATCCTCGCCGCGGAGAGGCCGATCGCGTAGTTGGTCGCCCCCTTGCCCGCGATGACGCGGTACGCCGCGTCGCGCACGTCGACCGCGATCCGGTCGAGCTCCTCCGCCGAGACGCGCGCGCCGCCCTCCCACTCGAGCAGGGGCACGGGTCCGATGGTCGCGCTCGACCACAGCGGGAATTCGGTGTCGCCGTGCTCCCCCACGATGTACGCGTGCACGCTCGACGTCGAGACCCCGAGCCGTTCGCCGAGCAGCCACCGCAGTCGCGACGTGTCGAGCACGGTGCCCGACCCGAACACCCGGGTCGGCGGCAGGCCGGTGATCTCGACGGCGACCTTCGTCAGGACGTCCACCGGGTTGGTGACGAGCATGATCGTGGCGTCGGGCGCGCGCTCGGTGACGACCGGCAGCAGGCTCTCGAGGATCCGGATGTTCGTGCCGAGCAGTTCGATGCGGGTCTGACCCGGCTTCTGCTTGGCGCCCGCCGTGATCACCACGACGTCGCTGCCCTCGAGCACGGCCGGATCGTCGCCTCCCGTGATGAGCGACTGCGTGAACTGCGTGCCGTGCGCGAGGTCGAGCACCTCGGCCTCGACCTTCTCGGTGGCGATGTCGTACAGCGCGACCTCGTTCGCCGACCCCCTGATGAGCGCGGCGTACGCAAGGCTCGACCCCACGCTCCCCGCACCGATGACCGACAGCTTCGAACCCCGGAATCCCGTCATGGGTTCCATCCTGCCGTGGCGGGCCGCCGGCGTGCGAGGGCCCGCCGGAACGCCGAAGGGCGCGGACCTCCAGGTCCGCGCCCCTCGCTCAGCCGCTGGTGCGGCTCATTCCCACTCGATGGTCCCCGGCGGCTTCGACGTGACGTCGAGCACGACGCGGTTGACGTCGCGCACCTCGTTGGTGATGCGGTTCGAGATCTTCGCGAGCACGTCGTAGGGCAGCCGCGTCCAGTCGGCGGTCATCGCGTCTTCGCTCGACACGGGACGCAGCACGATCGGATGCCCGTACGTGCGGCCGTCGCCCTGCACGCCGACCGAGCGCACGTCGGCGAGGAGCACCACGGGGCACTGCCAGATCTCGCCGTCGAGGCCGGCCGCGCTCAGTTCCTCGCGCGCGATCGCGTCGGCCTCACGGAGCAGATCGAGACGATCACGGGTGACCTCGCCCACGATGCGGATGCCGAGGCCTGGCCCCGGAAACGGCTGGCGCGCGACGATCGCCTCGGGCAGCCCGAGTTCGCGGCCGATCTGGCGCACCTCGTCCTTGAAGAGGGTGCGCAGCGGTTCGACGAGCTCGAACTGGAGGTCCTCGGGCAGCCCGCCCACGTTGTGGTGGCTCTTGATGTTCGCGGTGCCCGTGCCGCCGCCGGACTCGACGACGTCGGGGTACAGCGTGCCCTGCACGAGGAACTTCACCTTCTCGCCCGAGGCCGCGGCCTCGGCGACGAGGTCGAGCTCCGCCTGCTCGAACGCGCGGATGAACTCGCGGCCGATGATCTTGCGCTTCTGCTCGGGGTCGCTGACGCCCTCGAGCGCGGCGAGGAACGTGTCTGCGGCGTCGACCGTGACGAGGTTCACGCCGGTCGCGGCCACGTAGTCCTGCTGCACCTGCTCGCGCTCGCCCTTGCGGAGCAGACCGTGGTCGACGAAGACCGCGGTGAGCTGGTCGCCGACGGCCTGCTGCACGAGCGCGGTCGAGACGGCGGAGTCGACGCCGCCCGAGAGCGCGGAGATGACGCGGGCGGAGCCCACCTGCTCGCGGATGCGGGCGACCTGCTCGGCGATGACGTTGCCGGCGTTCCAGTCGGCCGCGATGCCCGCGGCGCGGTGCAGGAAGTTCTCGAGCACGCTCTGCCCGTGCGCGGAGTGCTTGACCTCGGGGTGCCACTGCACGCCGTAGAACTTCTTCTCGTCGTTCGCGAACGCCGCGACGGGCGTCGACGCGGTCGAGGCGAGCACCTGGAAGCCCTCGGGCGCGATCGAGACCGAGTCGCCGTGGCTCATCCACGTGATCTGGTGCTCGGGCTGCCCGCCGAGCAGCAGGTTGTCGTCGCTGCGCACGGTCGTCTCGGTCGAGCCGTATTCGCGCTGGCCCGTGTGCGCGACCTCACCGCCCAGTTGGCGTGCCATCACCTGGAAGCCGTAGCAGATGCCCAACGTCGGGACGCCGAGCTCGAGGATGCCCTCGTCGAGCGACGGCGCGCCCTCCTCGTAGACCGAGCTCGGGCCGCCCGACAGCACGATGCCGACCGGGTTGCGGGCCGCGACCTCGGCCGCGGTGATGGTGTGGGGCACGATCTCGGAGTACACGGATGCCTCGCGTACGCGGCGCGCGATCAGCTGCGCGTACTGCGCACCGAAGTCGACCACGAGCACGGGCCGCTGCTCGGTGCCGTTCGGCTGCGCGGCGCCGTCGGGCTGCGCAGCGGGCGGTTCGGTGCCGTTGGGCTGTTCGGTCACGACTGGGCCTCCACGGGGTCGTCGGCTGCGGGAACGGATGCTGCGGCGGCCTCCGCCTCGCGACGGGCGAGGTAGGCCTTGACCTCGCGGCCGACGCGGGCCTCGAGGAAGAACGAGAGGAACGGCACGATGCCGCCCATCGCGATGAGGATGAAGCGCCCGAACCGCCAGCGCATGAGGCTCCACAGCCGGAAGTCGCTGAAGAGGTACACGACGTAGAACCAGCCGTGGGCGATGAGGATGCCGGTGGAGAGGTTGACGCCGACGCCGGTCGACTCGAGGCCCTCGGCGGTCTCGACGACCGGCTCGAAGCTGAACAGCCCGCCGGGGCCGAAGGCGTAGAGCTCCAGGTGCCAGACGTACTTGAGGAGCATCTCGGCGCAGAGCAGGAGCAGCATGACGCCGGTGATCACCGAGGCGACCTGGTAGAACTTCAGCGCCCCGCGAATGCGCGGCAGATCGGCGAGTTTGGGCTCGAGGGGCATGCGACCAGTCTACGCGGCGCGCGAGGGGGCCAGACCCCGCAGCATCCGGCGCAGCACGTCGACGGTCTCGTCGATGCGGGCGCGCGGATCGTCGGCGTCCGCGTCGGCGATCGCGACCTCGTTGAGCGCGCCCGAGACCATGGTGCCGACGGTGGCGAGCGAGCGGTCCTCGATGACGCCCGCCGCGGCGAGTTCGGCGATGCCCTCGTCGAGCAGGCGCACGCTCGTGTCGGCGTCGCCCTCGCGCCAGGCGTCCCAGCCGAGCACGGCGGGTCCGTCCACGAGCAGGATGCGCCTGGCACCGGGTGCGAGGCTCGCCTCGAGGAAGGCGCGGCAGCCGGCGAGGAACCCCTCGACCACGTCGGCCTCGGCGTCGGCGGCTGACTCCACGACCTCGGCGACGCGCGCCTGCTCCCGCTCGACGACCGCCCGGAACAGCCCGAGCTTGCTGCCGAAGTGGTGGTAGACCGCGCCACGGGTCAGGCCTGCGTCCGCGACGAGGTCCTCGAGGGCGACGCCGGCATAGCCGTGCTCGGCGAAACGTCCGGTGGCGATGCGCACGAGTTCGGCCCGCGTGCGCTCGCGTTGCTCGGCCTTGGTCGCCATCCGTTCCTCCACCTCTTGACATACACACTGTATGTCAGTCACCATCAAAACACATACACACTGTATGTATCTTGATCGGAAGGATCCTCCCATGCTGACCGGCTGCTACCCCGTGCTCTGCACCACGGATGTCTCCGCGAGCGCCGAGTTCTACCGCACCCACTTCGGGTTCGAGTCGACGTTCGAGTCCGACTGGTACGTGAGCCTGCGCCATCCGGACGCCGGCCACGAGCTCGCGCTCCTCGACGGCACGCACCCGTCCATCCCCTCCGGGCACGGCGGCGTCGCCCGCGGCATGCTCGTCAACCTCGAGGTCGACGACGTCGACGCGCTCGCCGCGTCGCTCGCCGCCGCCGGTGTACCGGTCGCCCAGGAGCTGCGCAGCGAGGCGTTCGGTCAGCGACACGTGATCGTGGTCGATCCCGGCGGCGTCCTCGTCGACGTCATCACCGAGATCGAACCGGTACCCGAGTTCGCAGCGGCGTTCGGACGCGACGCAGAAGCGTGACGGCCCGGCCGGGCGGCGTCACGCGCCGCCCGGTCCGCCTCCCGCAACGGATGCCTCGGCGGCCGCGAGCTCGGCCTCCTCGCGCTCGCGTTCCACGGCGTCGCGCACGAGCCGGTACCAGAGGTAGATCGCGAACGCCGCGAACACGACCCACTCGACCGCGTAGAAGACGTTGAGCCAGTTCAGCTCGCCCTCCTGCTCCGGCGGCGGCGACGAGATCGCGTCGAGGCCCTCGACCGGTTCCGCGGCGGTCACGTAGCCGAAGTACACGGGCCGGTCGTCGTAGTCGGCCCACACGTTGATGAGCTGCGCCACCGCGACCGTCTGCATCCGCTGCGGGTCCGCATCGTCCTCGGGCACCATGGGCGCCTCGCTCGGAAGGAACCGCCCCTCGACGGTCACGACCGCGTCCGGAGACCGGGCGACCGACGCCTCGAACGCGTCGAGCGCCCCCTCGGCGTCGGCGTGGTCGGCGGCCCAGCCCAGCGCGATCGGCAGCCCGCCGGGCTCGCCGTCGCCGACCTCGAGGTGGGCGACGACCCACGTGCCGAGCACGCCGTCGTTCAGCCGGCCCTCCACGAGAACCGTGTCGCCGGGTACATACGCACCGGCCACCTCGACCAGTTGGCCGGTCGCCGTCTGCTCGGTCGGGGCATCCGGTTCGGCGATCCCCGCGAACGGGCGCACCTGCTCCGTCGGCCGCTCCTCGACCACGGCCTGCTCCACGGCCCGCTCGATCTGCCACTGCCCGAGGGCCGCGAACGCGGCGGCGATGCCGAGCGCGAGCAACAGCGCGGCGATCCAGCGGGGCCGCATCATCATGCGGAGCATGGGGCGGCGGGAGTCGGCGGGCACGGTGCACCAGCCTACCCGCGCGAAGATGGGACCGAGCCGAGTCCCCGGGCGTCAGGCGGGCGGCTCCGCCGCGCCGCCGATCGAGATCGCCCGGAACGCCCGTTCGACGCCCTCCTCCGGACCGACCGCCACCAGGATGTCGCCGGGCAGCACGACCACGTCGGGCGCGGGCGTCGGCGTCGCGCTCTCGCCGCGCACGAGCGCGACGATCACGACCCCGTCGGGCAGGGCCAACGAGCCGAGCGGATGCCCCGCCAGCGAGTCGTGCTCGCCCACGGTGGCCCAGTCGATCGGCACCCCGGGAAGGTCGTCGAGGTCGTCGATCGACTGGACGATTCGGGTGCCGCCGAGCAGGTCGGCGAGCGTGCGGGCCTCCTCCTCGTCGAGGCGCAGGTTCGAGACGCCGCGATCCTCGCCGTGCATGCGGATCACGAGATCGCTGACGCCCGTGCGATGCGCGATGACCGAGACCTCGACCCCGGCCATCGTCGTGAACGAGTGCAGCATGCCGACCCCCGGCAGCCGCACCAGCCGCACCTCGACCATCGAACCGCCCCCGCTCTCGGGTCCAAGCCCGGGGCGACGAATCGTCGCCGCCCCGCTTCGCCGTCAGTCGACCGTGACGATGTCGGGTGCCTCGAGCCGCACCCGGTCAGCCGATTCGTCGTCGGGCTGCTGCTGCGAGGCACGCTCGGCCTCGACGCGCTGGAGGTATCGCTCGACCTCGAGCCGCTCGCGGGCGGCATCCCACCCGAGGACGCCCGCCATCAGCGACGCCGCGACCGGCGCCGCCGAGACACCGCGATCCCACGCCTCGATCGAGATGCGGGTGCGGCGGGCGAGCACGTCGTCGAGGTGCAGCGCGCCCTCGTGGCTCGCCGCGTACACGACCTCGGCGGCCAGGTAGTCGTCGGCGCCGGGAAGCGGTTCGCCGAGGCTCGGGTTGCTCCGGATCAGGTCGAGCAGTTCGTCGGTCATCGTGCCGTACCGGTTCAGCAGGTGCTCGATGCGCACCTTGTGCACGTCGAACGCGCGCGCGATCTTCCCGCGCTTGTTCCACGCCGCCTGGTAGCCCTCGGCACCGAGCAGCGGGATCTCCTGCGTGGTCGACGGCGGCACGCGCCCGTCGAGCGCGTCCGCGGCCGCGTCGATCGCGTCCTTCGCCATCACCCGGTACGTGGTCCACTTGCCGCCCGCCACCACGACGAGCCCCGGCACGGTGTGCGCCACGATGTGCTCGCGGCTGAGCTTCGAGGTCTGGTCGCTCTCCCCGGCGAGCAGTGGCCGGAGCCCCGCGAAGACGCCCTCGACGTCCTCACGCGTCAGCGGGATGTTCAGCACGCGGTTCACGTGCTCGAGCAGGTAGTCGATGTCGGCCGCCGTCGCCGCCGGATGCGCCTTGTCGAGATTCCAGTCGGTGTCGGTCGTGCCGATGAGCCAGTGCCGGCCCCACGGGATCACGAAGAGCACGCTCTTCTCGGTGCGGAAGATCATGCCCATCGCCGACTGGATGCGGTCGCGCGGCACCACGAGGTGGATGCCCTTCGACGCCCGCACCTTGAACGTGCCGCGCTCGCCCACCATCCGCTGCGTGTCGTCCGTCCAGACGCCGGTCGCGTTCACGACCTGCTTGGCGCGGATCTCGAAGCGCTCGTCGGTCTGCAGGTCGTGCGCCTTCACGCCCACGACCCGCTCGCCCACCTTGAGGAACCCCTCGACCTTCACGCGGCTCGCGACGTGCGCGCCGTAGAAGCTCGCGGTGCGCGCGAGGCTCGCGACGTAGCGAGCGTCGTCGACCTGCGCGTCGTAGTAGGTGAGCCCGCCCACCATCGCGTTCGACGACAGCGACGGGATGGCCTTGTGCACCTGCCGCTTGGTGAGGTGACGGTGATGGGGCACTCCGGGCGGACGCCCGCCCGAGTAGCTGAACACGTCGTACAACAGCATGCCCGCGCCGATGTAGAACCGCTCGAAGAAGCGCTTCTGCAACGGGTAGAGGAACCGCACGGGCTTGACCAGGTGCGGCGCGATCCGCTGCAGCAGGAGTCCACGCTCGATGAGCGCCTCGCGGACGAGTCGGAAGTCCAGCTGCTCCAGGTACCGGATGCCTCCGTGCACCAGCTTCGACGACCGGCTCGACGTGCCCGACGCCCAGTCGCGGGCCTCGAGGAGGCCGGTCGACAATCCGCGGGTCACCGCGTCGAGCGCTGCACCGGTGCCGACGATGCCACCGCCGACGACCAGGATGTCGAGTTCCTTCTCACGCAGTCGCGCGATCGCGGCGGCCCGTTCGTCCGGTCCCAGTTTCGTGGACCGCGACACGGAGTTGGCCGCGCTTCCCTGCTTCGCGCCTCGACCAGTCGCGTTCGACGCCGTCTTCCCAGCGGCCACAGTCGCCCCCTATCCGGCGGCGCCACGGCGGGCGCCGCAATCCGCTTTCCACGCTACCCGAGCCACGTGGCGGTCGCACCCGACGCGCCTGAGCGCGAGCTGTGAACCGTTCATGCCCCCTGGTACGGGGCGACGACGACCTCCACGCGCTGGAACTCCTTGAGGTCGGAGTACCCGGTCGTCGCCATCGACTTGCGCAGGGCGCCGACGAGGTTCGCGGTGCCCTCGGCGCTCGGCGCCGGGCCGTAGAGGATCTCCTCGAGCGGCGCGACCTGGCCGACGCGCACGCGCTGGCCGCGCGGCAGCTTCGCGTGGTGCGCCTCGGCGCCCCAGTGCCAGCCGCCGCCGGGGGCGTCCGTCGCCCGTGCGAGCGCCGCGCCGAGCATGACGGCGTCCGCGCCGCAGGCGATCGCCTTGACGATGTCGCCGGCGACGCCGACGCCGCCGTCGGCGATGACGTGCACGTACCGCCCGCCCGACTCGTCGAGGTAGTCGCGACGTGCGCCCGCGACGTCGGCGACGGCGGTCGCCATCGGGGCGTGGATGCCGAGCGAGGTGCGGGTCGTCGACGCCGCGCCACCGCCGAAGCCGACGAGCACGCCCGCCGCGCCGGTGCGCATGAGGTGGAGCGCCGCGGTGTAGGTCGCGGCGCCACCGACGATCACCGGGACGTCGAGCTCGTAGATGAACTTCTTCAGGTTCAGCGGTTCCTGGTTCTTCGAGACGTGCTCGGCCGAGACCGTGGTGCCGCGGATCACGAACAGGTCGACGCCCGCGGCGACGACGGTCTCGGTGAGCTCCTGCGTGCGCTGCGGCGAGAGCGCGCCGGCGACGGTGACGCCCGCCGCGCGGATCTCGGCCAGGCGGGCGGTGACCAGCTCGGGCTTGATGGGCTCGGCGTAGAGCTCCTGCATGCGGGCGGTCGCGCGCTCGGGGTTGAGGTTGCGGATCTCCGCGAGGGCGATCTCGGGCTCCTCGAACCGGGTCCAGAGGCCCTCCAGGTCGAGCACGCCGAGTCCGCCGAGCCTACCCATCGCGATGGCGGTGGCCGGTGAGACGACCGAGTCCATGGGCGCCGCGAGGAACGGGATGTCGAACTGGTACGCGTCGATCGACCAGCCGACCGACACGTCCTCGGGGTCGCGGGTCCGGCGGCTCGGCACGATCGCGATGTCGTCGAACGCGTACACTCGGCGTCCGCGCTTGGCGCGGCCGATCTCGATCTCCTGGGTCACCCGACAACCCTACCGAACGGCGTCGTCGGCCCGACGGAACAGGCGCACGGCGACCTGCTTGGCGACGACGGCCGCGTCGTCCGACGGGGGGTCGGCGATCGCGCCGGCGTTCCAGAGCGTCGAGAGCCCGTGCATGAGCGACCAGGCGGCGAGCGTGTTCGCGCGGGCGTCGCCGCCCATCGGTCCGGCGCCGGCGCGCAGCACCGAACCTGCGCGCTCGCGTGCGGCGACGAGTGCGGGATCGTCGTCGCGCAGGAGTTCAGGCCGGAACATGACCTCGAACCGCGCACGCTCGCGGGTCGCGAAGTCGACGTACGCGACACCCGCCTCGACCAGGTCCTCGGATGCCTCGAGGCCCGCGGCGAGCCGTTCGAACCCGTCCGCGGCGATCGCGGTGAACAGCCCGGCCCGGTCGCCGAAGTGGTGCGCGGGGGCGGCATGCGAGACGCCGGTCCGGCGCGCGAGGTCGCGCAGGCTCAGGGCGTCCACGCCGCGCTCGTCGATCGCCTCGATCGCCGCCTGGAGCAGTGCCTCCCTGAGGTCGCCGTGGTGGTACGCCATGCCTCGACCATACGCACGCATCTAGCCATTGACAAGATCGAGGTTCGTGCGCAATCTAGTCACTGACAAGATTAGCCATCCGCTCACCGATCGCGAGGAACCCGTCATGACCGATCACCGACCTCCCGCACCTGGTCTCCCCGCCGGCACCGGCACCACGGGCGACGCCTCCACGGCTCCACGACGCAACCCCTGGGTGCAGACCTTCGTCTCCCCCGTCCCCATCGCGTTCGTCGCGGGAACCGCCATCACCGCCCTCACCGGCGCCGCCCTGGCCGCCGTCGGCATCCCCGCGCTCGCCGGCTGGCAGGCCGCCGTCACGGGCGGGCTCGTCGCACTCTTCCTCATGGGCGCGATCGGCCGGCTGGTCCCGGGAGTCCGGGCCGGATTGGTCGCCATGGTCCCGCCCGCGCTGCCGCGCCCCGACCTGATCGTCGCCGCGACCGGCGTGCTCGAGGCGGCCGGAGCACTCGGACTGCTGTTCCCGCCGACCCATCGCCTCGCGGCCTGGTGCCTCGCCGCCCTGCTCGTCGCCGTCTTCCCAGCCAACGTCCGTGAGGCCCGGCGCGGCGGGTCGCCGCTCGTCCCCCGCACGGTCGAACAGGTCGGGTTCGTCGCGGCGTGCCTCGCTGTCGCGCTTGGCTGACGTCCGCAGAGGGCCGGTCACCGCACCCGCGCGACGCGCCCCTCGTCCCACACGGGAGCGTCCGCCTCGGCGACCTCGCCGTCAGCCCGGAACACCAGGAACCGGTCGAAGCTCCGCGCGAACCACCGGTCGTGCGTGACCGCGAGCACCGTGCCGTCGAACCGGGCGAGCGCGTCCTCCAGCGCCTCCGCCGAGACGAGGTCGAGGTTGTCGGTCGGCTCGTCGAGCAGCAGCAGCGTCGCCCCTGAGAGCTCGAGCAGCAGGATCTGCAGGCGCGCCTGCTGGCCGCCAGACAGCGAGTCGAACACCTGGTGCGCGGAGGCCGCCAGGCCGTACCGGTCGAGCGCCGAGCTCGCCTGCTCGCGCGGCATCCCATCGCGGTTCGCGTCGCCGCGATGCAGGATGTCGAGCAGGGTGCGGCCGCGCAGTTCGGGGAGTTCATGGCCCTGCGCGAACCACCCCGGCACCACTCGCGCCCCGAGCACCGCCCGACCGTCGTGCGCGACCGGTTCGATGCGGGCGCCTCGGTCGGTGACGTGCCCCTGCATCGGGTCGGGGTCCGAGCCACCCGCCGCGAGCAGCCGGAGGAAGTGCGACTTGCCCGAGCCGTTCGAGCCGAGCACCGCGACCCGGTCGCCGTACCAGACCTCGAGGTCGAACGGTCGCATGAGCCCGGTGAGCTCGAGTCCCTCGGCGATCACCGCGCGCTTGCCCGTGCGCGACCCGCGCAGCCGCATCGACACCGCCTGAGCCGGTGGCCGCGCCTCCGGCGGGCCCGCCTCCTCGAACTTCCGCAACCGGGTCTGCGCCGCCTGGTACCTCGACGCGAGACCGTCGTTGTACGTCGCCTTCACCTTCAGTGTCGCTACCAGCGTCTTCAACTGCACGTGCTGCTCGTCCCACCGTCGCCTGAGCTCGTCCAGCCGCTCGAATCGCGCCTCACGAGCGGCGTGGTACCCCTCGAACCCACCGCCGTGCACCCAGGCCGAGCTGCCCGCCGGGCTCGCCTCGAGGGTCACGAGACGGTCGGCCGCAGCGGCCAGCAGCTCGCGGTCGTGCGAGACCAGCAGCACCGTCTTCGGCGTCTGCCGCAGCTGCTGCTCGAGCCACCGCTTGCCCGGCACGTCGAGCGAGTTGTCGGGTTCGTCGAGCAGAAGCACCTGCTCGGGCCCGCGCAGCAGGGCTTCGAGGGCGAGCCGCTTCTGCTCCCCGCCCGAGAGCGTCGACAGGTCGCGCCACCTCGCCCGCTCCCATGGGATGCCCAGCGCCGCCGAGGTGCAGTGGTCCCAGACGACCTCCTGGTCGTACCCGCCGGCCTCCGCGTACTCGGCGAGCGCGCCTGCGTACCGCATCTGGTTCGGGGTGTCGTCGCGGTCGATGAGCGCGGCCTCGGATGCCTCGAGCTCGACCGCCGCGTCCCGAACGCGCCGCGGGGCCACCGAGACGAGCAGGCCGCCGACCGTGGCATCCACGCCCGCGATGACGCGACCGGTGCCGACGAACTGGTCCATGACGCCGAGCCCGCCGTCCACCTGCACGCTGCCCTCATCGGGTCGCAGGTCGCCGCGCACGATGCGCAGCAGGGTCGTCTTGCCCGCGCCGTTCGCGCCGATGAGCGCGGTCGTGCGCCCCTCGGGTACGCGGAACGCCACGTCGGCGAGCAGCGGCCGTCCGTCGGGCAGCGAGAAGGAGACGCCGTTGACGTCGAGGAATCCCATGGGTGGAGCATCCGTTCGTGTCCGTGCACGTGGCAGACCCGCCGATCACGGGCCGCGCCGCCGTCGTCCTCGGAACCGGGCAGCCGACCAGCCTAGCGAGGTCGCGGATGCCCCGCCAGACGGAGCGGACCCCGGGTGCCCGACCGGCCACGGGTGCAGGATGGAGGCATGCATCGCGTGCCGGCAGACCCGATCGACCTCCTCCGCACCCGCACGAGCGCGAAGTGGCGCTCCTACCCCGACGACGTGCTGCCGTTGCCCGTCGCCGAGATGGACTACCCGCTCGCCGAGCCGATCGCCGAGGCCCTGCACGCCGCGATCCGCCGCTCCGACACCGGCTACCACTCGGGCAGCCGCCCGGTGGCCGAGGCGTTCGCGCCGTTCGCGGCCCGCCGGCTCGGCTGGGAGATCGACCCCGCCCGCGTCACCTGCACGGCCGACGTCAGCATGGGCATCGTCGAGATGCTGCGCCGCACGGTGCAGCCCGGCGACGGCGTCGTGGTCATGCCGCCGATCTACCCGCCGTTCTTCGACCTCGTGACCGAGGCCGGCGCCGCGGTGGTCGAGGTCCCGCTCGCGGGCGGCATCGACGAGGGGTGGAGGCTCGACCTGCTCGGCATCGAAGCTGCGCTGGCCGGGGGCGCGCGGGCGGTGCTGCTGTGCAACCCGCACAACCCCACCGGGCTGGTGCACGCCGCCGAGGACCTCAGCGCGCTCGCCGATCTCGCGAAGGGCTTCGGCGCGACCGTCGTCAGCGACGAGGTGCACGGGCCGCTCGCGCAACCGGCGACGCCGTACACCCCGTTCCTCACGGTCTCCGACGAGGCGCGCGAGGTCGGCATCGCGATCACCGCCGCGACGAAGGCGTTCAACCTCGCGGGCCTGAAGGCCGCGATGATCGTCACGGCGAGCGACCGCGGCGACCGCGTCCGTGAGGCGCTGCCCTACGAGGTCGAGTGGCGGATGGGCCAGTTCGGCGCGATCGCGAGCATCGCCGCATTCACCGAGGGCGGTTCATGGCTCGACGGCGTGCTGGCGAGCATCGACGACAATCGGCGCCTGCTCGCCGACCTGATCGCCGACGAACTGCCCGGTGTCCGCTACCGCATCCCGGATGCCACGTACCTCGCCTGGCTCGACCTCACGGCGCTCGGCTGGGGGGATGACCCCGCCGCGTACGCGCTCGAGCATGCGAAGGTCGCGCTCGCGAACGGGCCCGCGTTCGGGGCATCCGTCGGCACCGGCCATGCCCGTCTCAACCTCGCGTGCTCGCCGGAGGTGCTCGCCGAGGCGGTCACCCGGATCGCCGACGCGCGGGGCTGAGAGCGCAGCGGCCGGGCTCGGGCGGCCGGGCTCAGGCGGTCGGGGCTCCCGACGCGGCGCGTGCGGCGGCCCGAGCGGCGCGGCGCTGGTCGAGGCGCTTGCGGGTCGTGGTTCCCACCCCGCGGCGGATCAGCGCGTCGGCGATGACGAACCCGAGCCATCCGCCGACCCCGCCGCTGATCGTCGGGATGAGGATGGTCGCCGCGACGACACCCGGCACCATCGACGCGGCATCGAGCGCGAGCGCGACGGTCACGCCCCAGACCGCACCGTTGAGCACACCGCCCACGATGCACAGCCAGAGTCGCTGGATGCGGTACAGGGTGACGGCGAACACGATCTCGAAGAAGAACGCGTACCAGAGGTTGACGTAGATCGCCCGGAAGCCGTCGGGCTGGAACGGCCCCATCACGATTCCGGCGAACAGTGCGACGAGCAGGGTCGTACCGGGTAGCGGCAGCAGGCGCAGCGCGAGCGCCCACGGCACCACCCACAGGCCGAGCGTGACGCCGTTCATCCACGGGATCGCGGAGGTCGCGTACCCGATCCAGTTGCCGGCGATGAGCAGGATGGCCGTCGCCGCGGCGATCGCGGCCGCAGTGAGCAGGTACGACGTCGAATACGGCGAGGCGATGCGCGAGCGCGGCGCCGCGGACGTTCGGCTGTTCGCGGCGGGGTCGCTGCTCGCGGTGTGCGCGGTGGGTGCGCTGCCCACGGCGGGTTCGCTGCCCGCGGCAGGCGCGGGTGTGGTGGGCTCGGGCTCGGTCACGATCGACCATTCTGCCGCCTCGCCCTCGCCGCGTCGACCGCCCACGTCCGACATGTCGACCCATGACACCCCCGCCTGCTCGCCCTCGAGCGCACCCCGTCACCCTTCTGCTCCGACCGCCGCCCTCGAGTTCCGCCGCGCGAAGTTCGGAGCATCGCGCATACTCCGGAGGATCTCCGCACGATCTTCCGAACCTCGCGCAATCCTCCGAACCTGGCAGCCCGCACGCACCCCGCTCCAAGCGGGCACGCGGGCCACGAGACGCGCTCAGGGCAGGTGCAGGCCCTGCGCGATCGCGCGCAGCACGGTCCGTTCGACGTTGGGTCGTTCACGCACGACCTGGTGGTACGAGAACCGCAGGACGGTGTATCCGCGGAGCTGCAGCTCCGCATCGTGGGCGATGTCGCGGGTTCGCTGCGCGGACGACGCGGCATGGAACTCGAATCCGTCGATCTGCACGATCAGCCGTGCGCCGACCAGTCCGTCGACGCGGTGACCGGCGATCCTGACCTGTTGACGAACGGCGACACCGTGCCGACGCAACGCCGTGAAGATGTCCGTCTCGATGCCCGAGTCGGACAGGCCGGTCACGTGCTCGGCCATTTCGCGGGCCCGAACGGTGGTCCAGCGCACGCGTCGGAGCGCCTCGGGCGCCAGTCGCTCCGCTTTCGCGGCGGACTCCCATACGGCCAGGGCACGGTCGGGTGGCAGGCAGATCGCGAGGTGCGCGAGCGAGTCCTCGACCGTGCCGAGGAGTCCGGTGCGCGCGGCAGGCGCGATCGGCACGCTCCAGTGCAGGCGAGGCGGCGGGCCATGGTCGAGCCGAGCGGATCCGGCGTGCGGGAGCAGGTGCAGGTGGACTCCCCCATCCGCTCCCTCGGGGATCCACCAATGGCGGCGTCGTGCCAGCGACAGGCACGACAGTTTGCCGCCCGCAGCGGCGGCCGCGAGCAGGTCGGTCGAGGCCTCGGGGAGCGCGATCCACGCCCGGCGCACCATCGTCGCGCGGCCCGAGCGGACGAGACCGCGGACCTTCGCGATCGCGAAACCTGCGCGCAGCGCCTCGGCACGGTGCGCGATGCCCTCACGGGTGAGCAGCCAGGCCTCGAGTTCCACCCCTGCAGCCTGCCCTCGGCCGCCACTGGTCTGCCCCGAGTACCGGCGACCGTGCAGGCACGCGCGTCGCCTCCGGCTGTGGAGGAGTACTCCCCCACGGCTCGCGCCGCGCGAAGGTCGGAGGATCAGCTCGACCTCGGAGGATTCGGGCGGGATGCTCCGGACTTCGCGCGTTCCTCCGAAGTTCGCGCCGCCACGCCGCCGCCGCGACGCCGCCGCGCGCCCCTACCGCGTGTAGTTCGGCGCCTCGACGACGATCTGCACGTCGTGCGGGTGCGACTCCTTGAGCCCGGCCGGCGTGATCCGCACGAAGCGGCCCTTCGACTTCAGCTCCTCGACCGTGCGTGCGCCGACGTAGAACATCGACTGACGCAGCCCGCCGATGAGCTGGTAGGCGACCGCCGACAGCGGCCCGCGGTAGGGCACCTGGCCCTCGATGCCCTCGGGGATCAGCTTGTCGTCGCTCGGGACATCCGCCTGGAAGTAGCGGTCCTTGGAGTACGAGGTCTTCTTGCCACGGGTCTGCAGCGCGCCGAGCGATCCCATGCCGCGGTACGTCTTGAACTGCTTGCCGTTCTGGAAGACGAGCTCGCCAGGGCTCTCGGCCGTTCCGGCGAGGAGCGATCCGAGCATGACCGTGTCGGCACCGGCGACGAGCGCCTTCGCGATGTCGCCCGAGTACTGCAGGCCGCCGTCGGCGATGAGCGGAACCCCCGCCGGCCGCGTCGCCTTGGACGCCTCGTAGACCGCGGTGACCTGGGGCACGCCGACGCCCGCGACGACGCGGGTGGTGCAGATCGAGCCCGGTCCGACGCCGACCTTGACCGCGTCGGCCCCTGCCTCGACGAGCGCCTTCGCGCCCTCGTACGTCGCGACGTTGCCGCCGATCACGTCGATGTGCGCGAACGTCGGGTCCGCCTTCAGCCGGCGGATGATGTCGAGCACGCCCGCCGACTCGCCGTTGGCGGTGTCGACGACCAGCACGTCGACGCCCGCGTCGCGCAGCGCCTCGGCGCGCTCCCATGCGTCGCCGAAGAAGCCCATCGCGGCGCCCACGCGCAGGCGCCCCTCGGAGTCCTTCGTCGCGTTCGGGTACTGCTCCGACTTGTCGAAGTCCTTCACCGTGATGAGGCCGGTCAGGTGGCCCTCGTCGTCGACGAGCGGCAGCTTCTCGACCTTGTGCTGCGCGAAGATCGCGAGCGCCTCGTCGGGGTTCATGCCGACGCGGCCCGTGATCAGCGGCGCCTTGGTCATGACCTCGGAGACCTTGGTCGACGCCTTCTCGAAGTCGGAGACGAAGCGCATGTCGCGGTTCGTGATGATGCCGACGAGCACGCCCTCGTCGTCGACGACCGGCAGTCCGCTGACCCGGTACGTCGCGCAGAGCCGGTCGACATCGGCGACGGATGCCTCGGGCGACGTGGTGACCGGGTTCGACACCATGCCCGACTCGGAGCGCTTCACGCGGTCCACCATGTCGGCCTGGTCGGCGATCGAGAGGTTGCGGTGCAGGATGCCGATGCCGCCCTGGCGGGCCATGGCGATCGCCATGCGCGTCTCGGTCACGGTGTCCATCGCCGCAGACAGCAGCGGCGTCGCCACCGTGATGCGCCGCGTCAGCCGCGACGCCGTCTCGGCCTCGCTCGGGATCACGTCGGTGTGTCCCGGAAGCAGGAGCACGTCGTCGTAGGTGAGACCCGTGAATCCGAAGGGGTCGTGCTGGTCCATGTGGGCGCGCCTCCGTGTGCGACTGGTGCCGGCCGGAGTGGGTGCCGGCCGCGCGATCGGCATCGAGATCCACCGCCTCGACGGGATCTGCCGCGCGCGGTGTCTACCGATTCTAATGGCGGAGCCTGAGCGTTTATTCCGCGCCGACGGCGGCGCTCGGACCGTCGGGGAGGGCGTTCGCAGCGACATCCGATCTTCCGGCTCCGGTCGCAGGAAGTTCACGATTCCATCGCGGTTCTCGAAGTACGCACCGATGAAACACCGCGGACACACTACGCTCATAGCGTCTCCTTCGCAGACGACGAGACCGACGTCGGCTGCGTGTCCCGATCTGGAGGTTTCGTGAGATCCCCAACCCATGCCGTCGCGTCCCCACCGGGCCGCCTCGCCCGGCTGGTCGGCGTCATCCTCGCCGCACTCGCCGCCGTCATCGCCGTGCTGACACTCACGGCCGGTCCCGCCGCTGCCGCGGAGGGCGACCCCTACCGCATCAGCGGCAACGTCCAACTCGACGGAGAACCGCTCGAGGGCGTCGTCCTGATCGTCGACGGTCCGGGGGGTGAGCAAGAGGTCGAGACCGACGAGAACGGCCAGTGGCGCGTCAGCGTCCCGGAGAAGGACGACTACACCGTCACCCTCGACGAGGACACGCTGCCCGAGGGCATCGCGGTCGTCGACCCCGAGGACGACAGCCCCAACGAGAAGGAGGTCACCGTCGGCGCCGGAGGGCGCGTGACCGTGAACTTCTTCATCGGCGAGGGCGAACGCAACGTCACGAGCGTCTGGGACCAGTTCCTGCAGCGCCTCGTGCAGGGCATCAACTTCGGCCTCATGCTCGGACTCGCGGCAGTCGGCTTGTCGCTCGTGTTCGGCACGACCGGCATCTCGAACTTCGCCCATGGCGAGATGGTCACCTTCGGCGCGATCGCGGCATCGTTCCTCGTCAGCGCGGGATCCCTCGCGCTGCCGCTGTGGATCGGGCTGCCGGTCGCGGTGATCCTCAGCGCCCTGCTCGGGTACGTGCTCGACGTGATCCTCTGGCGACCACTGCGGCGCAAGCGCGTCGGCGTCGTGCAGCTCATGATCGTCTCGATCGGCCTCTCGCTCACGATGCGGTACATCTACCAGTACTTCATCGGCGGCGGCACGACGCAGCTCCCGTACGCCTCGGCGCCGAAGCTGGCCTTCGGGCCGATCCAGCTCAGCGTGATCGACATCGCCTCGATCATCCTGTCGATCCTCGTGATCGTCGGCTTCGCGCTCTGGCTCACGTACTCGCGCATCGGCAAGGCGACGCGTGCGATCAGCGACAACTCGTCGCTCGCGGCGGCATCCGGCATCGACGTCGACCAGGTCGTCCGCATCGTCTGGATCGTCGCAGGCGGCCTCGCCGGCCTCGCCGGCATCCTGTACGCCTACTACCGGCCCGGCATCAAGTGGGACATGGGCGCGCAGGTGCTGCTGCTCATGTTCGCGGCGGTGACCCTCGGCGGCCTCGGCACCGCGTTCGGCGCGCTGATCGGCTCCCTGATCGTCGGCGTCCTCGTCGAGGTCTCGGGCCTGTGGATCCCCGACGACCTGAAGTACGCGGGAGCGCTCGTCATCCTCATCGTGATCCTGCTGTTCCGCCCGCAGGGCATCCTCGGCCGACGCGAGAGAATCGGATAGGCGCGCACCATGGACTGGCTTCAGATCTTCTCCAATTCGCTCTCGTCGATCCTCAGCCCGGCGACCATCGGCTACGCGCTCGCCGCGCTCGGCCTCGCCGTGCACTTCGGCTACGCGGGCCTGCTCAACATGGGCATCGCCGGCTTCATGGCCATCGGCGCCTACGGCTACGCGATCTCGTCGCTCACCTTCGGATTCCCGTGGTGGCTGGCGATCATCGTCGGGCTCGTCGCATCCGCGGTCTTCGCGCTCATCCTCGGCGTCCCGACGCTGCGGCTGCGCGGCGACTACCTCGCGATCGTGACGATCGCGGCCGCCGAGGTCGTGCGACTGCTCTTCCTGACGACCGCGTTCGACGAGTACACCGGCTCTGCCGACGGCCTGTCGGGCTACCAGGGTTCGTTCCGCGACTCCAATCCGATCCCCGACGGCACGTACGGCTTCGGCCCGTGGGAGTACACCGCCAACGAGTGGTGGGTCCGCATCATGGGCCTCGTCACCCTCGCGATCGCCGTGCTCGTCGTCTGGATGCTCATGCGCAGCCCCTGGGGCCGTGTGCTCAAGGGCATCCGTGAAGACGAGGACGCGGTGCGCGCGCTCGGCAAGAACGCGTTCGCGTACAAGATGCAGGCCCTCGTGCTCGGCGGCGTGCTCGCCGCGGCCGGCGGCATCGTGTACGCGCTCGACCGTGCGGCGAGCCCCGGCGTGTACGTGACCTCGCTCACGTTCTTCGTCTGGACGGCCCTGCTGCTCGGCGGCGCGGCGACCGTGTTCGGGCCGCTGCTCGGCTCGCTCATCTTCTGGGTGCTGCAGACGTTCCTCTCGAACTTCCTGCCCGCACTCGTCCAGGCGGGTGTCCTCCCGTTCATGACCCAGATCCAGGCGGGCACGCTGCGCTTCATCCTCGTGGGCGTCGCGCTGATGCTGCTGGTGATCTTCATGCCACAGGGCATCCTCGGCAACAAGAAGGAGCTGACCTTTGTCAAGTGAGTTCCCGGCTCCCGACGAGCCCACGACGGCTGCCGACGCAGCCGCGACGGCCACGCCCACCGCGCCGGTCGCACGCCCCAAGACCACCGGTCTCCACGTCGGCGACGCGAAGCCCGGAGTCGCAAAGGTCGACCCGATCATCGTGGCCGACGGCGTCCGCCGCACGTTCGGCGGTCTCACGGCGGTCGACGTCGAGCACCTCGAGATCCCGAGGGGCGCGATCACCGCGCTCATCGGTCCGAACGGTGCCGGCAAGACCACGCTGTTCAACCTGCTCACCGGGTTCGACAAGCCGAACGAGGGTTCCTGGACCTTCGACGGCACGTCGCTCTCGGGCGTTCCCGCCTACAAGGTGGCGCGCATGGGCCAGGTGCGCACGTTCCAGCTCACCAAGGCGCTCGGCCTGCTGACCGTCATGGAGAACATGAAGCTCGGCGCCAAGGGACAGCGCGGCGAGCGGTTCTGGTCGAGCCTGATCCCGGCGGCCTGGCGCGGCCAGGACGCGCAGATCGAGGAGCGGGCCGAGACGCTGCTCCAGAAGTTCAAGCTGGACGCCAAGGCGGACGACTTCGCGGCGAGCCTCTCCGGCGGCCAGCGCAAGCTCCTCGAGATGGCCAGGGCCCTCATGAGCGAGCCGAAGCTGGTCATGCTCGACGAGCCGATGGCGGGCGTCAACCCGGCGCTCACGCAGTCGCTGCTCGACCACATCCTCGACCTGAAGGACGAGGGCATGACGGTGCTCTTCGTCGAGCACGACATGCACATGGTCCGCCACATCGCGGACTGGGTCGTCGTCATGGCCGAGGGGCGCGTGGTCGCCGAGGGCGACCCGTACACCGTCATGCAGGACCCGGCGGTCATCGACGCCTACCTGGGCGCGCACCAGGAGCTCGACCTCGGCGTCGTCACCGGGCGCTACGCGCCCGAGGGCGCCGAGGCGACGGCGGATGCCGCGGCCCGCGACGAGATCCTCGCGGAGGGTCTCGCAGAGCTCGAGGAGGAGGAGAAGTGACCACGACCGTCGAGACCGGCACGCCCGTCGTCGTCGTCGACGAGGTGCACGCGGGCTACCTGCCCGGCGTCAACATCCTGAACGGATGCTCCCTCGTCGCGAACCAGGGCGAACTGATCGGCATCATCGGCCCGAACGGCGCCGGCAAGTCGACGCTGCTGAAGGCGATCTTCGGCCAGGTCAACGTTCGCGAGGGCACCATCTCGCTCGAGGGCGAGGACATCACGGGACTCAAGGCGAACAAGCTCGTCTCCCGCGGGGTGGGCTTCATCCCGCAGACGAACAACGTCTTCCCGAGCCTCACCATCGAGGAGAACCTGCAGATGGGCCTGTTCCAACGGCCCGGCGTCTACAAGGAGCGCCTCGAGTTCGTGACGGGCATCTTCGCGGAGCTCGGCAAGCGCCTCAAGCAGCGCGCCGGGTCGCTGTCGGGTGGTGAGCGCCAGATGGTCGCGATGAGCCGCGCGCTCATGATGGACCCGAAGGTGCTGCTGCTCGACGAGCCGTCGGCCGGCCTGTCGCCCGTCCGCCAGGACGAGGCGTTCATCCGGGTCTCGGAGATCAACAAGGCGGGCGTGACCTGCATCATGGTCGAGCAGAACGCCAGGCGCTGCCTGCAGATCTGCGACCGCGGATACGTGCTCGACCAGGGCCGCGACGCCTACACGGGCTCGGGCCGCGACCTGCTCAGCGACCCGAAGGTCACCGAGCTCTACCTCGGCACGCTCGGCACCTGACGTGCCTGCCTGAACGGCCTGCGGGCCGTTCAGGTGCAGGGAAGGGGCGGGTCCGCGCAAGCGGGCCCGCCCCTTCCGCGTGTCGGCGGGCGGATGCTCCGTGCTCGCCTCGCGGCTACCCGCATCAGGGGGCCGCCAGGATGCGCCGGGCCGCCGCACCGTCCGCCTGCGCGGGGTGGGCACGGGCCTGGGCGCGCGAATCCGCCGGGTGCGGCTGGAACGCGCTGAGTGTGGCCGATCCGACGATCGCGCGCGGCGATATCGGCCACAGTCGGCGACTCCGGATCGGAGGCGGGCCGGGAGACGGAGACGGGCCTCAGGAGGCGCCCACGGGGCCTCGGGGACGCGCACACGGGCCAGGATGCGCAGACGCGCCGCGCCGCGCAGACGGATACCCAGGACGCGTAGACGCGCCGGAACGCGCTGAGGCGCCCCCGGGCACGCAGAAGGGCCCCGGGGCACGCAGGGGCGCCCCGGGCACGCAGGGGCGCCCCGGGCACGCAAGGGCGCCCCGGGGCACGCAGAAGGGCCCCGGTCCGAAGACCGGGGCCCGTGCGTTCGGGTCAGACCAGGGTCAGATCACCCCTCGTACGCCGCGTAGGTGTTGTCCTCGCCGTACTGGTAGATGCCGATCGACGCCTCGGTCGGGTCGCCCACCTCGTCGAAGGTGATCGGACCGGAGATGCCGTCGTAGTCGGCCGTGCCGCCGCCGATGATGATGTCGGCGCACTCCGCGAACGAGGTGCACTTCTCACCGTCGCCCTCGCCACCGGAGACCTCGGCCAGCTTCGCCGCGATGTCGGCGGAGTCGGTCGAGTTCGCGGCAAGCGCGGCCAGCGCGAGCAGCACGGTCGCGTCG
This sequence comes from Agromyces sp. LHK192, assembly GCF_004006235.1. Lineage (NCBI taxonomy): Bacteria > Bacillati > Actinomycetota > Actinomycetes > Micrococcales > Microbacteriaceae > Agromyces > Agromyces sp. LHK192. The sequence goes on from NZ_CP034753.1 coordinate 3,054,803, forward strand.
AAGGACTCGGCAGCGTAGCTGTAGTCCTCGAGCGCCGGGGTGCCTTCTTCTTCGAGGAAGGCGTCCAGCTCACCGGTGAAGTCCGAGATCGAGTCGATCGACAGGCCCGGCAGCGTGCCCTTCGCACCGGTCAGCGAACCGGCGGGGAAGGTGCCCTCCTCGAAGTTCTTCAGGTTGCCGTCGACGAAGTAGAGCTTGTCGGCCGGGAACTGCCCGAAGAGGCTGGGGAGCATCGTCGAGACCTCGTCGAACGTGATCAGGGCGATCGCGTCGGGGTCGGCCGCGAGGACCTCGCCGATCTGGGCGTCGAACGTGGTGTCACCCGTGTTGTACGTCGGGGCCGCGACGACCTCGCCGCCGGCAGCCTCGAAGGCCTCGGTGACGTACTTCGCGAGACCGGTGCCGTACGAGTCGTTCAGCACGATGAGGCCGAGCGTCTGGTTGCCGTCCTCGGCGATCAGGTTGCCGAGCACCTCGCCCTGCAGCACGTCGGACGGCGCGGTACGGAAGTACAGGCCGTTGTCGTCGTACGTGGTGAACGCGTCGGACGTGTTCGCCGGCGAGAACTGGATGACGCCGGCACCGGTGACCTGGTCGATGAACTGCAGCGACGTGCCCGACGACGCGGCGCCGATGATGGCCGAGACGTCCTCGCCGAGGAGGCGGGGGATCTCGGTCTCGTAGGCCTTGTTGTCGGTGTCGCCGGAGTCGCCGTAGACGACGTCGAGCGTCAGGCCGGTCGTGTCGGTGACCTCGTTGATCTGGGCCGTCGCGTAGGCGACGCCGGCTTCCTCGGGCGGGCCGAGGAAGGCGAGGTTGCCGGTCTGCGGCAGGGCAGTACCGATCGTGAGCGCCAGCTCCTCACGGGGACCCTGGCTCTCCCCACCCGATGAATCCGTGTCGCCGCTCGCACAGGCCGACAGGAGGAGGGCGCTGGCCGCGGTGACCGCGACGCCCGTCCAGACCTTGCCACGCGAACGAGCGGGGCGGGATGTGCCGAAAACGCTCATGTTGCTCCTTGGGACTGAAGGAATTGGTTCTGATGCGCCCCGCAACGGGGACGCCGTCCTGTCACAGTACGTTCGGGGGCGGCATCCCAACAACGGATTCCGGTCACAACCCGATAACACCCGCCGAAACGTTACATTTGCGTCACATTCCACCGGGTCGGCGCACGAAGCCACGCGCGGCGAACCGCCCGAACGCAACGATCGCGCGCCCCCACTTCGGGTGGCGCGCGACCTCCGCGGAGCGGATCAGACGGGCTCGACCAGCTCCCGGCGCGCGGCACGGGCGTTCCGAGCGAGGTCGACCGTCAGCACGATGAGCGCCAGCCACACCAGCCCGAATCCGACCCATCGCTCGGGCGGCATCGACTCGTGGAGCACGTAGACGCCGACCAGGAACTGGATGAACGGGGCGAAGTACTGGATGAATCCGAGATGCGTGAGCGGGAGCCGCCTCGACGCCGCGGCGAAGAGCAGGAGTGGGACGGCCGTGACGGCGCCGGCGAGCAGCAGCAGGGTCGCATGCCACGCGCCGTGACCCCCGAGCGTGAGGCCTCCCGAGGTCGCCGCGACGACGACGAGCTGGACCGCCGCGACCGGCGCGAGCCACGCGGTCTCCAGCGTAAGCCCCGAGACGGCGTCGACCTTCGGCCCCACGCGCTTCTTGATCAGCCCGTACAGGCCGAACGAGAAGGCGAGGACGAGCGCGATCCACGGGAGCCGGCCGTAGCCGATGGCGAGCACGATGACCGCGACGATGCTGATTCCGACGGCGATCCATTGGGTGACTCGGAGCCGCTCGCGCAGCACGAGGACGCCGAGGAAGACGGTGACGATCGGATTGATGAAGTACCCGAGGGCGGCCTCGACCACCTGCCCGGAGAGCGTCGCGTAGACGTAGGTCTGCCAGTTCACGAAGATGAGCACGCCGGCGAGACCCATCGTGAGCACCACGCGGCGGTCGCGCAGCAGCCCGCCGAAGACCTTCCACGCACGCGTGACGGTCAGCAGGAGCGCGCAGAAGACGAGGGAGAGCAGGATGCGCCATGCCACGATCTCGAAGGGCCCCGTCGGGGCGAGCGCGAGGAAGTACACGGGCAGGATGCCCCAGAGCAGGTAGGCGGCGACGGCGTACGCGTAGCCCGCGCCGCCCTGCGCGGGTGCCGGGCGGGCGATCGCACCGGCGTCGGACGAGGAGGAGCTCACCGATGCAGCCTACGCGCGCCCGCCGACGCGGCAGGCATCCGCCGCAGTATCCCGTGCCTGCGGCCGGCACGACGTCCCGCGGGCATCGAAGCCGAGGCATCCGGTGCCCCGGACGCGACGAGGGCCGGTCACCAGACGGTGACCGGCCCTCGTGGAGTGCGTCGTGATCAGCGAACGACGACCGCGAGCACGTCGCGAGCCGACAGGACGAGGAAGTCCTCGCCGCCGAACTTGACCTCGGTGCCGCCGTACTTCGAGTAGATGACCTTGTCGCCGACTGCGACGTCGAGCGGAACACGGTTGCCGTTGTCGTCGATGCGGCCCGGGCCCACCGCGACGACCTCGCCCTCCTGGGGCTTCTCCTTCGCGGTGTCGGGGATCACCAGACCGGAGGCGGTGGTCTGCTCGGCCTCGACCTGCTTGATGACGATGCGATCCTCGAGCGGCTTGATGGAAACCGACACGGTTGACCCCTTTTCTGTGAGATAGGTGCTGTCTTGACGAAGACTGGGTTAGCAGCCTCAGTGCGAGAGTGCTAATACCGAGTGTAGGCAGTCTCTGGCACTCATGCAACGTGAGTGCCAGCGGACCTCGGTGCTAGCGTTGCCGGGTGGATCGCGCCGAGCTCGTCGAACTGCTCTCGCCCGAGGGCCTGCACCTGCTGGACGCCATGCCCGAGTGGGACTCGAAGGCCGACGTCGTGCGCCTGGTCGCCGACCTGCGCAAGGACGGCCACTCCCCCGGCCTCGTCGCGGCGGTCCTCAGCCAGGCCAGGCTCCGCACCCGCGCCCGGGCGAAGTTCGGCGAGTTCGCGCAGCGGATGCTCTTCACCGAAGCCGGCCTCGAGCAGGCGACACGCCTCAAGGTGGCCGCCCTGCACGCCGGGCGCTTCGCCCGGGCGGGCATCGGACACGTCGCCGACCTCGGCTGCGGCATCGGCGGCGACTCCCTCGCGATGGCCGCCGTCGACCTCGAGGTGACCGCCGCCGAGGCCGACGAGGTGACCGCAGCCATCGCCTCGTTCAACCTCACGCCGTTCGTGCGGGCCCGAGTGCTGCACGCCCGCGCGGAGGAGGTGCCGCTCGGCGGCATCGGCGGCGCCTGGCTCGATCCCGCTCGCCGGACCACCGCGGGCGGCAGGACGACCCGTCTGGCCGATCCTTCCGACTACACGCCATCGCTCGACTTCGCGTACGGCCTCGCCGACCGCATGGCGGTGGGCGTGAAGCTGGGGCCGGGCACCGACCGCGAGGTGATCCCGTCGGGAACCGAAGCGCAGTGGGTGTCAGTCGACGGGGATGTCGTCGAGCTCGGCGTCTGGTTCGGCCCGGTGGCGCGCCCGGGTGTCGGGCGTGCGGCGCTCGTCATCCGCGGCGACCAGGCGGCCGAGCTGACCGCGGGCGCCGACAGTGAGGATGCCCCGACCGGCCCGCTCGGCGACTTCCTGTACGAGCCTGACGGCGCAGTCATCCGTGCACGGCTGATCGGCGATCTCGCGCGGTCGATGGGCGGGTGGATGCTCTCCGACGGCATCGCGTGGATCACCGCGGACCGCGCCGTCGACTCATCCTTCGCCCGAGGGTTCCGCGTGCTCGAGCGACTACCCAATGACGAGCGGCAGCTGCGCCAGGCCCTCGCCGAGCGCCGGATCGGCACGCTCGAGATCAAGAAGCGAGGGGTCGACGTGGATCCGGCGACCCTGCGCTCGAAGCTCCGCCTCCGCGGTGGCGAATCCGCCACCATCGTGATCACCCGGGAGGGCGGACGGCGGGTGACCCTGCTCGTCGAGCGGATCTGAGCGGGCGTACCCCGCTGACGCGTCAGCTCGGCAGCGCGCCGATCCAGCCTTCGTACGTCAGCTCGGCAGCGCGCCGTACACGATGCGCGCCGGCAGCACCGCGCCGATCCAGCCTTCGTACGTCAGCTCGGCAGCGCGCCGTAGACGATGGCGTAGTAGCCGATCCAGACCGCCGAGAACACGAGCCCGGTGACGCCGGTTCCGATCGCGACGAAGGCGAGCGTGCGCCCCGATTCCTCGCGGCGCAGCCCCAGCACTCCGAAGATGATCGCGACGAACGTCAGCGGGAGCATCCAGCCGACGAAGAGCGACGCGACGGCTCCGATCGATCCGGTGACCGCGCCGACCCAGCTGTAGACCCGTCGCTGGACGTCTTCCTCTTCGATGTCGGCCGGAGCGGGTGCCGGCGCTGCGCGGTGCACGATGAGCAGCTGACCGGTCGGCAGCTGCTGCAGGCGCCCGGTGTCGAAGTTCTCCTCGAACTCGCGGCCGGGTCCGTCCGGTTGCAGCATCGCGTCGTCGGCCTGCAGCGTGGCACCGCCGGGGCGGTAGGGCGCGAGCGGGTCGGATTCGGCGGCACGGTCGACGAGCGGATCGGGCGGGATCGGCGCGCGGATGAAGTCGTCGTCCGCCGGGGCGGGTTCCGGCGACGGGCCGGAGGTCCCGCCGTCGGGCGGGACCTCGTGGCGTCCGTCGTTCATCGGAGCGCTCAGTAGGTGTAGGGGTTGGAGCCGATCGCGGCGAAGGTCAGCGCCCAGAGCAGGATCGACAGCAGGCCGATGGCGATGCCGACGAAGCCCAGGATGATGCCGGTCAACCACATGCCCCTCGCCTGCGGTTCCTTCTTCTTGCCCATGAAGCCGAGCACCACTGCCGCTGCCGGGACGAACAGCTGGAGGATGCCGCCGACGAACGGGATCCATACGACGGCGAGCGAGAACACGACGCCGACGATGCCGGCGATCAGTGAGATGAGGCTGAACACCGGGGTCGGCTTCGCGGGCGCGACCGGCGCGCCGTAGGCGGGTGACCCGTACGCGGGCGGCGCGGCCGGCGGCGTCGGGGCGCCGTAGGCCGGCTGGCCTGCGGGCGCACCGTAGGCCGGCTGCGGCCGCGGCTGCGGTGCCGCCGCGGCCCCTGCGGCCGCGGCGAAGGCCGGCGCCTCGGGTGCCGTGTACGCGGGCGGCTCGGGAGCGGCAGGCGGTTCCGGCGCGGCGGGCGGCTCGGGCACCGCGGGCGGTTCCGGCGCCGCAGGCGGCTCCGGCACGCTCGGCGGTTCCGCCGACGCGGCCACGGCCGGCTCGGACACCGCAGGCGGCTCCGGCACGCTCGGTGGTTCCGCCGATGCAGCCGCGGGCGGCTCGGGCACGGCGGGCGGCTCGGAAACGGCAGGCGGCTCTGACACGGCGGCCGCCTCGGAGGCGCTCGTCGGCTCCCCCGCAGCTTCGCCGGCCGGCACCTCGGGCTGCTCGCCGGGTTCCTTCGGATCGGTCATGTCGGTCCCTCCCTCTCGATGCGAGCCGTATCTCAGTAGGTGGTCACACCGGACGTCGCGGCGAGGCCGATGATGATCACGACGTAGACGACGAAGAAGATGATCCCCGCGACCAGTCCGACGTAGCCGATGATGAGGCCGGCGATCGCGAGTCCGCGCCCGTTCTCACCGGTCTTCTTGATCTGGTTGAGGGCGATGTGGCCCGTGATGATCGCCGCGAGCGAGATGAAGAACGCCGAGACGAGCGAGACGATCGCCAGCACGTTCGTGCGCGGCGCGGCGGGCGGGCCGCCGTAGGCCGGCGCCCCGTATGCGGGAGCCCCGTATGCCGGAGCCCCGTACGCCGGCGCACCGTACGGCTGCTGCCCACCGGCAGGAGCGCCGTACGCCGGCGCGGCGGGCGGCGCAGGCGGCGGCACGGGGGCGCCGCCGTACGGCGGAGGCGCCGCGGGGGTGCCGTTCGCCGGCGGAGTCGGCTGCCCAGGTGCGTTCGGGTCGGTCACGTGCGGCTCCTTCGGATGCTGCGGAATTCGGCGGCACGATGCGGTGCGCGATCGCGCGCGACATCCCCGCCCCTCGCGTTCACCCTAGCGCGACCCGCTCGCCCGCCGCGAGGGGAGCACTCCCCGTGCGTCACACGCGGATGTCGGTGACCGGCAGCGTCGAGTCCGCGCCGAACCCGAGCTCGGACGGCGCCCGCCCGGCCATCACCAGCTGCGCACCGAGGGCGGCGATCATCGCACCGTTGTCGGTGCACAGGGACAGCGGCGGGATCCGCAGCTCGACGCCCGCGGCGGCGGCCCGCTCCTCCGCCACCGCCCGAAGCCGGGCGTTGGCGACGACGCCGCCGCCGAGCAGCAGGCGCGGCACGCCGAGGTCGGCGCACGCGGCGAGCGCCTTGCCGACGAGCACGTCGACGACCGCCTCGCGGAAGCTCGCCGCGACGTCGGCCATGGGCACGGGTTCTCCGGCTGCACGGCGCTGCTCGACCCACCTGGCGACCGCGGTCTTGAGCCCGGAGAAGCTGAAGTCGTACCGGTGCCGTTCGAGGTCCTTCGGCTTCGTGAGCCCGCGCGGGAACCGGATGGCGGCCGGATCGCCGCCGATGGCGGCCCGGTCGATCTCGGGGCCGCCCGGGTACGGGAGGCCGAGGAGCCGCGCCACCTTGTCGAATGCCTCGCCGGCCGCGTCGTCGATGGTCTCGCCGAGCAACTCGACGTCGGAGACGAGGTCTCGCACGAGCAGGAGCGACGTGTGCCCGCCGGAGACGAGCAATGCGACCGTCGGCGTCTCGAGTGGCGCGTCGGAGTCCAGCAGGTCGGCGCCGACGTGCCCGACGAGGTGATTCACCGCGTAGAGGGGCTTGCCGAGCGAGAGCGCGAGTCCCTTGGCGGCGCCCACGCCGACCATGAGCGCTCCGGCGAGGCCTGGCCCGCTCGTCACCGCGACCGCGTCCAGGTCGTCGAGCGAGACGGATGCCTCGGCGAGCGCCTGCTGCAGCGTCGGGCCGAGCGCCTCGAGGTGGGCGCGTGCGGCCACCTCGGGGACGACGCCGCCGTAGCGTGCGTGCTCCTCCATCGATGAGGCGATGACGTTGGCGAGCAGGTCGGTGCCGCGAACGATGCCGATGCCCGTCTCGTCGCAGCTCGTCTCGATTCCGAGGACGAGCGGGGCCTCGCGGTTCACGGTGCCTCCTCGGTCGGGACGGGACGATCCACGGCCGTGGCGGCTGCGGCGGGCGCACCCGGGGCATCCGCCGTCGTGGTCGTCACCGGCGGGATGTCGAGCCGCATGCTGACCGCGTCGGCGCCGTCGCGGTAGTACCGCGGCCGCACGGCGAGGTCGACGAAGCCGAGGGATCGGTACAGGCGGTGGGCGGCCTCGTTGTCGGCGCGCACCTCGAGGAAGAGCCGCTCGGCGCCGCGGCGGCGCGCCTCGGCGACCTGCGCCTGCATGAGCGCTCGCCCGATGCCGAGCCCGCGCAACCGCTCGTCGACCGCGATGGTCTGGATGTCGCCCTCACCGGAACCGCGGGCCGCGAGCAGCCCGGCATAGGCGAGCACCGTGCCCGGCTCCTCGTCGTCGACGACGACGAGGTAGTGACCGTGCTCCTGCTCGAGCTCCCGTCGCATCATCTCGTCGCTCCAGGCGTCCTCGGGGAAGGTCGCCCGCTCGATGGCCATGATGCCGTCGAGGTCGGCGATGCCGGCCCGGCGGAGCATCCGGCTCATCGCAGCACCTGCTTGCCGGCCGACGGCGTCACGTCGGGCGCGCGGAGGTACATCGGCTCGTCGGCGGCGAGCGGCAGGCGCCCCGCGGCGAACGCGAGTTCGGCGAGCATGCCGACGGCGCCGGCTCGGACGAGCGAGGCGTCGTGGCGGACCGCGTGCAGGGGCACCTCGTCGCGCGGGAACAGCGCCGGGCCGGCGAGGCGCACCGGGAGTCCGGCGTCGTCGAGGCCGTCGTACTCCGAGACCGCGGATTCGCGGCGCCTGGCGTCGGTGACGACCTGGACCCGGCCCGGGCCGTGCTCGAGCATCCAGGCCCACGCGATCGCGTCATGGCTCGGGACCGGCACGAGGGCCCGGCCGATGCCGATCGCGAACGCATGCGCCGCGGCGATGCCCACGCGCAGGCCGGTGAAGGGCCCCGGGCCCATCCCTGCGGCGACGCCGGCGAGCGCGGTCGGCGCCACGCCGGCATCGTCGAGGGCGTCGCGGATGAACGCGCCGACGACCTCGGCGTGGCGCATCGCGTCGTCGGTCGAGTGCTCGGCGAGGATGCCGCCGTCGTGGTCGACGACCGCGACCGAGGTTCCGGTCGACGTGTCGATCGCGAGCAGCATGGTTCCAGCCTACGCGCCGGGCTGCGCGGTGCCGCCCGGCGTCGGGGCGGCGTCGGGCGCGACCTCGAAGGCCGTCCCGGCCCAGCGGGGGCCGTGCCCGACCGCGGTCACGACGCGCGGCTCGTCGGCATCGAGGTCTTCGTGATCGGCTGCGCCGGCGCCCCGGCCGGCGGGTTCGCCGCCGACCCGGCGCTCGATCACGATCTCCAGCCACGACTCGCTGACGCCGTCGAGCAGGCCGGCGCCCCACTCCACGACCACGACCGAGCGATCGAAGTCGAGGTCGAGGTCCTCGAGCTCCGCGGCGGAGCCGAGGCGGTAGGCGTCGACGTGCACGAGCGGGGCCCCGTCTCCCAGGTTGGGGTGCGTGCGCGCGAGCACGAAGGTCGGCGACTGCACCGGACCGCGGATGCCGAGCCCGTCGCCGATGCCGCGGGTGAGCGTGGTCTTGCCGGCACCGAGCGGCCCGGTGAGCACCACGAGGTCGCCGGCGCGCAGCGCCCGCCCGAGCTCGCGACCGAACCGTTCCATGGCCTCGGTGTCGGGCGCTTCGAAGCGCATCAGCGTTCCGCTCCGCCGACGTGGGTGCGCACGACCCTCGGCCCGACGCGCGTGACGACCTCGTAGCCGATGGTGCCCGCGGCCTCGGCCAGTTCGTCGGCCGTCGGCGCACCGGTCGCCGGATCCCCGAACACGACCACCTCGTCGCCCAGCCCCACCTCGTCGTCGCCGACGTCGACGATGCACTGGTCCATCGCGATCCTCCCGACGATCGGGTGGCGGCGTCCGCGGATCGTCACGTGCGCGCCCCGCTCGCTGGCGTGCCGCGGCAGGCCGTCGGCGTAGCCGACCGGCACGAGCGCGAGCGTCGTCGCCCGATCCGCGGTCCACAGGTGGCCGTAGGACGCCCCGGCCCCGGGTTCGACCCGACGCACCGCGGCGACCCGCGTGCGCAGGGTCATCGCGGGGACGAGTCCGAGCGCGGTCGCGGTGGTGCCGTCGCCGAACGGCGTGAGCCCGTACATCGCGATGCCGATCCGCACCGCGTCGTACCGGGCGTCCGGGTCGCGCCACGCCTCCTCCGACGAGGCGATGTGGCGGAGCGCGGGGTCGAGGCCTGCGCTGCGCGCGGCCTCAACCGCCCGGTCGAACACCGCGAGCTGGGCGGCATCCACGTCGCGGGAGGTGTTCGCGAAGTGGCTGAACACCCCGACGACGCGGATCGATCCGGCATGCTCGAGCTCGGAGGCCCGCGCGCACACGGCCGGCCACTCGGGTTCGGGCACGCCGTTCCGGCTGAGCCCGGTGTCGACCTTCAGGTGCACGGCGGCCGGTCGGCCGACGGCGACCGCAGCGTCCGCGACGCGCTCGAGCTGCTCGCGGCTCGACACGCCCACGTCGATCCCGGCTCTGATCGCCGGTGCGAACTCCGCGAACGGGTCGTGCAGCCAGGCGATGACCCGCGAGTCGATGCCCGCCGCTCGCAACGCGTACGCCTCGTCCAGGTCGGCGACCCCGAGCCCGGCGGCGCCGCCCGAGAGCGCGGCCCGCGCGACCTCGGCCGCGCCGTGGCCGTAGCCGTTCGCCTTCACCACCGCGATGACCGCCGCCGGGGCGACCCGGTCGGCCACCCGGCGCACGTTCGCCGTGATCGCGTCGAGGTCGATCACGGCCTCGCGCAACGGGCGGGCGCGGGCGGCGACATCCGGCGTCGTGGCATCCGGCGTCGCGGCATCCGGCGTCGCGGCATCCGAGGGGTCCGTCCCGCTCATCGCCGGCCGCCGTCGTCGAGTCGCTCGAGTACGACGAACGCGCTGGCGATGCCGGCGTCGTGGCTCATCGAGAGGTGCACCCGGTCGATGCCGAGCGTGCCGACGTGCTCGGCGAGCGCGCCGGTGAGCGCGAAGTCGGGGTTCCCGTCGGCGTCCTGGACGATCCGCATGTCGTGCCAGCGGATGACGGATGCCCCGCCGAGCGCCTTGATCAGGGCCTCTTTCGCGGCGAACCTGGCGGCGAGGGAGCGGGCCGGACGCCGGCGTTCGCTCTCAGCGAACAGCCGCTCGACGAGTCGCGGCGTCCGCTCGATCGACCGCTCGAACCGGGCGATGTCGACGACGTCGATGCCGATGCCCGCGATCACCGCCGACCTCCGAACAACGCCCCGTCTCCGATCACCCTCGCGCCCCGTTCACTCCACGGTGACGGACTTGGCTAGGTTCCGCGGCTGGTCGACGTCGAGGCCCTTCGCCTGCGACAGTTCCATCGCGAACACCTGCAGCGGCACGACCGCGAGCAGCGGCTCGAACAGCGGGGACGCGAGCGGAATGCGGATGACCTCGTCGGCGAACGGCAGCACCGCCGCGTCACCGGCCTCCGCGATGGCGATGACCCGCGCACCGCGCGCACGGATCTCCTGGATGTTCGACACGACCTTCGGATGCAGCGCCTGCGACCCGCGCGGGCTCGGCACCACCACGAACACCGGCTGGCCCGGCTCGATGAGCGCGATGGGACCGTGTTTGAGCTCGCCGGCGGCGAACCCCTCGGCGTGGATGTACGCGAGCTCCTTGAGCTTGAGCGCCCCCTCGAGTGCGATCGGATAGCCGACGTGGCGCCCGAGGAAGAGGACCGAGCGCGTGTCGGCCATCCAGTGCGCGAGCTGCGCGACCCGCTCGGACTCGCCGAGGACCGTCTCGAGCTTGCCGGGGATCGCCTGGAGTTCGTCCAGCTCCTCGACGATCTGCGCGGCGTCCAGCGTGCCGCGGACCCGAGCCAGGTGCAGCCCGAAGAGGTAGAGCGCCGTGATCTGCGCCACGAACGCCTTCGTCGACGCGACGGCGACCTCGGGGCCGGCATGCGTGTACACGACGCCGTCGGACTCGCGCGGGATCGTCGCGCCCTGCGTGTTGCAGATCGAGATCGTGCGCGCGCCCTGTTCCCTGGCGTACTTCACGGCCATCAGCGTGTCCATCGTCTCGCCCGACTGCGAGATGGACACGACCAGCGTGTCCGACTCGAGCACCGGGTCCCGGTACCGGAACTCGTGGCTCAGCTCGACGTCGACCGGCACCCGCGCCCACTGCTCGATCGCGTACTTCGCGACCATCCCGGCGTAGGCGGCCGTGCCGCAGGCGATGACCGTGATGCGCCGGATGCCCCGGAGCAGGTCGTCGCCGAAGGACTCGAGCTCGGGGATCACCACCTGGCCCTCGGAGATCCGTCCGCGGATCGTGTTCGCGACGGCGTCCGGCTGCTCGTGGACCTCCTTGCGCATGAAGGAGGACCAGCCGCCCTTCTCCGCGGCGGTCGCGTCCCACGCGACCTCGAACGGCTCGACCTCGACCGGCGTGCCGTCGAAGTCCGTGACGGTCACCCCGTCGGCCGTGATGGCGACGATCTGGTCCTGCCCGATCGCGACGGCGCGCTTGGTGAACTCGACGAATGCCGCGACATCCGAGCCGAGGAAGTTCTCGCCCTCCCCGAGGCCGATGACGAGCGGCGAGTTCCGCCGGGCGCCGACCACCAGGCCGGGCTCGTCGCGGTGCACCGCGAGCAGCGTGAACGCGCCCTCGAGGCGCCCGACCGTGCGGCGGAACGCCTCGCGCAGGTCGCCGTGCTCGCGCACCTCCCGCCCGAGCAGCACCGCGGCGACCTCGGTGTCGGTCTCGGACTCGAAGGCGAAGCCCTCGTCGAGCAGTTCCTGCTTCAGCTCCGCGAAGTTCTCGATGATGCCGTTGTGGATGAGCGCCAGCCGCCCGTCGTCGCCCAGGTGCGGGTGCGCGTTCCGGTCGGTCGGTCCGCCGTGCGTCGCCCACCGGGTGTGCCCGATCCCCGTGGTGCCCGGAGCGAGCGGATGCCGCTCCAACTCGTCGGCGAGCACCTGCAGCTTGCCCGCCCGCTTGGCCGTCTCGAGGTTGCCGTCGTCGTCGATCACCGCGACGCCCGCCGAGTCGTAGCCGCGGTATTCGAGGCGGCGAAGGCCCCCCATGAGGACGTCGAGGCTCTCGCGAGCGCCGACGTATCCGACGATTCCACACATGGGCTCGATCCTACCCGCGGGGCCTGTGCGCTCGGCCGGCGAGCCCCGCCGGTAGACTGCCGGGGTGTTGGATCGCCAGTCGCCGGCCGGCGGACAGCTGTCGCCGTTCATCGAACTCGATCGGGCGGATTGGGCGGCGCTCGCGCCGTCGATCCCGGCGCCGCTCACCGAGACCGAGATCGTCCAGCTCAGGGGACTCGGCGAACCGCTCGACCCGCGCGAGGTCGCCGAGGTCTACCTCCCGCTGTCGCGCCTGCTCAACCTCTACGTCGGCGGCACGAAGTCGCTGCACCGCGTCACGAGCGAGTTCCTCCGGGAGCGCAGCGAGAGCACGCCGTTCGTGATCGGCGTCGCGGGTTCGGTCGCGGTCGGCAAGTCGACGATCGCGCGACTGCTGCGCGAACTCCTCGCCCGCTGGGAGCACACCCCCCGCGTCGAACTCGTCACGACCGACGGGTTCCTGTTTCCGAACGCCGAGCTCGAGCGCCGGGGCCTGATGACCCGGAAGGGCTTCCCCGAGTCGTACGACCGGCGTTCGCTCCTCCGATTCGTCAGCGAGGTGAAGTCCGGGGCAGCGGAGGTGCGCTCGCCGTTCTACTCCCACCTCGCGTACGACATCGTCCCCGACGCGCAGATCACCGTGCGGCGGCCCGACGTGCTCATCGTCGAAGGCCTCAACGTGCTGCAGCCCGCGGCGCCGGGTCATCGACTCGCGGTCAGCGACCTCTTCGACTTCACCATCTACGTCGACGCGCGCACCCGCGACATCGCGAACTGGTACGAGGAGCGGTTCCTGAAGCTGCAGCGGGGTGCGTTCGCGAACCCGAAGTCGTACTTCCACCGGTACGCGTCGCTGTCGGAACCCGAGGCGCGGGCTCGCGCCGCCGAGATCTGGCGGACGATCAACGAGCCGAACCTGCTGCAGAACATCCGGCCGACGCGGTCGCGCGCGACGCTCGTGCTTCGCAAGAGCGCCGACCACACGGTGTCGAGCGTGCTCCTGCGCAAGCTCTGACGCGCGAACGCACGTCGAAGCGGCGGAACCGGCCGGCGCCGCGACACGGTGGCGCGCCGCTCAGAGCGGGAGTCGCTCCCGCACGACGGCGGCCAGTTCGTCGGCGTATCGCTGCGCGGACGCCTCGTCGGATGCCTCGACCATGACGCGAACCATCGGCTCGGTGCCCGACGGGCGCAGCAGCACGCGACCGGAGTCGCCGAGCTCGGCCTCGACCCGCGCGACGGCGTCGGCGATGCCCTCGTCGTCGGCCATCGCGTGGTGGTCGACGCCGCGCACGTTCACGAGCACCTGCGGGAAGACGGTCATGGCCGACGCGAGGTCGGCGAGCGACCGTCCGGTCCGGGCGACTTCCGCGGCCAGGTGCAGTCCCGTGAGCACGCCGTCGCCGGTGGTCGCGAACTCGCTCATGATGACGTGGCCCGACTGCTCGCCGCCGAGCGCCAGCCCGTGCGCGCCGAGCGCCTCGAGCACGTAGCGGTCGCCGACCTTGGTCTCGATGACGCGGATGCCGTTGGCGGCCATCGCGCGCTTCAGGCCGAGGTTCGACATGACGGTGACGACGAGCGTGTCGTCGGTGAGCGTGCCGCGCTGCTGCATCGAGAGCGCGAGGATCGCCATGATCTGGTCGCCGTCGACCACGTTCCCGTCGGCGTCGACGGCGAGGCAGCGGTCGGCGTCGCCGTCGTGCGCGATGCCGAGGTCGGCGCCGTGCTCGACGACCGCCCGCTGCAGGCCTTCGAGGTGGGTCGAACCCACGCCGTCGTTGATGTTGGTGCCGTCGGGGTCGGCGCCGATGACGACGACCTCTGCGCCGGCGTCCTTGAACGTCTCCGGCGAGACGCCGGCCGCGGCGCCGTGGGCGCAGTCGAGCACGACCTTGAGCCCGTCGAGCCGGTGCGGCAGCGTGCCGAGCAGGTGGACGACGTAGCGGTCCTCGGCATCCGCGAAGCGCTGGATGCGGCCGACGCCGTCGCCGATGGGCGCGAGCTTCTGCCGGCCGAGGTAGCTCTCGATACGGTCTTCGACCTCGTCGGGCAGCTTCGTGCCGCCGAATGAGAAGAACTTGATGCCGTTGTCTGGCGCGGGATTGTGCGAAGCCGAGATCATGACGCCGAAGTCGGCGCCGATGCTGTCGATGAGGAACGCGGTCGCCGGCGTCGGGATGACTCCTGCGTCGAGCACGTCGACACCCGAGGATGCGAGGCCGGCTGCGACGGCGGCGGTGAGGAATTCGCCGGAGACGCGTGGATCGCGCGCGACGACCGCAACCGGGCGGCGTCCCGCGGCGCGGTTCGCGTCGGCGTGCCGCCCCTGGGTGAGGACCGCCGCGGCGGCCTGGGCGAGGCCCAGGGCCAGGTCAGCCGTGAGTTCACGGTTGGCCAGGCCCCGGACCCCGTCGGTTCCGAAGAGCCGAGGCATCGAGCTCTGCGTCCGAGCCAGACTCAGCGCTTCGAGAACTGCGGCGCCTTGCGGGCCTTCTTGAGACCGGCCTTCTTGCGCTCGATCACGCGCGCGTCGCGCGTGAGGAAGCCGGCCTTCTTGAGGGTCGGGCGGTTGTTCTCGCGGTCGATCTCGTTGAGCGCGCGGGCGATCGCGAGTCGGAGCGCGCCGGCCTGGCCCGAGGGGCCGCCACCGGTGATGCGGGCGACCACGTCGTACGAGCCGGAGAGCTCGAGCACGGTGAACGGGTCGGTGATGAGCTGCTGGTGGAGCTTGTTCGGGAAGTAGTCCGCGAACTCACGGCCGTTGACCGTGATGGCGCCCGAGCCGGGGACGACGCGCACGCGCGCGATGGCCTCCTTGCGACGGCCGACGGCCGCGCCCGAGACGTTCAGCACGGGGCGGGGAGCCGAGGGGGCCTCCGAGGCCGGGGTCTCGGTGGAGTAGCTCTCAGGAGCCTGGTCGATCTGGTCTGCGATCTTCGCCATGGTGTCTCTGAATCCTTCTTCGCGTCGGCGCCGGGCTACTGGGCGACCTGGGTGAGGGTGTACGTCTTCGGCTGCTGAGCCTGGTGCGGGTGCTCCGGGCCGGCGTAGACCTTCAGCTTCTTGAGCTGCTGACGGCCGAGCGAGTTCTTGGGGAGCATGCCGCGGATCGCCTTCTCGACGGCGCGGACCGGGTTCTTCTCGAGGAGCTCGGCGTAGCCGACGGCCTTGAGGCCGCCCGGGTAGCCGGAGTGGCGGTACGCCTTCTTCTGCTCGAGCTTCTGGCCGGTCAGGGCGACCTTGTCGGCGTTGACGATGATGACGAAGTCGCCGGTGTCGACGTGGTTCGCGAAGATCGCCTTGTGCTTGCCGCGCAGGAGTGCGGCGGAGTGGCTGGCGAGGCGGCCGAGCACGACGTCGGTGGCGTCGATGACGAGCCAGTCGCGCTGGATCTCGCTCTGCTTCGGGGTGTAGGTGCGCGTCACAGTAGTGCTGCTTTCTGATCGAGTGAGGGGTTCGTGAATCCCACTCCGTTGGGCGTTCGCGTGCGATGCAGGTGAACGATTCCCGGTGGAGGGCTCAACATCGGATGCCGCGCAGTGACGGCACCAAAGAGCAATCTTAGCCGATGACTCCCTCGACACGCAATTCACGTCGCGCCCGCGTCTGCGCGGCGCGCGCCGCGAGCTCGGCGTCGTCCGGGTACCCGACCTCCGTGAGCACCAACCCCTTCGCCGGCATCACCTTGAACGCGCTCGTGCGCTCTCCCGCCGCGAGCAGTGCGGCGGGAGCCGCGTCGTCGAGGCGCCCCTCGCCCACGGCGACGCAGGCTCCGACGAGCGCCCGCACCATGGAATGGCAGAAGGCGTCGGCCTGCAGCCGGGCGACGAGCACGCCGTCCTCGGCCCGCCGCTCCCACGAGTATCCCTGGAGCGTGCGGATCGTCGTCGCCTCCTCGCGCGGCTTGCAGTACGCAGCGAAGTCGTGGAGGCCGGTGAGCGAGCGGGCCGCGGCATCCATCGCCTCGACGTCGAGCTCGCGGGGGAACCAGACCGTCCGGTTCCGCGCGAGCGGATCGCGGGCGGCACGCTGGTCGGCGACGCGGTACTCGTACCGCCGCCACACGGCCGAGAACCGGGCGTCGAAGCCCGGCGGCGCGACCGCGGCGCCGGTCACCACGACATCGGCGTCGGATGCCCCGAGGATGCCGGTCAGTCGCCGCAGCAGCACCGAGGCCGGGCCGGTCGGGATGCCCCGGTCGGCGTCGCCGCGGCGGGGACGCATGATCTCCTCGAGCGCGGCCGCCGGAACGTCCAGGTGCGCGACCTGCCCGAGCGCATGGACGCCGGCATCGGTCCGGCCGGCGACCGTCAGTCGGGGCGCGAAGCCGGACCGGCGGAACAGCGTTCCGAGAGCAGCCTCGAGCACGCCCTGCACGGTGCGCAGCCCCGGCTGCCGGCTCCACCCGTTGAACGCGGTCCCGTCGTACGAGACCCCGAGCCGGATCCGCACGGCGGCGTCCGACTGCTCCGCCGCCGCGGCACCGGCCGCGGCACCGGCGGCCTCGTCCACGGCGGGCGGTACGGGGGTCGACATGGTCCCAAGCTTAGGCGGGCCCGGCGCCCGCCCGAGGGACGCGGAAGGGCCCCGGTCGCCCGGGGCCCTTCACGTGCAGTGCAGCGAGATTACTTCGCCGGCTCCTCGACGGGAGCCTCTTCGGCGGCAGCCTCGGTCTCCTCGACCTCCGCGGTCTCGTCGGTCGCGGTCTCCTCGACGACCTCGGTCTCCTCGGCGGCCGGAGCCTCCTCGGCGGCCGGAGCGGCCTCGGCGGCGGGCTTGGCGGCGCGCTGCTTCGGGCTCACGGGCTCGAGCACCAGCTCGATGACCGCCATGGGGGCGTTGTCGCCCTTGCGGTTGCCGATCTTGGTGATGCGCGTGTAGCCGCCCTCGCGGTCGGCCACCTGCGGTGCGATCACGGCGAAGAGCTCGTGGACGACGGCCTTGTCGCCGATCACGGCGAGGACCCGACGACGGGCGTGCAGGTCGCCGCGCTTGGCGAAGGTGATGAGACGCTCGGCGAGCGGGCGGAGCCGCTTGGCCTTGGTCTCGGTGGTGGTGATCCGCTTGTGCGTGTAGAGCGCGGCGGCGAGGTTCGCGAGCATCAGCCGCTCGTGCGCGGGTCCGCCTCCGAGGCGGGGGCCCTTCGTGGGCTTCGGCATGGTGTTGTCTCCAGGTAGTGGGGTTGGTGCGGCCTACGAGGCCTTAGTTCTCGTCGTCGAAGCCCGTGTAGAAGTGGGCGCCGTCGAAGCCGGGGACCGAGTCCTTCAGCGACAGGCCCATCTCGGTGAGCTTGTCCTTGACCTCGTCGACCGACTTCTGGCCGAAGTTGCGGATGTTCATCAGCTGCGACTCCGACAGGGCGACGAGCTCCGACACCGTGTTGATGCCCTCGCGCTTGAGGCAGTTGTAGCTGCGCACCGACAGGTCGAGGTCCTCGATCGGGATCGAGAGCTCGCTCGAGAGCACGGCGTCGACCGGCGCGGGGCCGATCTCGATGCCCTCTGCCGCGGTGTTCAGCTCGCGCGCCAGGCCGAAGAGCTCGACGAGCGTGCGACCGGCCGAGGCGATGGCGTCGCGCGGCGAGATCGCCGGCTTCGTCTCGACGTCGACCACGAGGCGGTCGAAGTCGGTGCGCTCGCCGGCACGGGTGGCCTCGACGCGGTACGTGACCTTCAGGACCGGCGAGTAGATCGAGTCGACCGGGATCTGGCCGGCCTCGGAGTACTCGTTGCGGTTCTGGCTCGCGGAGACGTAGCCGCGGCCGCGCTCGATGGTGAGCTCGAGCTCGAACTTCGCGGACTCGTTGAGCGTCGCGATGACCAGCTCGGGGTTGTGCACCTCGACGCCCGCCGGAGCGGAGATGTCGGCGGCGGTGACCTCACCGGCGCCCTGCTTGCGCAGGTAGGCGGTGATGGGCTCGTCGTGCTCGCTGGAGACGACCAGGTTCTTGATGTTGAGGATGATCTCCGTCACGTCCTCGCGGACACCCGGGACGGTCGAGAACTCGTGGAGCACGCCGTCGATGCGGATGCTCGTCACGGCTGCGCCGGGGATCGAGGAGAGGAGGGTGCGACGAAGCGAGTTGCCAAGGGTGTAACCGAAGCCCGGCTCGAGGGGCTCGATCACGAACCGCGAACGGAACTCCGAGATGTTCTCTTCGTTGAGCGTCGGGCGCTGTGCGATCAGCACGGTGTGATTCCTTTCGGCAGGGTGTCCGCTATATGACACCTGCGAGTGTGGGGATCTTGAGTTTGAGAGAACGCTCGCCGGCCGCCGGGCCGGCGCCCACTCGGGCGCCGGCAGGCGACTGGCGTCGGAGAGTTAGACGCGGCGACGCTTCGGCGGGCGGACGCCGTTGTGCGCCTGGGGCGTCACGTCGGTGATGCTGCCGACCTCGAGGCCTGCGGCCTGGAGCGAGCGGATCGCGGTCTCACGACCCGAACCCGGGCCCTTGACGAAGACGTCGACCTTCTTCATGCCGTGCTCCTGCGCCTGGCGCGCGGCCGACTCGGCGGCGAGCTGCGCGGCGAACGGGGTCGACTTGCGCGAGCCCTTGAAGCCGACGCCGCCGGACGAGGCCCAGCTGATCACGGCACCGGTCGTGTCGGTGATCGAGACGATCGTGTTGTTGAACGTCGACTTGATGTGGGCCTGGCCCACGGCGATGTTCTTCTTTTCCTTCTTGCGCGGCTTGCGAGTAGCCGCCTTGGGTGCTGCCATTTTTCTGAAATCTCCTGAGACTGGCGAACGAGCGGTTACTTGCGGCCGGGCTTCTTCTTGCCGGCGACGGTGCGCTTCGGGCCCTTGCGGGTACGAGCGTTGGTCTTGGTGCGCTGACCGCGGACCGGGAGGCCCTTGCGGTGGCGGATGCCCTCGTACGAGCCGATCTCGACCTTGCGGCGGATGTCGGCTGCGACCTCGCGGCGGAGGTCGCCCTCAACCTTGTAGTTGCCCTCGATGTAGTCGCGAAGGGCGACGAGCTGGTCGTCGCTGAGGTCCTTGACGCGGATGTTCCCGTCGATGCCGGTGTCCGCGAGCGTCTGCAGCGCGCGGGTGCGGCCGACGCCGTAGATGTAGGTCAGTGCGATCTCCACGCGCTTCTCGCGCGGGATGTCGACTCCTGCCAGACGTGCCATGGTGGCTTCTCCTGTGAGTGAGTGGAGGTGTGGAGCAACGCCGGTGCCCGGGCCTCCTCCCCGAGGTGTCCCCGTGAGCCGATCGCCCTCGGGCGGATCGGATCGACGGTTCTGACGTTGCCGTTCTCGTGTTCAGTTGTGAGTCGGAGGCCTCGGGCGCACGCGCCCGCGGCTCAGCCCTGGCGCTGCTTGTGGCGCGGGTTGGACTTGCAGATCACCATGACGCGGCCGTGGCGGCGGATGACCTTGCAGTGGTCGCAGATGGGCTTGACGCTGGGGTTGACCTTCACAGTCGTGTTCCTTCGTTCGCTGTCCTCGTACCCGCGGAGAGCCGCGGGCCGTTACTTTCCGGTCAGCCGTTACTTGTAGCGATAGACGATGCGACCGCGGGTCAGGTCGTAGGGGCTCAGCTCCACGATCACGCGGTCCTCGGGGAGAATGCGGATGTAGTGCTGGCGCATCTTGCCCGAGATGTGGGCGAGGACCTTGTGCCCGTTGGTCAGCTCGACCCGGAACATGGCGTTCGGGAGCGCTTCGATGACCGAGCCTTCGATCTCGATGACACCGTCTTTCTTGGCCATAGCCTCACTATCGCTTAGGGTGCGGGATGATCAGTCGTGCGATGATGCTGCGCGCCTCGACGCACCCCGAGGGGCATGCCGAACCGAGCGTGCAGAGCACCAAGGGTCTACTATAGGCGATTCCACCCCGAAGCGCCAGTCGACGCCGGCCGTCAGGCCTGCGCCGCGCGAACGACCGCGACGAGCCGTCCGAACAGCGGATCCTCGCGCTCGAGCCCCATGACCTCGTGGACGATCTCGGGTGCCTCCGCCTGCCGCAGCAGCTGCTGGAGCTCGACGCTCTCGGGGTCCTCGGGCTCGTCGAACCGCAGCGCGGCGCCCACCGCCTCGAGCAGCGCGTCGACCTGGTCGCCTCGCCTGGCCAGGCGGACCGCCGGCTCGATGAACCGCTCCTTCCGCCCGAGCTTTCGCAGGG